>CAZAWX010000191.1:0-7836 GCA_964488985.1 uncultured Ectothiorhodospiraceae bacterium
CCAAACCACAAATAATCCAGGCTTCGCTTACCCCAATATCGTGGTTGCACAAAACTACGCCCAAGTTCGAGGCCCTGCTCCACAATTTCATCCATGCCCGGATGAAAATCAAACAAACTATTCGTATAAATACCTTGCAACCCATTTTCCGCCCGAACCACATGGGAAACACTCAACCTATAGGCGCCCACAACTTCAAGCTCATCATCATCCCATAGCAATATCTGGTTGCATGTTTGATCATAAGGATCGGTATCCCGTCGCTTCCCCGTTCCCTCACCCACAGCCCGGAAAGACACCTCGCGCAGACGCCCGATTTCTCTCATAATGCTACAATCGGGTCGATAACTGAAAAGATAGATTCTTTTACCATCCCACGTTTCACCCAGCAATTCGCAGCCCCTTATCTCCTGACGCAACATCTGCCTGTTCTCAGGTTGGGCAATGGCTGAGGATGTTTCAAATAACGGACTTTTCTGCTTACCTATCCGATACAAGTGGCGTTGAAACATCCTGACCGCCGATTTAATCGGCAGATTCGCCTTTAGATAAGATTCATAGGGCACCATATCCCCAATGGATACAGCCACCGAACGCTTTGCCTGCTTGAACATTTCACGCACCAGCCACAATGTCGAAAGCGGTTTGGCAAAAAAGGATAAGGCATAAAAGAACATCGAATTACGGCCATCGACAAACATCGGAAGAATGGGAGACCGCGTAGCCGTCGCAATCCTGAGGAAGCCCGAATGCCAGTGCCCGTCCTTGATGCCGGTCGCCCCCATGCGCGAAACCTCTCCGGCAGGAAATATAATCACGGCTCCCTCATCATCCAGGTGTTGATACACAGCCTTCAATTGTTCTGGCGATGGTCGCCCCATCATATTATTCACTGGAAGAATTAATCCCTGCAACTGCCTGATACCTGACATCACCTCATTTGCGACTGCTTTCACATCCGGGCGCACTTCCCCCACCAGTTTCAGCAACACTGCGCTATCAAGGGTTCCTATGGGATGATTAGCAATAATTACAAGTCGGCCCCGAGGCGGAATGCGCTCCCGATCATGATGTTTCAGGGTGTAACTGAACGAAAAATGCTCAAGCATCTGATCGACGAAATCCAGTCCGTGTTGATGGGGATATCTGGCTGAAAAGCGCTGCAGTTCCTTCTCATGGAAAAGCATGCGCAGCGCCATGGTAACGGGTTTACTTATGAGCGATGCACGCTGACGCAGCCTGGGGAATCGATAATCGATAAGTGATTCAATATTGATCATAGGCACACTGTACAGGTTGCTTATGTCATACTTGTGACAAAGCAATATTACTGAATTAAATCAAAGCATCAGCCTAGTTCCGCAACAGCAAATGCGACAGCTATACCATCATCATCCGACAGAGATACGAACACGCGGGCGATGCCCTGTCGTTCAGCTGCGGACTTGGCTCCCGCAAGAAGCCGTACCTCGGGCTTGCCGGAAGGCTGATGAATGGTCTCGATATGATGCGGAGCCACCCCTTGATGAAAACCGGTGCCCAGCGCCTTGGAGACAGCCTCCTTGGCGGCGAATAACATGGCAAAACGCCGGGCAGGATTCCCCTTGGCCCTGGCCTGAGCCGCTTCAGCCTCTGTATAGACGCGCTGGACAAAACGTTCGCCAAAGCGATCAAGACTGGACGCCACACGTGTGATCCTTATCCGATCCACTCCGATGCCGGCAATAGCCATTAGCGAACCATGACCGCCTTAAAATCGGCAACAGATTGGCCCAGCCCCTTGAATACCGCATCGGCAACAATGGCATGACCGATATTCAGCCCTTCGATCTCGGCAATCGCTACCATATCCGGCGTATTGGCAAGCGTCAGTCCGTGGCCTGCATGCACAATCAGACCGAGTTCGGCCGCCAGCTTTGCCGCATCACGTACTGCCGCCAGTTCCTTATCCCTGGCAGATCCGGACAGATTGGCGAAATGCCCTGTATGCAACTCAACCACCGGAGCGCCGATGTCGTGGGAGGCGCGCACCTGCGCCTCGGTCGGGTCGATAAACATCGACACCCGCGTACCCATTGCATCCAGTCTTTCGACTACGCTGGCCATGCGCGACTGATGACCTGCTACATCCAATCCACCCTCGGTCGTCAATTCCTCACGTTTCTCTGGCACCAGGCAACAAGCCTGCGGTTTAAGCTTCAGGGCAATCGAGACCATCTCATTGGTAGCGGCCATTTCCATATTCAGATGTAGTTCTCCGGCATGTGCCATCGCCGCCAGCTGCTCCATATCCCTATCCTGAATATGACGCCGGTCTTCACGCAGATGGGCGGTAATGCCATCCGAGCCAGCTTCCATGCAGATCCTTGCCGCGGCTATAGGATCCGGGTACTCGGTCAACCTGGCCTGACGTAATGTCGCTATGTGATCAATATTAACGCCCAGATGCATCCATCACTCCTAAACCTTTCACACGTAATTATGGCTGACAAATCTGACGCCATGCTCCCGCAACACAAGTTCGATCATCTTTTTCCATGCCCTCGCATCCCGATCCGACAACTGCACCGTAGCCTGATTCATCACCCCTGCAATGCTCTTGCGCAAGCCCGGCCCGATCACATCCCCTCCGCCACAGGCATCACAGCAAAGATGTGACTGCCGCCAAAACATCACAGACTCGGCATCCACTTCCTCTCCACACAGCCAGCAATGGCATAAATCTCCGATCCAGCCCGATGCATGCAATAACTCCCAGCTGGCCGCCAGCAGTCCGGCCTTTTCACCTCGCTCGGCCAGTAGATGTAGCGCCTGAAGTATCTCAGGATAACCTTCCGGATCCCCCTCCTGATACAAGCCCGATGCCAGAGCCAGCAATTCCAGCCCGCTTAAAGACTTGTCCTCTTCCAGCAGTCTGTCCTGCCGTTGCACGTCGATCAGTGTGCCCATGCCAGTGCGCCCGCTTTTCCAGCTAAGCTGTAGATGATACAGGGGTGCCAAAGTGGCCCGAAAGGGACTTTTCGCACGTCTGGCACCGCGCGCCATCAACGCAATGCGCCCATGATGCTCAGTCAGAAAATGGCAAATCAGCGAGGTTTCGCTATAGGGAATACGCCGTAATAAAAGGCCTGCATCTGAGAGATCAGCCATTCAGTTTCGCACCGATTGATTACCCATTACATTATTGCGAATCACTACCCAGGCCCAGATCACTCAATTTACCCGGATGATCAAACCAGTCGGGGTCCACCTTGATCCACAAATTGAGCCGCACATGCATGCCTAATATCTCCTCAAGTCCCTGTCTGGCGCGCACACCCACAGTCTTCAGACGATCGCCGGCCTTCCCGATCAACATCGGCTTATGACGTTCGCTGCCAACCAGAATCGTCGCATCAATATCAACGCCATTGCCCACTTCCTCAAAACGCTCAATATCAACCGCCGTCTGAAACGGAATCTCCTGATGCATGGACAAAAACACCTGCTCACGAACGTACTCAGCTGCCAGCTGGCGCTGGCTCTGATCGGTGAACCAGTCAGGATCGTAAAGTGGCTCCTGCTCAGGCAGATGGCGGGTGATCTCCTTCAGCAGTGCGTCCACCTGCAAGCCCTTGCGCGCCGATACCGGCACATAGGCAGCCGCGCCCGGATCAAGCTGTTGCACCTGCATCAGGCGGGGAAGCAATTTGTCCTTATGGATCTTATCCACCTTGTTAAGCACATGAATACGCGGCTGGCTCAGCCGACCATCGGCAAAACGCTCAATCAGGGCACGGATTCCACTGTCCAGCGGTCTTGTCACATCCTGCATAATCACCAGCACATCCGCTTCTTCCGCTGCCGCATAAGCCACACGTACCATATTGCGATTCAGCTGCTTGGCTCCCTTGTGAATTCCGGGGGTATCGACAAACACCACCTGCCGCTCATCATCGGTAAGAATGCCCATAATCCGATGCCGGGTGGTCTGCGGCTTGGGCGTCACAATGGCCACCTTGAGGCCAATGATATGATTCATCAGGGTCGATTTGCCAACATTCGGACGCCCTAGCAAGGCTACCGTACCGGCACGAAAACTTTCAGATTTATGCACTTTTTTTATCCTGTTTACCTTTCAATCGTTTCCATGCCTGTTCAGCAGCCTTGATTTCAGCCAGCTTTTTCCGTTCACCCGTTCCGCTACCTGCCGGTTTCCCCCGCACGCTGCAACGCGCCTGGAAGCGCGGCTTCTGACCGACCCCGAAATCGGTAACCTGATACTCAGGAAGCCCCCAGCCTTCTCCCTGGGTCAATTCCTGCAAACGGCTTTTTGCATCGCGCAGATCGGCATCAGCCACTTCTGCGAGCAACGGCTCCCAGGCACGCATAACCAGCTGCCGTGCATCATCCCAGCCAGCATCGGTAAATACCGCTCCGATGATGGCTTCAACCGCATTGGCTACAATGGATCTCGATTTGATGCCCGAAGAGCTTCTTTCCCCTTCGCCAACTTCAACCAACTCCTGCAAAGACCAGGCATCGGCCACCAGCAACAACCCCTCGCGCCGCACCACTGATGCGCGCATGCGCGACAGACTCCCTTCGTCGACTTCGGGAAACTCACGATGCAGATATTCTGCGATAACCAGCCCGAGCACAGCATCGCCGAGGAATTCGAGTCGCTCCATATGCGTCGCTGCAGCTGAGCGATGGGTCAAAGCCCGCTGTAGCAGGGCGATATCCTTAAAACGATAACCTATGCGCCGTTGCAGGCCCGACTTCAAGTCAGGGGCTATGGACTGGTCAGCAGCAGACATCCGCGCTATCAGGGAGTTTGGGCATAGGGTTCGAAATCGTAATCCAGGCGTAATTTATCGCGGATTTTATCCATACCCTTCAGATCCACCGCATCATATTCCGACTCGGGGTCCACATCCTCGACCGGCCCGAGCGGCCAGATGGTGACATGATAATAGGAAGATACCTCTATACGGCTGCCATCGGCCTTGATCTTGATGTTATCATAAAACTCTTCCGGCAGGTCGTTGTGATAGATATATTTGATTTTGAACAATTCCGGTAGACGGGCACGTATTGCAGCTTCGTTAGCATTCGCCATATTGCGACTCAAAGCATCGAATGCATCCTGAACCTTCCATTGGGCGTTATACACCGGAATCAGCAACCAACCGTACCAGACTACCCCCCCGAGAAGCCCCAGAAAAAGCATCAATTTAATCACCGAAAAACCATGTTCCCGCTGCTGCGCCTGCATATCCATCAGCATCCTCCTTCCCATCAGTGAATCACGTGGCCGAGCCTGTCCCAGCGGGCCTCACCCTTGGCATGATCCCAGGACCACCAGACAATCGCAGCCCGGCCGACAAGGTAGGATTGTGGCACAAAACCCCAAAAACGGGAATCCCGTGAATTATTCCGGTTATCGCCGAGCACCAAATAATGACCTGCTGGGACCACCCATTCCCCATCACGAATGGAGAAACTCTTGCGCAGCACATCATGCTTTACACCCATCAGGTCTTCCTCGAACAAGCCCGACACGTCGACACTTCCATCACCCAGAAAATAGGCCCGCTTGCCCTTGGCTTTCAGCGGCATCTTCTTTCCATTGATGAACAAATCGTTCTGTTTATAAACAATCCTGTCGCCCGGCAAGCCGATAATGCGCTTGATATAATCCTTGCTCTTGTCCTCGGGGAATACGAACACAGCCACATCGCCGCGATTGGCTTGTTTGGATAGCAACTGAATATCGGTCAGCGGCAGGCGAAAACCGTACGGATAACGCAGCACAAACAGGTAATCACCGACCTCAAGGGTTGGCACCATACTCGACGACGGAATCTTAAACGGCGCCACGATAAAACTGCGAATCACCACAGCCAGCAATGCAATGACAATCAGGCTTTCCAGCCATTCCCGCCAGACCGGTTTCTTATCGCTCATCATGACCCCTCGCCCAACTTCAATACCGCCAGAAATGCCTCCTGTGGCACCTCGACACTACCAATGGATTTCATACGTTTTTTGCCCGCCTTCTGTTTTTCAAGCAGTTTGCGTTTTCGCGTAATATCACCGCCGTAACATTTGGCAGTCACATTCTTGCGCACGGCCTTGACCGTTTCACGAGCCAAGATACGGCCGCCAATGGCCGCCTGCAAGGGGACATCGAACTGCTGCCGCGGAATCAATTCGCGCAGTTTCTTGACCAGTTCCCTGCCACGCCCCTCGGCAATCGATCTGTGAACAATCAACGATAGCGCATCCACCGGCTCGGCATGGACCAGTACATCGAGTTTGACGACATCACTGTCCTGAAACTCCGCCAATTCATAATCCATCGATGCATAACCGCGCGACAGCGATTTCAGCTTATCGTAAAAATCGATCACCATCTCGGCCAGCGGCAGGCTGTAGGTAAGCATCACCCGACCCTGGCCGATGAAGGTCATATTCTTCTGGGTTCCACGCCGCTCCTGGCACAGCTTCATCATCGTACCGACAAATTCCTCGGGCGTAAAAATATTGGCCGTTACTGTCGGCTCTTCGATTCGATCAATGGTGACCGGGTCGGGGAACTCGCTCGGGTTGGAGGTTTCAAAGCTCGTCCCATCGGTCAGATGCATGCGATAGATCACGCTTGGCGCAGTGCTAATCAGATCAAGGTTGTATTCGCGCTCCAGTCGTTCCTGCACAATTTCCATGTGCAGCATGCCAAGGAACCCGCAGCGAAAGCCAAGCCCGAGAGCTGATGAGTTTTCCGGCTCAAAAGTAAAAGCCGGATCGTTCAGATTCAGCTTTTCAAGCGAGTCGCGCAGGTCGGCATAATCACCCGAGTCCACCGGATACATGCCCGAAAACACCATAGGCTTGGGTTCGCGGTAACCGGGCAAAGCTTCAACTGCGGGACTTCTTTCAAGCGTCACCGTATCGCCGACCTTCAAATCGGCCAACTGTTTGATGCCGGCAATCATAAAACCAACCGAACCCGATGTAAGTTCAGGGTGCGATACAGGCTGCGGCATAAATACACCCAAGTCTTGCACTTCGTAGGAAGCCGCGACCTTAAGCGACATCAGGCGAATCCGGTCACCTTTTTTCAGAACGCCGTCAAACACCCGCACCAATGCCACCGCGCCGACGTACGGGTCGAACCATGAATCAACAATCAGAGCCCGCAGATTATTATCATTGCGATTTCTCGGAGGTGGAATGCGGGCGGCAATGGCTTTCAACACATCATGGATGCCCTCGCCGGTCTTGGCTGACACAGCAATAGCATCGGAAGCATCAAGCCCGATCACTTCCTCGATCTGGCGTTTGGCTTCCTCAATATCGGCACTGGGAAGATCGATCTTGTTGATCACCGGAATAATTTCCAAATCATTCTCGATAGCCAGATAGACATTGGCCAGCGTCTGCGCCTCTACCCCCTGGGTAGCATCGACAATCAGAAGTGCGCCCTCGCAGGCCTGTAGCGAGCGGGAAACCTCGTAGGAAAAGTCCACATGGCCGGGCGTGTCAATCAGGTTGAAGGTATAGCAGTGTCCGTCCGAGGCCGGATAATCAAGTGTTGCAGTCTGAGCCTTGATGGTAATACCGCGTTCCTGCTCGAGTTCCATCGAATCGAGCACCTGTTTCTTCATTTCGCGCTCGGAGAGCGCGCCTGTCTCCTCGATCAGGCGATCGGCAAGCGTCGACTTGCCATGATCGATATGGGCAATGATTGAGAAATTACGGGTATATTTCTGGTTAACGGCATGTTTTGACATCGGCGCGGCAGTGTAACTGCACATTCTCGCCTAGGCTACTGGCGGCCTCCAGCAAATGGCA
>CAZAWX010000192.1:0-7806 GCA_964488985.1 uncultured Ectothiorhodospiraceae bacterium
AGTCGGGGACAATAAGGCAAATAAACCACATTTTCCGAAGAACGGTCAAGTATGGTAATTGCAGATGCTCGGTCAAATTTAGGACTCAGTGACGAGGTGCTCCCGAATACCCCTGGCTCGACCTTCATCTTGACAGCGGCGCTGAGAAAGCCGTCATGGTGTAGAGACCTTCCGGCCAGTAGCTGGTGCAGGCAATCTGCAGTGCAGACGTACCGTCGATAGCGACCTGATCGGGATTGGCACCCAATTGAAGCAGTTCCTGTCGTACCAGCTTGTCGCGAGACCTCGCTGCACCCATGATCGGGCTCCGGCCAACAAGGTCGGTATGATTGACGTCTGCACCAGCTTCGAGCAACAGCCTGGCGGCCTCAATTTCATAGGCATCAAGTGCGACATGCAAGGCTGAGCGACTGCCGGAATTCACTGAATCAGGGGAGACATCTGCTTTCAGGCGAACCTTTACGATTTCACTTTTTCCGCTGGCTGCCGCCGCCAGAAGTGCAGAGGGTCTGCAACTTCTATTCCCCGGGATTCGGCCAGGGAGAGTATGGCAACGACGGTATCCAGTGCGCCGGACCTGGAGGCGACCGAAAGAGCATTGACTGAACCCTGTGCGGAGGTATTGCCCCGAGTTTCGAGATGGCCGGAAGATGAGTTGAGCTCTACCTCAAGCTGCAGAAGCCTGGCCGCGTGTAGTGTCTGGTCTGTCCCCCTGTGCAGGCATACATCAATGCATTCCATTTCCGATGGTCAGTCAGATGAATGTCTGGGTCGAAGCTGAGCACGAATTGAAAGATCTCCCATCGACCACACCGGGCGAGTTCCATCAATGGGGTGATCCCTTCAAGGTCTGCCTCACACGGGCCGAATGCATTGTTCAAAAGGCGAGCACAAAGGATATCCAGTTGGTGAATCGATTTATCATGGTAAGCGGTTGGCCGATCGTTCCAGTAATAGTAACAACCTGAACTGCGCCTTCTTTCGCAGAGATAATGCAGGGCAGTGCGGTCTGTCTGGTCCTTCCGGGTTGCGTCCAGGCCGTTTTCTGCCAGGGCCAGAATGAGTTCTACGGCGGCTGCATCCATGATCAGCCCACCGATCAGCATACGGTCCTGGTTGTCTTCCGTATTACCCTGCAGACCGGCAACAATCAGAGGCAGGAAATTCTGCAGTTCCCGATTCAAAATCTATTTCAACAGGAATACAGCCTGTTCACATAAACGCTGCTGTTCGTCGTTGTCGAGAGACTTCTGTGCAGGCAGGTGCGGCAAGGTTTCAAGCACTGGCAGGGTCGGGTTTTCGGGCAGTCAGATTGTATCGCCGGGTTCATCTTCAGTGACCGGATGGGTTTCCTTCGCGGGTAATGGTTTTTCCCTCTCTGGTCTATCAGGACCGTCGTCCGTCTCACCCGGTGGCTTTCTCTCAGAAGCGATGTCCAGGTCTGGCCCGGCTCGAGCTATCGGTCCTGCCATGCCAAAAAATGTGCCGACCAGCAACAGTGCATACTGACAGAACCAGCCCCACCAGACCAACCAGCCCTGCCTTAGGACCTCACTGGATCCTGTATATTTTCTGGTGCGTTCGTAGCTGACGTGACCGATAGACGCTTGCGCCCGCAGGTGGTTGAACCATGAGTCTGAAGCACCGGGATCATCAAGGGCATCAGCGATAAAAAACCGGTAGACCTCATTGCGCTCGAGTGATCGCCAACTGGCGGGATAAGTGAGTTCGTGATCGGCTTGCACCGCGCGGTACAGGCTGTTTCGACTCATCTCCAGATACTCGTACTGACTGGTCACTGCAGCGAACAGGTAAAAAACGCCAAGGGCCGCGATGGAAATTTCCGGACTCTTTACCCAACTGATCCACAGCAGCGTGCCGATGACGAGGAACGCGAATATGGCCCAGAGGACACCCCGATAAGGTGAACCCGTCGGCAGGATAAACTCACCTCCGATGGTACCGATCAGAACACCCCCGGCCGGTACTGTAGCGAGCAGGAAAACGACCTGGAGCAGACTGGAGAGTTTGTCGATAATTTGACGGAAGCTGTAGTCCATGATTGTCTGTGCGAGATAGTTCCATGGTTAGTATCAACTAAACATTTTTCACAGAGGTTGGCAAGACTCTAGTCAGTTTTGAGAAGAACCATCGTGACGGTACTGACAAGTTAATTGGTCGTTGTTGATAGGAATTGAAAGCCATGAATAGATGAGAGTTCCTGAAATCATTCAGTATGAGGAGTGCCTTTCTGAAAAAGATACTTGGAAACCTGCAGGGGCAGAAAAAGGTGGTTTATTCTTCTCCCCTCCCCGGTGATCCCTTAAGCAGCACACGCCGGCCGCGCCAGCAACCGCTCTGCATCGGCCTTGAGGTTCGGCATGATGCAGGAATGACCCAGCATGACATCGACTGCCGAGAAGTCGCCGGTGATGGCAAGAATTTTGTCAACGGGCGCCATTTCTCAGCCTGGATAGGTTTGGTGCCCGGTCAGCATTCGACAGGAGGCAAACCCACCTTGCTGGGGATCAGTTATTGTCCAGGCCATCCAGGCGGAGTTGTATTTTTATGGCCGGGTATTTGGCTTTAGCCCGGCCGATTCGCTACCACAGGTGGACATCGAAAACCTATGAGCCGTTACGGCGCCGTCGCAGCAACGACTTGCGTTGCAGGCGCCTTGCTTCGCGCCGGGCCGGCAAGCGTTCCAGAACCTCATGTTTTTGCGCGCTGCTGTAACCACGCCAGTGGCGAATTTCTTCGGCAGTGCGAAAACAGCCCATGCAGGTGTTGTTCTCGGGGTTGAGTGTACAAACCTTTTCGCACGGTGAAAGTGGATCCTCCAGGGTCATTTTGCAGTTTGCACCTTATCGCCGGTATACCAGCGTGGGAAAAATTCTTTGACCACCACACTGTTTGTGGCGTGGGCATGGCAAGTGTTGAGAAAGGGGGGACGATAGTCCGGATCCGCCTTGGCGCTTTTAAAGCGATGCCCGGCCATGGTCTGAAATGCGGTGGTGGCCATCGGTCCAAGCAACTCCTGCATGTGCACACATCCCTCCACGTTACCCACCTGCTGCGCGACCCGGCGCCGGAACCCGCTGCCGATCCGCAGCCCCTTGAGGCGTTTGAAGTTAGGCGTAATTTGCGGGCAAATCCGATAGGGATGGTAATCCATGCTGGCCTCGACGTCCTGAATCACCAGATCATCGTTAATCGTGAGCCGCAACCACATTTCATGCACCGGTTGCCCGGCCGGCACTTCGCCCCGATGACTGTTGCTGAAATCATAGGTTTTGGTATCGATCAGATGACCTTCGATGTCCCACAGCCCATCATCGCGATGGTAGCCCTCGCAATGCACCGTACGGTCATGAATCTTGGTCCTGGGGACCGGAAAGGGTAATGGCATGTGTAAACCTCATTAAAGCCTGGGCTGTGAATGTCGATTGAGAAATTAGACCACATCTATTATATTGCAGCGCAACAATTAGATCCCTATTCTAACCGTACTGAGGAACTTTGCCATGCCGGCAGCTAACGAATCGCAAGCCAGCCCTTATCCCGTCTCAGAAATGATGAACACCACGGCACGCCTGACCCAGGCAAACCTGGATTTGTGGCTACACGGTTTGAGTACTCCTGCCGAGCCAGACAGTGACCCTCTCGGCCTGCACAAGGCAGGACTTGAATTCACCCAGAGCCTGTTCACTAACCCACTGGCCATTTACAACACCCAGGCACAAATGTGGTCGGAATCCATGGCCCTTGCCTGGCGCCTGTTCAATGGCACTGGATCTGACGCGGATGCGACCCCCAATGACCGGCGTTTCAAAGATCCCGCCTGGGAAGAAAACCCAATATTCAGCGCCCTCAAACAAAGCTACCTGATTGCTGCCCGGGGCATCATGAAACTGGTGGCCGAGGGTGGCAACATGGATGCGGCGGACCGCGAACGCCTGGTGTTCGCCACCCAGCAGGTGGTTGATGCCATGTCGCCGTCGAATTTTGTCCTCAGCAACCCCCAGGTGTTGCGCAAAGCAATGGAAACAAAAGGCAAAAGCCTGCTCGATGGACTGAATCGGCTGCTTGATGACCTGGAAAAAAGTCCTGGCCGTCTGGATATCAGCATGGTTGAAAACGATGCCTTCAAACTGGGCGAAAACATTGCCACAACACCGGGCCAGGTGGTCTTCGAAAACGATTTGATACAGTTGATTCAGTTCAACCCGACAACCGAAAAGGTCAATCGGCGGCCATTGCTGGTCATTCCGCCGTGGATGAACAAATACTATGTGCTGGATTTGCGGCCGAAAAATTCATACCTGAAATGGCTGGTCAGTCAGGGCCACACGGTGTTTGTGGTGTCCTGGGTCAATCCGGGGGCAGAACTTGCGGCGAAGGATTTCGAGGATTACATGTTCGAAGGCCCGCTCGCAGCACTCGACGCGATTGAGCAGGCCACCGGTGAGCGGGAAGTCAACGTCATCGGCTACTGCCTGGGCGGAATATTGCTGTCGGCGACCCTGGCCTGGATGGCGGCGAAAAACGACCAACGTATTCACAGCGCAACCCTGCTCACCACCATGGTGGATTTTCGCGAATCCGGTGAGGTCAATGTCTTCATGCATAAAGACGGCATGGACGATTTGGCAAAAACCATCAGTGAACAAGGCTATCTGGACGGCAAGTCGGTTTACGACACCTTCCGCAGCCTGCGCGCCAATGACCTGATCTGGTCGTTTTATGTGAACAATTATCTGCTCGGCAATTCACCGGGAAATTTTGATCTGCTGTACTGGAATGCCGATGCCACCAACATGCCGGCGGCCATCCATACCTTCTGCATGCAAAAGCTGTATATCGAAAACCTGCTGCGCGAAAGCGGCGGGATTGAGCTTGCCGGCATTCGCCTGGACGTGCGCCAGGTCAAAACCCCTACGTATGTTTTGTCCACCCTTGAGGATCACATTGCTCCCTGGCGGACCACCTATGAAACGACGCAATTATTTTCCGGCCCGGTCAAATTCGTGCTGAGTGAATCCGGCCACATCGCCGGAGTTGTCAATCCCCCCGAATCCGGTAAATATGGCTACTGGTTGAAAAACAGCTACCCGGACCAACCTGAGCGCTGGCTGGAATCTGCGAACCATCAAACAGGCTCCTGGTGGCCGGACTGGTCGCGGTGGATGAGCCGACACGGAGGGGGCAAAGTTGCCTCCCGCACCCCGGGAGATGGACGGCTTGATTGCATCGAGGCCGCACCGGGCAGTTATGTAAAAAAACGCCTCTGAAGTACCCTGCAGGAGTTAAACCTATCGGCGACATCGAGTTGGGTCTTATACTCTGTGCACATGCACAGTGGCGATGATTATGGCGTTCAAGTTCAAACGCTGGCCTTTGTGGCTGCAATTGACCCTGGTCCTGATTGGCACTTCTTTACTGGCCGCAATCGTGGTGGGCGAATCCATGCGCCAGCGGGAAACCGACTACCTGCGTGACCTGTTGCGAAGGGAAAGTATCCGCACCTCACAGGCACTGATCAGCACCCTGTCCCGGGCCACGGGCAGGCACGAGGACATTGATCGCATCATCGCTCAGGCGTCGCGACCGGACGCCTCGATATATTCCGTCAACTTCGTCGCCAACCAGAGCGGGCGCGCCACCATACTGTGGCCGAACCGGCCACCACGACCATCAAAAACCGTGTTTTACTATCGCTTTCCCAGAGTCCTGGCAAGACTTGGCGCCGGGCAACTGGTGGTGTCCTGGGATGTGGCCGGCTTGCTGGCGAATATTAAATCCCATGTGCAATCGCTGTGGGTGGAAGTGATGGCGACCGTCGGTGCCCTGGGACTGGCGCTGATATTACTGCTGCATTTCCTGGTGATACGGCCTGTGAACCGAGTTCGCGAAGGACTTGATGGTATTGCCAAGGGACAAACGCCAGCACCCATTGATTTCGGCCCGGTGATTGCGGGCGAGATGGTTCGCCTGGGAGGGACGGTCACACAGTTGAGTGCCTATCAGCGCGAACTACAGAACACTCAAAATTCCCTGCAACAGGCCAGGGAGGAAGCCGAGCATGCCAACGCCGCCAAGGGCCGGTTTCTTGCCGTCATGAGTCATGAGATCCGCACGCCTTTCAACGGCGTCATCGGCAGCCTGGAGTTGCTCAGCGACGGCCAACTCGGCGTCAGCGAGCGCAATCTGCTGAAAAATGCCCAGCGCAGCGCCGATTCTTTGCTGGAAATGATCAATGAGATCCTGGATTTTTCACGCCTTGAATCCGGCCACCTGACCCTGGAAAACACCGAATATCAGCTGGAGGCACAAATCAATGATGTGGTCAGTTCCATGGCCGGGATCGTTGACCATGAGCAGGTCTCCCTGGTGGTGGATTTTGATGCCCGCTTACCAGGGCGGGTCAGTGGTGATCCGCTACGTTTGCGCCAGGTACTGAGCAACCTGCTCAGTAACGCCATCAAGTTCACCCAGTCCGGTTCCATCGCCGTAATCGTTCGCCGGCAGGAGCAGGACCGTTTGTGTGTACGGGTCAAAGATACCGGGATTGGTATTGACGAGAAAAGCCAGGCGGACTTGTTTGAACCTTTTACCCAGGCCGATACCTCGACTTCAAGACACTTTGGCGGCACCGGCCTGGGCCTGAGTATCTGCCGGCAACTCACTGAAATGATGGGCGGGAAAATCGGTCTCAAATCGAGCCCCGGCACAGGCAGTGAATTCTGGTTTGAGCTGCCACTGGTTGAGGTAGAGCCGCCGAGGGTATTTGTACATGCAGGCATCAATGGTCATCGGGCCGTGATTTTTGAAAAAGATCCCGTGTGCGCACAAGCCCTGGAACACTGCCTCAAGGCCTTCGATGTAAACGTCACGAAGGTGGACTCAAGGCAGGCGTTAATGCAACAGATGACCTCACCTCAGGCCGTTGATTTTATCTTCCTTGATGCCGGCGTGCTGGCGACAAATGGCGGTGAAACGCTGCTGAAATCCATCCACGAACACTGTGCCGGAAAACAACCACGCATTATCGTTACTGCCGCCCTGGGTGTGCATCTGCCACGGAGCCAGCGCTATGGCGCGGCGTTGTTGAAACCCATCCGCCGCACGGAACTATTCAATCTGTTAAGTGGGGATGACAAGCACCCGGACAGCAGCAATCGACAGCAAAGCGATCTTCGCGCTTCACCATCACCTCCAGAGGGGCGGGTTCTACTGGTCGATGACAACCCGATGAATCTGCAAGTCGCCCAGGCCATGCTTACACGTCTGGGGATCAATGTGGATACCGCCACTAGTGGCGAAGCTGCATTGCGCCTGATGGATTCACAGCCTTACCGCCTGATTTTGATGGATGAGCAAATGCCGGAAATGGACGGCCTTGAGACCACCCGCCGGATCCGCCGGCGAGGTGCTGAGGATAGAGATACCCCGGTCGTCGCATTGACGGCGAATGCGGATTCCGCGGCGGAAAAGCGCTGCCTTGACGCCGGCATGAGCGGATTTTTAACCAAACCGGTTCGGCGCAAACAATTACATTCGGTACTGGCCCAATGGCTACCGGAGCTCCTCGACAGATCAGGGACAGGTGATCGGCAGCCATAAATTTAACATCCAAGTGTATCAACGCCCCTCACACAGGCCATTGAACATAGGCCATTAAATACCCGCCTGCACGGGACTATTCACGTCATTCTGGCGGAAATGCAACGCCTGGCCGGGCACCTCGATGAGGACACAATCCCCGGAGATCCATCACTGACGATGCGGCCAATCAGGTTCGCGTTT
>CAZAWX010000193.1:0-7794 GCA_964488985.1 uncultured Ectothiorhodospiraceae bacterium
CGCCGCCATACGTTTGTCGGTTCCTAAAATGTGCCGACTCAGCCAGTTGACCAGAAAGTCCATTAAATCCCTGCAAATCAAGTTGGGATCCTGGGATGCGGCCTGTTCCAGCGCTTGGAGTTTGTGTACAAAACTTGCGTGTTGTTCGATGTGCTGGGTGATATCGTGCTCATCAAGATTTGCTTTGTACATCAGTAATTCTTCATAAGAAAAATGATATTCGGTATAGTCCACCAGTCGGCTTAGTAAATTCTGGAGCCATTCCTCGGTAGCGCCAAAAGTAATGGCATCATCGAGTTGATTCATCGTCGCCACTAGTCGACGGTGCTGCTCGTCCAGCCTCACCAAGCCGGTCTCGTAGTTTGAATCCCAAATGAACATACCCATGGCAGGCTATTTTACTATCACTCAGGGCTCAGGTCGATGATGCCGGCTACCGTGTGGAGCAGATGATTAACTGTGGTTTTCCCCTCGCGAATCCAGTACGTTGGGTCAGAGCCCTTCTGTATCGCGGTCAACCACAGGTTTCGAATCAAGGCCGCCTATTTGGGTCAGATCTGCCTACCCATTGCATCGCGAGACGTGCACCCGGAGACGAAGAATAATGGAAAAACGAATTTGTGAATTTTCCAGGCAAACCCGGTTCGAAGATCTGCCAGATAAGATCCGAGCCCTGATGAAACGCAGCCTGCTCGATACGCTAGGTGTCGGTGCTGTGGGGAGTCGCACTCAGATTGCACAAATCGTGCGCACTCTTGCACAACAACAGTTCGCTGCCGGTGAAGATTCACCCTGCGCCCATATTCTTTTTAACAACGCCGTTGTCAGTCCAACCGGAGCTGCTATGGCTGGCGCTTTTAGCATCGATTCCATTGATGCCCATGATGGCAACTCGGCCGTCAAGGGCCATGCGGGCTCCGCTATTTTGCCCGCCCTTGTGGCGGTAACAGAGGGTCTCAAGGGCCGGGGTATCGACTTTAGTGGCCAAGACTTTTTGACTGCAATGGCCATCGGCTACGAAATCGCCTATCGCGCAGGACTTGCTCTGCACGCGACGGTACCGGACTACCACACCTCCGGTGCCTGGACAGCGGTCGGGATTGCCGTCATGTGCGCCCGCATATTGGAACTTGATGACACAGCCCTGCTTCACGCCGCCGGTATTGCCGAGTATCACGGTCCCCGTAGTCAGATGATGCGTTGCATCGATCATCCAACGATGGTTCGGGATGGTGTCGGCTGGGGTGCTCCCACCGGGGTAAGTGCGGCCTACTTGGCCGCACTGGGCTTTACGGGTGCGCCAGCGATAACCCTGTGCGGTGAGGATGCTGCACCGTACTGGCAGGATTTAGGCCAGAACTGGGAAATCTTCAACACCCATTACAAACGCTACCCGGTATGCCGCTGGGCCCATCCCGCGATAGACGCTGCGCGCATGTTGATGCGGACCCATAATAATATCAGCAGCAAAAATGTCACCGCCGTGCGGATCAGAACCTTCGACTATGC
Source organism: uncultured Ectothiorhodospiraceae bacterium (assembly GCA_964488985.1). Classification (GTDB taxonomy): domain Bacteria; phylum Pseudomonadota; class Gammaproteobacteria; order HK1; family HK1; genus CAZAWX01. The sequence goes on from CAZAWX010000193.1 coordinate 1,510, forward strand.
CGCCAGACTCGCAGGACATGCGCCTAAAAATCTGGATGAACTTAGTTATGCACTTGCCTACCCTGTTGCTACTATGATTGTGCGGGGGCAGATGGGTGTGCCCGAACTCGAACCTGAAGCGCTCCATGACGAAGAAATTCTGCGCCTCAGCAATGCCACACAAATCGAGGCGACAGAACATTACACCCGCATCAGCGTGGGTAAACGCTGGGCAGATGTGCGTTTGCTTTTGGACGATGGCAACGCTGTAGAATCTGTTCCGTGCGCACCTAAAGGCGACCCACAAGAGCCGTTGTCCGATGCAGAAATAAGCGAAAAATTTCACTTATTTGCTGATACTATTTTAGGTGCCGAAAGATCTGGGGAAATTGAATCAAGAGTCGCTGGAATAGATGAACAAGGCGCCGATTTGTTCGGCTTGCTCGACTGTTTACGTGCCCCGCAATGAACTCTATTACAGGTGAATGCAGGTGAATGAAATTCACCGTCTCAGACCCTATTCATGCAACAAGATAAAAATACAGGAACAATGCCATGGCTTGTAAAATCAACGTTACCCATCCACTGGTCATATTACATGGCGACGAAATGGCGCAAATTGCCTTTGAACGACTGCTGGAACAGTTTGTAAAAAAAAGATTGTCCATTGAACTGGTTGAGATAGATCTCACTGCCGAGAATCGATTAACCACCAACGGGCAGGTTGTACTTGATGCCATTAAAGCATTGAAAACCTACGGCGTCGGCATAAAAAATGCGGGCATGACCGTTAATCGCGAACAACTCGATTCCTTGCTGGACAAGCACCCATCCATTGTTGAAAAAGATTTAAATAAACTGGCGGTTAAGTCACCCAACGGTGCTATTCGCAAAGGGATAGGCGGCAATATCACTCGCGAGGACATTGAATTTACTAACCTGCAGATTAATCCACCGGATTGGATTGGCCGTGACATTGAAGTCGACACCATGGACAGCGGCGGCATCAAGGATAGCCACAACGAATTGTCCAATGCCACTGGCGTCGCCAAATTGATCTTCGTTGGTAAAAGTGGCAATCCGGTTGAACTACATCGCCGCACCATCCATAAAGGCGATCCCTGGTTACTGGCAACCAACGATATAGAAGATGTAAAGGCCTGGGCCCACCACTTTTTCAAGCGTGCCATTGATGAAAAAAGAGATGCCTATTTGGGCTTGAAAGATACGGTCATCGGCGGCTATGACGGCGTTATGCGTACCGCTATCGAACAGATCTATACACAGGATTACAAGGCCCGATTTAAGCAACTTGGCTTGAATTATCAGTATGAACTCATTGACGCACAAGCTGCACGTATCGTCGCAAACCCACCCGAACGGGCACTTTGGGGGATCCCCGACAATAATACCGGCAGAAAGTTATTTAAATTGGTTAACCAACTTAAGGAACATGGGATCCCCGCACGGAAATGCCAGGTATCACTGTCACGAATGAGCGCAGGCGGTGGTGATCAATACGGCAGTTTCAATATGCCGACCGAGGAAGACGGCATCATCAAAGTCATTGTCGATGGTGATGAAAAGCATGCGCGGCAAATCAATAAAAATGATCCTATTTTGTTTATGTCCAATAACAAAGCAGCGATCACCGATTGGGTCAAGCAGGTTTTTCGCGATGCATCGAACAACGATAAAGAAGTTTATTTTGGTCTGAAACGCGAATACATGGCCTACGACGATGTGTTCAGCGATGTCATTACCACCGTCCGTACCGAATTGGCCAAAGCAGATACCCCACCGCCTTCCTTCATGATCATGCGACCTTCGAGTCAATTGATAAAGATGATTACCGATCCACCCCGCAATGCGATTTATCCAGCGCAAAATCTCGATGGAGATATTTTCTCAGATATCTCAGCAGCACTGGGAGGAAGCCTGGCTACCGCCAGTTCCATTATCGAAAGTAAAGATGGCACCATGCTGTTCGAAGCCCCTCACGGCACTGCCCATGATCTTTATCTGAAATACCTTGAGTCAGATGGCAAAGTATCCATTTTCAATTCCTCAGCGTTAATCTATGCGTTGGCCAATGCATTGTTCACGATTGGCTGCCGTGAACATAACCAGGCGTTGATTGCATATTCCAAGTCGCTCAAACATGCGTTGATTGAAACGGTTGCCAAGGGCACGATCACAGGGGATCTGAAAGGGAAAACGACGCATCCAGATGCAGAACATGTCGTGGACATGCAGGGCTTTCTTGATGCTGTAGAAGCCACGCTGGGTGCAGTCGAGGGATGAAGGGTATGAACGCGCTTATTACATCACAACAAGTCAAGGATTACGAACGAGATGGGTCTGTGTATTTACCCGGACTGTTCCGTGACTGGATTGAGGTGCTGCGCAAAGGTATCGATCTCAACATCAAAGCACCAGGCATCTACGGTAGCGATAATCTAGAGTCAAATGAGCCAGGGCGTTTCTTTGACGATTATTGTAATTGGCAACGGATTCCGGAGTTTTCCCAGTTCATCCACAGTTCCTGTGCCGCCGCCGCGGCCGCGCTGCTTATGCGCTCACATTCCGTGCAGATTTTTCACGATCACGTCCTGATTAAAGAACCCGGCACAACGAAACCCACGCCCTGGCACCAGGATGCCCCCTACTACTTTGTCGATGGCCAACAAACGCTGAGCTTCTGGATTCCGGTCGATCCTGTACGTGAGGCGACATTACGGTTCATCGCTGGTTCGCATCGCTGGGAAAAGTATGTGCTGCCGGTTCGTTGGCTTCACGGCGATGATTTTTATGCCGACCCCGGAACTTACCTGCCGGTGCCTGATCCTGATTCAGAGCCAGACAAATTCCGCATCCTGGAATGGCCCATGCAGGCCGGGGACGCCGTCGCCTTTCATTTCAAAACCGTACATGGTGCCCGTGGAAATATCAGTACCTTGCGCAGGCGCGCTTTTTCTTTGCGACTGCTTGGTGATGACGCCCGTTACATCCCCCGACCCGGCCCCACATCACCCCCATTTCCAAATCACGGCATGCGCGATGGGCAGCGCTTGCGCGAAGACTGGTTCCCCGAACTTTAAACGGGCCGGTCAGGCGCCGAACACATTGTCCTCTGACAATCTGTTGATGGTTTCACGCATGGTGCTACGTTCCGGATCTTTGAGTTTTGACCATGCCCGGGCCACCTGAACGGCTTCTTCATCAATCTCACTTGTTTCTCTGACGCCAAACACGAGCCACGCAGGGTGCACATCCAATGCATCCGCAATGGCCTCAATATTACGCGGCCGCAAGCTTTTGGCATTCTCAATTTTCTGGATAACAGCCTGCGAGGTATCCGCCCTGGAAGCCAGATATTCCTGCGACCAGCCTTTTTCAAGTCGTGACTGGCGCAAACGCAGTGCAAGTGATTCCTGCTCAGCGTTAGCCCTGGACATCGTTACGGAGTCAAAATTCGTCGCTATGTGAAGCATCGTTTTCTACCTGTCAAATTAGTTACCCGACTCCGATGGGTTATATTGTCGTTTATCCACGACACCCGCTGAGCCATTCAATTCATAACCACCGCAATAGTGCCTGCCTACGGGGTTACCTTCATTTTCTGGGGTTTTACAAAGCAATACGCGTGCCAGTTTTATAGTGCCTCACTGCACACGTTGACCGATGCGTAGAATTGCGTCCTTCATAGCGCTACGGTGCGGTTCCTGGAGCTTTGCCCATGCACGACCCAATTCAATCGCATCCTCAGACAATTCGCCAAGATCGGCAATCCCGTACATCAACCAAGCCTGTTGAACGTCAAGGGCCATCGCCAAGTCAGCGAGTATTCTGGGGCGCAGACTTTTCCCATTCTCAATTTTCTGCACAACTGCTTGGGATGTTCCAACCTGCTTTGCCAGTTGCGCCTGAGTCAACCCGAGTTCTTTGCGTCTGCTGCGCAGTCTTTTCCCCAGACCGGGATTACTTTGTGGCAATGCGTGTTCACCAGATTTCATCTGCTCCAACTGGTTCGTGTTCATTTTGAATCCATCCATGTATAGGCATTCCTGTCTATGGCGGGAATGGAATACTGCCAATCCCTGCAACTTACGGATATCTAAGCATATTCAGATATAAAACAGGGTGATGATGTTCACAACTTATACATTTAAATCATCGTTAAACGATGTACACAGGAACGCATGTTCAATAATTGACTCCAGGCCCCGCTCTTTAAAAACAATTTTGGAATCGATGATCTCCCGAGATTCAAGCCGTAGAATCTCAAAGTGGCTTGCATACAGGTCGGTGACCTCTTGTTCACTGACCGAGAACGGCGGGCCACTCATTCGGGCCGTGTCATATTCGAAACTGATCAATAACATGGCAACGCCCGCTGGTAGATGGGTGCGTAGATGTTGCGCATAACGATTTCGGTCTGATTCGGGCAAAGCCACCAGCGAGGCACGATCATAGACAGCACTTACGCCTGCCAGATCCGTTTGATTCAAATTGAAAAAATCACCACGGAGAATTTCGATATCTGCTGAAATGAACGTTTCAAACCGCTCCCCCGGATGGCGTTCCACTGCCAACTGCTGTTCTGTGAAAAAATCCCGGGCGGCGATCTCACAGAACTCAACACCCAGAACCTTGCACTGCTGTTGCGCCAGCCAGTACATATCCATTGTTTTGCCGCACAGCGGGACAAAGACCTGTGCCCCTGCCTCAAGCTTCAGGGATTCGAACCAGTGATCCAACATCTGGTTTACCACGCCCTCGTGAAAGGGGATGACACCACTTTCCCAACGTTCTTGCCAGAATGATTGCTGCATCTATCAAATACCTTTGGGCTGCTGACTCATCCGCTCAATCGCGAAAATTATTAAATTGCAGGGGCAGTCCCAGATCCAATTTTCCCAATGCTGCAATGGCCGCCTGCAGATCATCTCTTTTTTTGCCCGTGACCCGGACTTGCTCGCCTTGTATGGCGGCCTGTACCTTGAGTCCAGCGGACTTGATGTGCTTGACAATTTTGCGTGCCAAATCCTTCTCTATCCCCTGACGCACCGTCGCTTTTTGTTGCGCCCTGCGTCCGGACAGCTCCACTTCGCCGATATCAAGGCTACTCACATCAACTTTTCTGCGGCTTAGTTTTGAATTAAGAATATCGAGCATCTGCTGAAGCTGAAATTCTGTTTCAGAACTCAGATTTACGACACAATCCTGTAATTCAAATCTGGAGTCGGTCCCCTTAAAATCGAACCGCGTTGAGACTTCACGGTTCGCCTGATCCACTGCATTTTGCACCTCATGCATATCCACTTCTGAAACCACATCGAAAGACGGCATGCTAGTTCCTTCACCTGACAAAGACAGGTACAGACTATAACAGCGTGGGCATTTTTCAATTGTGGATTTTCCCGTAACATCTGCCGGATGCACTCCACGACTCAAAGCAGGAGGATAAACAGACGTTTTTGCGTCGCCCCAATGATGGACGCAACAGATCGGCACTGTCGGTATTTTTTACGCCTGCTCACTCGCCACACCCTGTTGTACACCGAGATGGTGACCAGTGGTGCAATTGAATACGGTGACAGGGAACGGTTACTGGGCTTTGACCCTCTGGAACGGCCCGTGGCGCTGCAAATCGGTGGCAGTGATCCTAAGCAGATGGCCCAGGCAGCCCGAATCGGCGAGGACTACGGCTATGATGAGATTAATATTAACGTGGGTTGCCCCAGCCCAAGGGTTCAAAAGGGGCGCTTTGGCGCTTGTTTAATGACTGAACCAGAGCGGGTAGGCGATTGTATTGGCGCAATACAGTCACGGGTACATATTCCGGTGACAGTAAAGTGCCGCATTGGGGTCGATCAGCACGACAGCTACGTGGCGCTCGTCCACTTCATCGAAACCCTGGTTCGCGCACAGTGTACTGCGGTGATTGTGCATGCCCGAAAAGCACTGCTGAAAGGGTTGAACCCCAAGCAGAACCGCCGGGTGCCGCCCCTTCGATATGACTGGGTGTACCGTCTCAAAGAAGACTTTCCCGATCTCGAGATTATCCTCAACGGCGGTATCACTCAACTTGATGCCGCTGCAACTCACCTGCTCCGTGTGGACGGCGTGATGCTTGGCCGTGAGGCTTATCACAACCCGTATCTGCTCAGCACTGTCGATGCTCAGTTTTATGGCGAAACAGCCCCCCCCCTAAGCCGTGAAGCCGTCATCGAGGCCATGATTCCCTATCTCGACAATCAGCTTGCCAATGGGATCCGTATCAGCCATATGACCCGCCATCTC
>CAZAWX010000194.1:0-7773 GCA_964488985.1 uncultured Ectothiorhodospiraceae bacterium
CTTTGTGCTCACAGGGGAATGGGGCTGGTCAGCCGAAAATGGACGCTCGGTGCTGTGCAGGACAGCTTGAATATTATTTATGTTTCATCAGGGCCATTGAAACCCCTTGTCCATTTTGCTGCCAGGGCGATATTTAAGTTGCAGGCCGAAAAGAAAATTCCGCAGTATCTGATCTTTGCATTCACGGTAATGCTTGTGGCCGGGTTTGCGAAAAAATGCGCTTAATTCATGTTTGCTGATGCGCAAATTTGCCAGTTCCAGCAGGGCCAGAATGTCTTCGGCTTTCAAGTCCAGGGCTATCTTCAACTTCATGAACACCATATTGTTGGTCAGGCGTTTTTCTGGTTCTGCTTGCGGGCCGTCTTTTTTACCGCGCTTTTCGTTGATCAATCCATTCAGGTATAGAGCCAGTCCTGTGTCGCTTAAGGATTTATAGCCTGCATCATCGTCTTTTTTTAACCAGTTGCTGATCTGCTCCCTGCTGACCTCATTGCCAGCCTGGGCAAATATGCTGATCATTTTCTCATCATCAAAGTCAAAGACGTAGCGAATGCGGCGCAAAATATCGTTATTTGTCATCTTCTGGTCCTGGAGTAATTTTGGCCCGGGCCCTTATTGAATCCGGATTAAGTTTTATGTGTATTTTTTCCCGGCCGAACTCAATGATATCGTCGGCGACAATCTTTTTGCGCTTTTGGGTTTCTATGCTGCCGTTGACCATTACCTGTCCCTGGGCAATGACATTTTTAGCGGCACCACCGCTTTCCACCAGACCTTCAAACTTGAGGATCTTGAAAAGTTCAACGGGTAGATTATTGATTCCGACTTCTCTCATATGACAGATAACTTAAGATTTAAAACGTTCCTGGAAGGGCGGTAAGTCGAATACCTTCGTTATCTATCGTGATGATTTTCTGCTTGTACAAAGTGCCGATGGTTTTTTTGAACGAACCCTTGCTCATACCAAACAGACGGGCAATTTCTTCCGGACTGGACTTATCATGTACCGGCGCAAAGCCACCCACGGACTTGAGATAATCTTCAATCAGGGCCGCGTATTTTTCACGGGTTTGTCGGCCACCTTGCAGGCTCACATCGATTTTCCCGTCTGGCCGGACATGCTTGATAAAACCACTGATACTCTGGCCAAAACTCAGGCGCTGGAACACATCACTTTTATGCAATACCCCCCAATGGCTATGGTTCACAATGGTTTTGTAACCCAGTTCCGTGCTATTGGCGATAATCAGCTTTACTGCCTGTCCGGCCTTGAAATCATGGGGCCTGTCATCTTTGAGAAATTTATCGATTTTCGATGAAGCCGTGATCCTGCCATGGACCCTGTCAATATACAGATAAACCAGGTAGGAATGGCCGACTTCCATGGGTCGGTGCTGCTCGGCGAATGGCGCCAGGATATCCTTTGCCAGACCCCAGTCGAGAAATGCCCCGACATGACTGATATCCACTACCCGCAAAAAGGCAAATTCTCCCACCTGGGCCAGAGGTGTCTGGGTGGTCGCCACGGGTCTGTCTTCCGAATCGAGATACAGGAACACGTCGACAGAGTCTCCCGCCCTCAGTCCTCCCCGGGGGACGTATTTACGTGGCAGCAGGACTTCGCCCAGCTCACCAGCGTCCAGGTAAACGCCAAAATCCGAAGATTTCACCACAGGTAATATGTGCTTTGTGCCAACTTTAACCATTGTTCTCTCTACAAAACGCAAACTGCGACCAGCGCAATATCATAAGGGCGGCCAGCCAGGACACCCATGCATCCGAACGCTCCAATTCGATGGCTTCTCAGGAATACCGATCGGGCGATGCACCACAGTTAACGTCACACAATCCCTCAGCGCAGGGGCTAATGTAACACGACCATCAGCGGTACCGGAGGCCGACGTCGATACCGAACACACCCGATACAAATGGCCTGCCTCATGAACTGCATATCTCAATGCTCTGTACAGCCATCACTGCTACGAAGCTTGACTTGTAACACCCGCGTTGACTATCCTTTCCCCATGAACGCGCACAGCCGCATGGCCCTGGTACTCGTAGTAAAACTCATTACCTATACAAAAAGGGTAGCTGGCCGCGTTTGACCTGAAATAATGTAAAAAATCACAAAGCCCGCTACCCGAAAGGGAGCGGGCTTTTTTTATGCCTGGAGATAGTGCATATGGATAAACCTCGTACTGGCGCCGATTGCCTCATCGACAGCCTGCTCAAACACAACGTGGATCTGTTGTTCGGCTATCCCGGCGGCGCCATCATGCCCGTTTATGATGCGTTATACCGGCAACGTAACCGCATCCGCCATATCCTGGTCCGTCATGAACAAGGCGCCTGTCATGCGGCCCAGGGATATGCCCGCAGTGGCGGCAAGGTCGGTGTTTGCATGGTGACCTCCGGGCCCGGTGCCGGAAACCTGATCACCGGACTGGCAGATGCCCTCGCCGACTCGACACCATTGCTGTGCATCAGCGGCCAGGTCAGCAGAGACAAACTCGGCACCGATGCCTTCCAGGAGGCAGATGTGATCGGACTCAGTCTGGCGGCAACCAAGTGGAGTTATCAGATTACCCGGGCCGATGAAATCGATCAGGTCATAACACGGGCACTGCACATAGCCCAAAGCGGCAGACCCGGGCCGGTACTCATCGATATCACCCGGGATGCGCAACTGGCAAGGCCGGGGCCTGAGCGCGATTGTGTTTTTAACTGGACACCAAAATCAGTCTGCGAGGATTTAAGCGCCGTGCCGGCAGCGGCGGAATTGATTAATGCTGCGCAGCGACCCTTGTTACTGTTAGGTCAGGGCGTCAGTATATCGGGCGCTGAGAACGAAGCAGTGCAACTGGCCGAACTGGCACAAATCCCCACGGCCGTTACCCTGCTCGGGCTGTCCGCAATTCCCACCACACATCCACTATACTGTGGAATGCTGGGCATGCACGGCCACTATGCGCCCAACCACCTGACCAATGAAGCTGATGTCATCATCGCCGTCGGTATGCGTTTTGATGACCGTGTCACCGGTCGTGTCGATGGTTATGCCCCCAACACCAAAATTATTCACATCGATATTGATCACAACGAAATCAACCGTCATGTGCCTGCACATCTCGCCCTGATCGGTGATGCAAAAAAAGTCCTGCGGGCTCTGCTGCCGCGCATCCGAACCCAACGCCGCACTGACTGGCTGGCGCGATTCGAGTGCGATGAACAAATCGAGCGGCAACAAATCATCAACGCTGAGATCGAGCCCGAATCAACCGAGCTGCACATGGGAGAAGTCATCCATTGCCTGTCGGAGCAAACCCAGGGCGAGGCCATTATTGTTTCTGATGTCGGCCAGCATCAGATGATGGCCGCACGGTATTACGGGTTCACAAAATCTGCCAGCCACATCACATCCGGGGGCCTGGGTACTATGGGGTTTGCGATCCCAGCCGCCATTGGTGCCACCCTCGGCCAACCACAGCGGCCTGTGATCGCCGTAGCGGGAGACGGCGGGGTACAGATGACCCTGCAGGAATTCGGCACCGTGATGCAGGAACAAATACCACTGAAACTCATCATTCTCAACAATGAACATCTGGGCATGGTCCGGCAGTGGCAGGAATTATTTTTTGCTGGCCGCTATTCACAAGTGTCCTTGCAAAGCCCTGATTTTGTCGCCCTTGCCGGCAGTTACAACATCGCCGCGGAATGTGTATGTGAACGCGACGATCTGGCTCCGGCTATTGCCAGAATGTTGTCTCATTGTGGGCCCTATGTGCTCGAGATTCGGGTCGCTAAACATGACAACATCTTCCCCATGATCGCCGCAGGCGCCTGCGTCAATGAAATACGTCTGAGTTAAGGAATCATCATGTCACCGCACTACACCATCTATGTTCATGCCCATAATGAAAACGGCGTTTTGCCACGGATCCTGCTGGCTTTTTCAAAGCGACAAATCAAGGTTCAGGCATTGCAGTTTTTTGATCTTGAACCCAAACGACCTGCAGACATGCAATTCGAAGTTGATGGCGAGGTGACACAGATCAATGCCCTGCTGGCACAGATCCGGCGTATTGTGGAAGTTTCCCAGGCGTGGGCGGATGAGACCGCACTCGATGAAGAAATGAGCACACCGGCGCGACTGGCTGCCATCTGACTCGCGGTTGCAGTCACCTGCCGACAGCCCCTCGCCGAAGGTGGCTGGCAATGCTATGGTGGGATTCGTCTGTAACCTGGGGAATATGATGTCAATGCGCATGCCGATGCCGGACTGGCCTGTTTTCAAGTGGTTGTTATTGTTGGTCCCCCTGGCGCTCTATGGGTGCGGGAACTCAGATGCTGAACGGGCGAAAGAGCTACGCACACGCCTGGACGAAGCACAGGTTCGCATCGGCGCTCAGGCGACCCGCCTTGCCCGCATTGAGCGTGGTCTGGTGGCCGCCGGCAAGATCACACATCATGCCGGGCAGCGGTTGCAAAATGCGACGGCCAAAGCCGCTATACAAACCCGGCAAATCCGTACCTTGCAGCAACAACGCCGGGCACTGATGCAGGATCAACAAAATTTACGCCAGGCGCTTGTTCAGTATCAGGCGCAGGCCCAACAATTTAACCGCGAACGCCTGGCGGCCGCACAGAACATTGAATTTCTAAGACAACGTGTGGCAACACTCTTTGCATGGAGTCAACGCCAGTCTACAGACGTGGAAAAAGCACGCCTTGATCTGGCATCAATGCAAAAAAAAGTAACCACCACAAAAAAGGCATTGGCCCAGGCAGAAATTTCATTGACTAAAGCCAACAACCGTATCGAACATCTGCAACAGGCGAGACGCTATCTGACAGACAGGCTTGGCGCCTGCCAGGTGAAGGCCAGACAGTCAGCAAAAACACCCGCGTGCCCGGTATCGTAATACGACAAAGTCCAACCTGATGCAGAATCAAAAAAAACACCCCGATCGAAAAACCATTCTGGCCGTGGAAACACTGCGTATTGATGCTGTCAATCGACATATATTTCTGTGTTGCGATCAGAGCAAACCGAAATGCAGCGACAAAGCGAGCAGTCTTGAATCCTGGAATTATTTAAAGAAACGTTTACTGCAATTAAATATGATGGGGGAAGGCGGAATTTATCGCACCAAGGCGAACTGTCTGCAAATTTGCAACGAAGGTCCGATTGCAGTGGTTTATCCCGACGGTGTCTGGTATCGCTCCTGTACCCCTGAAGTGCTGGAGCGCATTATCCAGGAACACCTGATCGGCGGGCAAATCGTGAACGACTATATGATTTTTCAGCATCCGCTGCCCTGAACTGCTACTGAGAATGATCAACTAAACTGCGACTGGTGGGCTGGGCAGGACGACATCAGGACAGTGGTTTAGAGGCCGAGCCATTGAGCAGCAGATGGACGTCATCTTGCAGCCCATCCATGAATTGCTCGATGCCCTGAGGAAAAGTCTTCTGAGCTTACAACTCTCGAAAACACGGTCAAACGATCAGCCGGACGCCAAAGCGAACTCAATCACGCACAGATAGCAGCCTTGAACAGATCCATTAAAACAGATGCACTATTCACCATCGAAAGTCACCACGAGGCGCACAACACCACCTACGACGCCGCCAGAACCGACTTGATGTCGTTGGCTGAGCTTGGCCCGCTTATTAAATCAAAGATCGGGCACGCTTTTGCGTTCGCGCCGGTTTCTGACTTGTTGGTTCTGGCAAAGAGGGAGGAATTCGACCCCCCGGACCCTTGCGGATCAACGGTTTTCAAGGGCGTTGATACGGATACCCGCGCAGTGGCGGGGCTTCTTTGAACGTTGTTATTTAGCGGCGACTGGTTAGCTTCAGCCCAACCCAGACCCATTTTATATTAGAATTATTATATTAGAATTACATCCCTCGTTCAGACTCATTTCATATTGGACAAGGCTAATACAATTAATTTTGCAATAACGCGTGGTATCATCCGCTAACTCTAATTACAAAAAATTCTATTTAAACCAAATATGATTATATTGATTAACCGCCAACAGCTGGCAACTTCTCAGTATCCGAGGGTTCGTGGTGATTTTAACCTACCCACAAGAAATAGCGATCCATCCCTATGGAATTAATCGCTAGCTGGATATGGGATCCACTACTGAGTTTCATTTACATCGAACTCGGCCTGTTATTTCTAATCTCGACCGGACTGGTAGCTTGGCGGCGTAGCTGGAATAGTGTACACCAAGCCTGGAAGAAGCAGGAAAAATTCAGTCCGTCGGCCAACCTCCCTCCAATCCAGGCATTTGTTACCGCACTTGGTGCCAGTGTCGGCGTCGGAAATCTGGCTGGTGTAAGCACCGCCATTCATCTGGGTGGTCCCGGCGCTCTGTTCTGGATGTGGGTTTCGGCTCTGGTAGGCATGTCGTTTCGCATGTGCTCAACCTATTTCGCTATGCATTATCAACCCGACGATACCAGCTCTCCAACATACGCTTCACCTATGAGTTATCTGCAGGTGCATTTTAGTAAGGGCCTAAAATGGATACCCATAAGCCTGGCCGCTTTAATCATGGTCAAAGGGTTTCTTACCGCCAATCTCATTCAGTCAAACTCGGTCGCACATGCACTGGAAGGTGAATTTAGCGGTTCACATATTGTCGTGGCTTTCCTGATGGCGACTGCCGTAGCATTGGTAATTCTTGGCGGACTGAAACGTATTGTCGCTTATAGCACACGTATCACCCCCTGGATGCTATTACTCTATATCGGGGCCGGCTTATTTATTCTGCTCAGCGACATTCCGACAACACTCAGTCATCTCGGAGATGTCTTTTATTACGCTTTCCAGCCCTATTCAGTTGCAGGAGGGGTTATCGGATTCAGTGTCATGCAAAGTTTACAATACGGTATATCTCGTGGGGTTTTTTCTCATGGCTCCGGACTTGGTATCGCGCCATTTCTCCACGCATCTAACGATTCACCGGCAGCCCATAATGGCCTTGTCGCCGCCTTTGTACCGATAGTTGACACCTTGCTTATCTGTACGATTACGGCACTGGTAGTTTTGTCCAGCGGGTTATGGAGCGAGGCAAATGGTGCTTATTTAACCACCCAGGCTTTCGAAATCACTTACGGGGAAGCAGGCAGAGTACTGATCATTATTTGCCTGGTTGTTTTTGCCTTTACAACAATGATCAGCTGGGCGCACTATGCAGAGCGCTGCTTTCATTACCTGGGCGGAAAAAACCTGAAAGCTTTTCGTTGGCTATTTATTGCTGTAACTTTTTTAGGACCTTTTTTACCGGTCAAATTTGTCTGGTCACTGGGCGACATTTTGATCGCGATAGTTTTACTATTGCACATGTTACCGCTGACTTACATCACGTTAAGGCACTATAGACAACTTAGATCTGATTTTGAATCTGTCGATAGCAATACGCTCGGCGGAACTGGATTAAAAGAATCTGGGAGGAGGTAGCCCAGAGGCTACCCCCTCTCAACAGAACGGTACGTATCGGCCAGGTATACCGCTCTTCGATCAATATCCGAACCCATTAGGCCCGGGACAAAGCAAGTGTAACGTCATGCAGGAACACTAATCCACGTGCCCTGAACCATTCAAGGTTCATCACTAATCGCACCGGCCTTCTCATCTCCGATTGCCATCGGTTCATTCTCATCAAATATCCAACCCAGCCTCGCAAATATATACTCAGCTATCGAAGATCTCTTCCAATACGCTATGCATACTGGCACCCGCGACCCGGTCCATG
>CAZAWX010000195.1:0-7721 GCA_964488985.1 uncultured Ectothiorhodospiraceae bacterium
CTTCGCGGGAATGACGGCGTCCTGAGAAAACATGCGTTTCTGGACGGACACTAGTTAGATGAAAAGATCCTGGCCAGGCCGGGTTAGGGCTTGGATTCGACAAGCCTGGTTTTGGCTAAACGACGTTTGCCGACTTGAACAACTGCCTCAGTACCAGCCCGTAACATTAATTTTGTATCTGTTACCCGCTCGCCATCCATTCGTACCGCACCCTGACGGATTAACCGCAGTGCCTCAGAGGTACTTTCCGTTAGCAATAACGTCTTCAGGAGTTGGCCTATCTGGATCCCCTGTGGCATCACATCGACACATGTCGTTTCCAGATTTTCAGGCAATTGGCCGCGTTGAAACCGATTATTGAAGTTTTGCGCTGCCGTATCTGCAATCTTTTTATTGTGAAATCGCGTTACGATTTCAAGTCCCAGCCTGATTTTTGCGTCTTTAGGATTTAACTCCCCACGTCGTGCCGATTCACGTAATCTGGCCAGTTCCTGTACGTCCGTATCCAATGACAGCAATTCATAATAACGCCACATCAGGTCATCTGATATCGACATGATCTTGCCAAACATCTCATCACCTGGATCATCAATACCGATGTAATTCCCCAGTGATTTGGACATTTTCTGCACCCCGTCCAAACCTTCCAGAATCGGCATGGTCAACACCGTCTGCGGTCGCTGCCCGTATTGTTCCTGCAATTGGCGCCCGACCAACAGATTAAACTTCTGATCGGTACCACCCAACTCCACATCGGCACGCATGGCCACCGAGTCATAGCCCTGGGCGAGGGGGTAAAGAAACTCATGGATAGCAATAGGCTGCCCGGACTTAAAGCGCTTGTTGAAATCATCCCGCTCAAGCATCCTTGCCACCGTATGCCGGGAAGCGAGTTGTATAATGCCAGCCGCACCAAGTGCGTTCATCCAGGTTGAGTTGAAACAGACCTCCGTTCGCTCCGCGTCCAGGATCTTGAAAATTTGCTCCTGGTAAGTCTGGGCATTTGCCTGTATCTGCTCAGGCGTGAGCGGTTTGCGGGTTGCATTTTTACCCGTCGGATCCCCGATCAGCCCGGTAAAATCACCGATCAGAAACATGACGTGGTGACCCAGCTCTTGAAATTGGCGCAATTTATTGATCAGTACCGTATGGCCAAGATGAAGATCCGGTGCTGTCGGGTCAAATCCGGCTTTAATCCGGAGTTTGTCACCCGACTTCAGGCGCTTTGCCAATTCTTCCTCAACCAGAATCTCCTCAGATCCTCGCCTGATGGTGTCCATTTCCTGCATCATTTTATTAACCGGTGATCTAAAGGGTGCGCGAGATTAGCATATCGGGCCGGTAAGTGAGCATTATCCAGTGCAAATTTAGACTTGTCATCTAGACGTAAAACCGTTCATAATTGCATTCAATTCAATAGATTACGAACAATACATAATAAACAAAAGGAACTGCTGAACCTGTCCAGTGAGGTTCCTTGCCAGTAACCAATTGACCAGTAGCCAATTGAGAAGGGGAATTACCATTAAATTGCGGCGATTCAGGCCACTGGCTGGCCTTGTGCAAAAATCACCTCGATATCTGCTGTTGATGACCAGTATCGTCTTTGCCGGCCTGTCAAATCCCGTTTATGCGGATAACACACAACGCATCATCGTCGATCTACCGTTGCCAATAGCAGCGCTCGATTTGGCCAGGGACCCCACGTCCCGTGGCACAGAACCCCGGAACGAGACGCTTGCCAAGCGGGTTCCCGCTCAGGTTGTCGCCCCACAACCGCCTCCCCAGGCCCCAGTCCAGGCTGTGATCCGTAATACGACCCCAGTAACAACACCGCCGTTGCAGCGCTTGCAATTGAGCCTTGCAGATGGCCAGTCTTTATATCTGTTGTTTAAAAAACACAACCTCAGCCAGGCCGATTTGTCTGCCATGTTGAAAAGCGGGGCAAACGCTAAACGACTCTTGAGCAGAGTAAGGCCCGGGCAAAAAATAAGCCTGATGGTGTCGGCTCACAATCGCGTTGAGACATTGATTCTGAAAACTTCAGGAGTAACGCAAACTCTGTTCAAACGCACACCTGAAGGCTATCGATTGGAAAATCGAAAAATCAGTAGCCACCAGGCCCCGGAAAATGTAGCTGCAAGCGCGCAAACCGTAGCGGCAATCGACCCTGCGAGCGTAATTGATACATCTACGGGTCATTCGTCCGACAGAATGACCTTGATCACGGTTAAATCCGGAGACTCGCTGTATCTGATATTCAAACGCCTTGGAATTTCTGCAGCACAACTGGCCCAATTAATGGCCAGTAACGGTGCCGCTGCGTTAAAACGCCTACGCCCTGGGCAACAACTCCGCATGCAACTGGATTCGAACAATCATCTGCTGGCGCTACAAATTCAGTTGGATGAAACCCACACACTGCATGCCAACCAGCGCCAAGGCCGCTACCAGCTGAAAACGACTGTCCAGCCACTGGTACGGCAAATCACCACGGCTAGCGCCGTCATCGAAAGTTCCTTGTTTCTGGCGGGCCAAAGGGCCGGATTATCTGATGCCGTCATCATGCAGATGGTGAACATATTCGGCTGGGATGTGGACTTCGCCCTTGATATCCGCGCCGGGGATCGCTTCACGCTAATTTATGAGCAACTACTGAAGGACGGTAAAAAAATCCGCGATGGGCAGATCATTGCCGCAGAATTTTTCAATCGCGGGCGTTCCCTGCGGGCCCTGCGCTATAAAGATGCGGGCGACCGGGTATCGTACTATTCGCCAGATGGACTGAGTATGCGCAAGGCTTTTTTGCGTACGCCGGTCAGCTACACCCGGATTTCATCGCGCTTCAGCTCACGGCGAAAACACCCGGTATTAAACCGTATACGCGCCCATAAGGGTGTCGATTATGCTGCCCCAAAAGGCACCCCTATCAAAGCTGCGGGCGATGGCAAAGTCGTTTTTGCCGGTTGGAAGCGCGGTTATGGTAAAACCATCCTCCTGCAACACGGAGGCATCTACTCCACCCTTTATGGCCATATGTCGCGCTTGAACAAACGTTCCAAGCGGGGCAGACGGGTCAAGCAAGGGCAGATCATCGGCTACGTCGGTCAAACCGGCCTCGCCACGGGTCCACATCTGCACTATGAATTTCGTATTCGGGGTGTCCAAAAGAACCCTGTGAAAGTGAAGCTCCCCAAGGCATTGCCTATCGAACGACGCTACAAAAGGGATTTTCTGGCCACAACTCAGCCCTTGGTTAAGCGACTCGATGGCCTTGCCAGAACCAGTTTGGCTGCAACACCCTGAGTTCTGTCCAAGAGTCCATGGTGTGATGATTGGTTTGCACATGGATGGCCGCTTGTATCCAGGGGCCGATGTCAGGGGTCCAACTATGAGCGATCGCCAATGAATCTCTACCTTGGACTGATGTCGGGGACCAGTCTTGATGGTATCGACGCGGTGCTGGTTGACTTGGAGTCAACACCGATTCGACTCCTGCATCAGTCATCAAGCGACTTTTCTGCTGAGTTGCAAGACCAGATTCAGGCTTGTCTTGAAACCTCCCGGTTAATGGCCATCGATGTATGGCGCATCGATTCTCTCCTGGCAGAACAATTCGCCCAGGCCGCTTTGGCTTGTCTGGAATCGGCCAATATACATCCCAGCCAGGTCAGTGCGATTGGCTGCCATGGGCAAACCATCTACCACGCCCCCCACACCTGTCCACCCATCACAGTGCAACTGGGTGATGCAAATATTATCGCCCAGCGTTGTGGCATAACGACTGTGGCCGACTTCCGCCGCAGGGATGTAGCGGCAGGCGGGGAAGGCGCGCCGCTTGCCCCTGGGTTTCACCGGGCGATGTTCTCCAAATCCGGTTGTGAGCGGGGCATTTTGAATTTAGGTGGAATTGCCAATATCAGCCTGTTAGCGGGTGATCTGTCCCAGCCAGTAACTGGTTTTGATACCGGACCCGCAAATACCCTTTTGGATCAATGGTATCAACGACACTATCCCGGGAAGACTTACGATACCGATGGCAAATTTGCTGCCAGTGGCAACATCAATGAAAGCTTGCTCGAGGATCTGCTGGACGATCCATACTTCAAATGTGAACCACCCAAAAGTACCGGGCGGGAATATTTCAACCTGGAATGGCTGGAATCACGACTGCCGGCCAATATTTCCCCTGCCGATGTCCAATGCACATTGTGTGCACTCACGGTGCGTAGTGTCCACATCAGCATCGCCTCACAAGGGCTAAGGCTCGAAGAACTTTATGTATGTGGCGGTGGTGCTTTGAATCCAGTTTTAATGGATTTGCTGCGCAGGGATATGGCACCTTGCAGCGTACATTCAACAGCAGTGCTGGGGCTGCCGCCCAAAGCCGTCGAAGGTGCCGCATTCGCCTGGCTGGCCAGGGAATGTCTGCAAAAGCGCCCCGCTAATCAACCCAGCGTCACAGGGGCCATCGATAGCGTTGTGCTGGGCGGCATTTATCAACGCTGACGGCCACGACACTACTGATCAGTGCGCGGTAGCCTCGTAGCCTCAGGGGGTAAATCCTCTATCAGATTGAAAAAGAGGCACCACAACCACAGGTCGTTGACGCATTGGGATTGTTAATCACAAAACGGGCACCTTCAAGATCTTCGCGATAATCAACCTCTGCTCCCAGGAGATACTGATAACTCATGGGATCGACGACGACTTTGACCCCTGCGTGCTCAAGCACCGCATCATCACTGGCGATATCTGCTTCGAAATTAAAGCCATATTGAAAGCCGGAACAACCACCGCCCTGAATATAGACCCGTAACGAATGACCATCCTTGTCTTGTGCATGCAGTAAATCACGCACCTTAAGGGCGGCATTCTCGGTCAAAGACAGGGCACTGGCGGTCATCATAGTTAAATATCAATTGTCATGGTTGAAATACAAGTCTAAAGATCTCGGCATCAATGTGCTAGTCGATGTCAATATCCATGCACCACTGACGAATCGATTACAGCGGTTCCTGCCCTAATTGTAACTTTGGCTCATCACCATCAGCACCCTGGCGCACGAGTTGGCCGTTAATCTCAGCCCCCATTGCCATTTCCAACATCGTGTAATAAACATTTCCTGTGATCCGGGCATTAGTGGCAAGTTCAATTTGGTGACTGGCATAAACATCGCCTATGACAACACCATTGAGGACCACATTCGGAACCCGCACCTCACCCTCAATCGTGCCATGTTCACTGAGCGTCAAAATAGCGCCCGAATCTTCATCCGCATAAATATTACCTCGAACAACACCATCGATATGCAGCCCATCGGAAAAGCGAAAATCCCCAATCACTTCGGTCTGGCGACCAATGAGGGAATCGAGTTTAGCCGAACGTAGTTTTTTCCTGCTCCCAAACATAAAGGTCTCACTTCAACTGTTTATTGCCGCCCAATCAAAACTTTTCAGCAACGGCCGTTTCGGGTTAGCCGTTGCTGTCAGTTTAACAATGATACGCGTCGGGCTAAATTTTTCCGGTAGAAAAAAACGCCCTTCCAGGCGTTGAAAGTACTTAAATTGATACGCTAACGCTGTGGCGTCAAGCAACCCCAGTTCCCTCGGCGCCAAACGCATCTTGCGGCCGTCAATATCTCCCTCAACGGAAACGTCGACCTGGCCCTCGATCACTTTATCACCCCTGGTGCCTCTGGTTAATACCAGTTGATATTTAAAGCTGCGAACCTCAATACCATGGCGGATCTCAAAGCTCTTGATATTCACCGAACCTTTGTTACTGCTAGCGACGATATCACGGTAAAAGGCGATATTTTCTTTAAGATCGACAATCTCCTGTTGCAGGGATTTCAGGTGATCATTTACCTTGGCATAGGCTTGAGCATCGACCACACCGGTCTGTTGGAGCATATCCACTTTTGATTCTGCCTGGCGTTTACCCGCCAGCAACAGCCTTTTATCTTCCCGCAGCTGCACTATCTGACGACTCAAGGTGTCAATTTGCAACAATGTCTGTGCCTGTTGTTTCTGAACATATTTCCAGCCTGCTGCAGCACTGGTAATGAAGACTAGAATAATCATCAACGGTACAATAAAAGAACGGCGATGCTGGACAAAAATTTTCATGGCAAATTTCGATACTGACCGTGATCAGTTGAGTTCCACACTCTAAAACCCAATCCCATGGAGCCCGGTTGCTTCATCAAAGCCCAACATCAAATTCATATTCTGTACAGCCTGTCCTGCGGCTCCTTTGACCAGATTATCCTCAACAACAAGGATCACTATCGTGTCACCACTCCCGGGACGATGCCAGGAAATTCTGCAGGTGTTGGCACCACGCACACTTTGTGTCTTGGGATGGCTCCCTTCAGGCATTACATCAATAAATGGTTCCTGACCAAACCGCTGTGTGAAAATCGCCTGAATATCGGCTTGCGTATCTACCAATGTTGCATACAGAGTGGCGTGGATACCACGGATCATGGGCACCAGATGGGGCACAAATGTCAAATTGACGTCCTGTCCCGTCGAGGTCTGCAGAACGGATTCAATTTCAGGCTGATGCCGGTGCCCTGATGCAGCATAGGCATTGAAAGACTCACTCACTTCAGCATAGAGCAAATTTGCTTTCAGGCTTCTTCCGGCACCGCTCGCGCCGGATTTCACATCGGCAATCAAATGCCGTGGATCGACCACCCCAGCCTCCAGCAAGGGCAGAAACCCCAGGCTCACAGCCGTCGGATAACAGCCTGGATTTGCCACCAGGCGAGCCTGTCGAATGGCCTCACGGTTTATTTCTGGAAGTCCATAGACGGCTTCATCCAGCAACTCAGGACAAGCATGCTCCATACCATACCAACGCGACCACAAGGCGACATCATGGATTCTGAAATCCGCCGCCAAATCGATCACCTTGGCGCCTCGCTCCAGCAGTCGCGGTGCCTGTTGCATCGCGGTGCCATTGGGCGTGGCAAAAAACACCAGATCACAGGAACTCAAATCAACCGTTTGCGGGTCGCTGAAAGTAGCATCCACGACCCCACGCAGCGCCGGGAAATGGTCAGACACACGCTCCCCAGCCTGGCTGCGGGAGGTAACAGCCTGAATATGCACATCTGCATGAGCGGCTAAAATTCGTAGTAACTCACCACCCGAATAGCCAGTACCGCCCACAATACCGATTCGTTTTCTGGTCATCGTCATGATGCGTGCGTACTCCTGATATCTTGGTAAACGACAGAACACCTGCCGGGCGGGGCGGCATTATCACCGATATTGGCCGGAGCGACTATGCCATTATCCTGGGTTGGACGACTATTTACACTTGTGCAGAAAATCTGCTGATTCATACTGCGATCACAATTCAACCATCTCGAAATCTTCCTTGCGGGCTCCACAGCCTGAACACGTCCAGTCCGAGTCAATATCTTCCCAGGTCGTCCCGGGCAAAATACCCTCCTCAGGCAGTCCATCCGCTTCGTTGTATATGAAGCCGCAAATAACGCACATCCAAGATTTCATGGCTTGAAACTCACCGCTATATTACTGATCAACCTCGAATCACAAACATTACTTTAGCCAATCTGTCGGTAAAATATAAGCAGCCGTATATCGGGCCCAGCGCCTGACAACCCGGATACGGATTCTGTTGGGGTGGCCATAGCCGCCTGTGAGTAATTGGCCCAATATGCCGTAAGTGATTTTGCGTTCCGG
>CAZAWX010000196.1:0-7652 GCA_964488985.1 uncultured Ectothiorhodospiraceae bacterium
TTTTCTGGTAACTAGAAAAAATCCAGCTCAATGCGTTTGCCAAAGGTGATTGAATTGTCGCGAAAATCGAGTTTGAAATTACTGTTCGATAGAATGGGGCCAAAACTATTCAACCGCATAAACCACCCATGCTTCATGACTTCCAGAAATACACCGGTGGACAAACCAAAGCCGCTGTCATTAATGGGCTTGCGTACCTGCGGAGTTGTCCTTGTTGTGATGGTATCCCCTCTGACATTCAGGTAACCAATGCCAAGGCCAATACCCACTGTGGTCATCCAGTTGGGGCTTTCCATGCTGAATTTATCGCCAAAGCGGTAAGACAGAGTCGGGGTTAAATAGGCATAATAGCCCTTGGCGGAAGTACCGAGATTTATATTTTTACCCGCCACTTTCTGCTGGCCGATATTCATATACCAGGCCCATACCGATGCAGAATAGCCAAAATTTGTCTCGCCAAAATATCGTTCACGGGTCCTAAGAGAAAGCGATGGCCAAATCGCCGCACGATCCACCATTTCAGCCACAACATTATCAGTTGCTGCATCGCGGATTGACAACGAAGGCTGAGAAACACTGGCTCCCAGATCCAGGGTCAGGGCATAAGCCGAGCTTGCAGGCAGCAGCCAACATAGCATGCCGAAAGCATAAAACGGAAGGCATGCCTTGCGCATCATTTGCGCCAGAACTCCGGTACCAGCAGAACGAAAAAGGTATAGATCTCAAGACGCCCCAGAATCATGCCGAAGATCAGCACCTCCTTGGCCAGAGCCGGCAGAGACTGGTAGTTGCCAGCCGGACCAACCTGCCCGAATCCGGGGCCGGTATTGGTAATACAGGCGGCAGCTGCGGTAAATGCAGTGACAATATCCACGCCCGTAAATGACAGCAGGGTGGCGATCAGCATGTAGCAGACAATAAACAATACTGCAAAACCCCACAAAGCCTCGGTGACATCGGGAGGAATACGATGATTGCCCATCTTGACATGGATCACGCCGTGGGGATGAACCAGACGTCTGATTTCGCGCATGCCCTGACGGAACAGCAGCATGATGCGTACGACCTTCATGCCGCCACCGGTTGAACCCGAACTTGCGCCGACAAACATGGCCATCAACAGCAACAAAGTGATGCCGGGCGGCCAAAGGGCATAATCGCTGACGGCAAAGCCGGTGGTCGTCGCCACCGAGACCACGTTAAAGACAATCTCCAGCATTCCGGCTTCACCCTGGGCCCCAATGAGCAGGACAGACAGAACCAGCAACAGAACAAGCCAGCCGATATAAAATCGGAATTCTTCATCACGAAAGTAAGTGCGGATGGAAAAGCCGCGCAGTGCAGCTGCGAAATGCAGCGTAAAGCTGATCCCGGCAAGCACCATAAATACAATGGCCACAATGCGTAGCGTCGGGCTTGCGAAATAGCCGAAACTGGCGTCATGGGTCGAAAATCCGCCGATAGCGACGGTACACATCGCGTGATTGATGGCATCGAAGGCCCCCATGCCAGCCCAGGCATAGGCAAGCGCACAGGCTACAGTCATACCCAGATACAAATACCAGAGCACCTTCGCCGTTTCGGTGACGCGCGCCGTCAGCTTATCCTTCACAGGCCCCGGCGTTTCAGCCTTGAACAGTTGCATGCCGCCCACGCCGAGCAATGGCATAACGGCTACGGCCAGCACGATGATACCCATGCCGCCAAGCCACTCCTGCATGGATCGCCAGAACAAAATTGAGTGTGGCAGCGAATCCAGACCTCCCAGCACCGTTGCCCCAGTCGTAGTCAACCCGGAAGCGGATTCAAAAAGCGCATCCACAATCGTCGGCAAGGTGCCGGTTGTCCAAAAAGGAACTGCCCCCAGCATCGATAATATCAGCCAGGCCAATGCAACGATCAGGAATCCGTCGCGATGACTCAGTTGTTTGGGAGCCTGACGACCAAAACGAACCATGCCGCCCCCCAGCAACACCACAATCAGCCCTGCTTGCAAAAACTCGGTGACATGCCCGGAATCGTAGATCATGGAAACCAGCGCCGGAACAAGCATACAGCCTCCATACAGGATCACCAGAACGCCAAGCGTCCAGATTACGCCTCTCGGATGCATATCAGAAGAATTCCAGACGTACTTCGAACAATTTCTCGACAGCCGGCACGGAATCGCTTGTTGTGATCACCAGCACATGATCGTGAACCTTGATCTTCACTCCGCCATTGGGCACGATAATTTCCCCATCGCGGTGAATGGCACCAATCACCGTGTCATCGGGCATAGCCAGTTCACTGAGCGGCTTGTTCAGGATAGCACTCGTTTCCAGCGCCTCGGCCTCCAGCACTTCCAGGCTGCCGTCTCCCAGAGAAGCCATACCGTGGATGCGTCCCTTGCGCACCAGACTGAGAATGGAAGACACCGTAGTCAGCCGCGGGTTGACCGTCACATCCAGACCAATCTGCTTGACCAGCTTGGTATACACCGCGCGGTTCACCAGCGTGACGACATGGCCAATCCCGTAGCGTTTGGCAATCAGGCTGCCCAGAATATTGGTTTCATCATCGTTGGTCAGGGCCAGGAAATCATCCATCTTATCGATGTTTTCTTCCTCGAGCAGTTTCTGGTCCAGTGCATCGCCCTGAATCACGACGGTATGCTCCAGTTGGTCGGATAACCAGTCTGCCCGAGCAACATTGTGCTCGATTAACTTGACCACCGCCCCTGCCTGCTCGAGTTCGCGCGCCACAATAAAGCCGATATGGCCGCCGCCGACCATCATGATGTGACGTCCCTTCGGCGTGCGCGACTCAAGCTCCATGGTCGACATCACGGCTGGCAGCTTATCCTGCGCCACAGCCATATAGATATGATCTTTGGCCAACAGCACCGCATCACCTCTGGGCACACGCCACACGCCATTGTGCTCGTGCGCCACCACATACACCGGCAGGTCTCCCATCACCTCGGGCATCTCCATCAACGACAAGCCGGCCAGCTTGCCTTTCGGCCGCACCACGAATTCAACCAGCTGCAGGGCGCCGCCGAAGAAGTCTCGCGCATCCACGGCGTTGGACACATTCAGACGCCCCATGACCACCTTGGCTGCCTCGCCTTCGGGTGAAATCATCACATCAATGGGCAGATCATCACGGCCGAACAATTCGGGATGATCGACATAATCAGCTTCACGTACCCGCGCCAGCTTGGTCGGTATTTTATACAGGGAATGTGCCACCTGACAGGACAGCATATTGATTTCATCATTGGTGGTTACAGCAATCAGCAAATCGGCATTAGCCGCACCCGCCTGCTCCAGAACCCCGGGATGGGATGCCTTGCCGCACACGGTACTGACATCCATTGCATCGGCGATGACTTGCAAGCGTGCCTCATCCTGATCCACCACAGCAACATTGTTACCTTCGGTCGCCAACCTGCGGGCAATGTGATAACCGACTTCACCGGCGCCTAAAATCAATACATTCATGCCGACTCCTTACCCGGTTGCACCAGACCAAAGGCCTTGATTTTGCGATGCAACTGACTTCTTTCCATGCCAATGTCAGCCGCCGTGCGGCTGACATTCCAGTCATTCGCATCCAGATGCTCGGCAATATAATGCCTTTCAAAGGCTTCGCGTGCGCCATGAAAGCTTTCGAGCTCGGCTCCACTCAACTGCAGTGCACCACCGCCCGCCGGCGCACCACTGCCGCGCGCCGCTGCATCCTGATCTACTGGCAGCATATTCTCGGGGGTAATGGATTCTCCGGGCATCAGAATATGGCATCGCTCAATATAATTGCGTAACTCCCTGACATTGCCGGGCCAAAGATGCTTTTTCAGAAGCTCCAATGCTGAAGCGGAGAACTGCATCGTCTCACCGCCTAATGATTGCGCTTGCTCCTCAGCCAGAGTGCTTACGAGCACGGATAAATCATCGAGCCGTTCGCGCAAAGGAGGCATGCGAATGGAAACTACATTCAAGCGATAATAAAAATCCTCGCGCAAAGTCTCATCCTGAAGCGCCTGATCCAAATCCCGGGAACTGGCCCCGATCAAGCGCACATCGGCGGGCAGTTGAGTAGGGTTGCCCAGGCGCTGCAGGCTACGTTCTTCAAGCACGCGTAATATCTTGGCTTGAATACTGAGACTTAACTCAGTCAGTTCATCAAAAAACAGCGTCCCCCGGTGCGCTGCTTCAAAACGACCTCGCTGGACATGCAGAGCTCCCGAAAACGCCCCTTTTTCATGCCCGAACAACTCCGAATCCATGAACTTGGCTGGTATGCTGGCAGTTTTCACCTCGACATACGGACCATCCTTTCTCTTGGATGCCTGATGCAGAAGCCTTGCAGCCACCGCTTTTCCGGTTCCGTGCTCACCCACGATCAACACCGGCGAATCGGTTTGAGCCACCCGCTGAATCAGATGCCTCACCTCGACAATCGCCTCACTCCCGCCGAGCAATTCCTGACGACTCTGATGCGCGACATCGGGCCGCTTAAGATCTGCATTTTCCTGTTCCAGACGATATTTTTCGACTGCATTGCGGGCAATAATCATCAAACGATCAAATGACAATGGCTTTTCAACAAAGTCAAAAGCACCCTGACGCGTGGCCTTTACCGCCGTATCAATCGTTGCATGCCCGGACATCATAATCACCGGCAAGCCGGCATCCTGTTGCTTAATACGGCTCAAGGTTTCCAGCCCGTCGATGCCCGGCATCCATATATCGAGCAAGACACAATCAACCGACTGCTTGCGCAAACGGGCCATGGCCTCCTCACCGGATGCGGCACAGACGACAAGATAGCCCTCATCCTCAAACAGTCCCTGCAGCGACTCTCGGATCGGCTGCTCATCATCCACAATCATAATGCGCGAAGTCATTGAGCCTCCATATTGCTGCCTTGCACTGGTAAGCGCAAACAAAAACGGGTTGGTTTTTCTCTGGATAATAATTGCAGTTCGCCACCGTGATCCTCAGCAATTCGACGCGCAATGGACAAGCCCAGGCCAGAACCGCTGACTTTGGTAGAAAAATAGGACTCAAATACCTGCTCGGCAGACTCGGCATCAATGCCTGCCCCATCATCCTCCACAAGCCATTCAAGAAAATCGCCTGCTGTGCGAATATACAGGCGTACCTGCTGCCCGGGCTCTGTTGCTGCGACGGCATTATCCAGAAGGTTGATCAGAATCTGCCGAATTTGGTCCGGATCACAGTGGCAATGCAACTCGCCAAGCGCCTGATTAACATGGACCTGAGGATAGGTGCTGAACAGCTCCTGCATCTCCTGCAGCAATGTGCCCGCCTGTGTATCCCTGATCTTCGGCTTCGGCATCCGTGCCAGGGTCGAGAAATCGGCAATCAGGCGCTGCAAGCGTTCTACCTGACCGATAATAGCCTGAGTGCAGGTGTCGAAAACTGCACCGTCATCCACCTGTCGGCGAAACCGCCTTTGCAGTCGCTCAGCCGCCAGCTTGATCGGCGTAAGCGGGTTCTTGATCTCATGGGCCAGCCTCTGCGCCACCTCGGCCCAGGCTCGGCTTCGCTGAGCTTCAGCCAGCTCCGAAATATCATCAATAACAAGCAAATATCCGGAAAACCCCGACGAGCCCGAAGCCTGCAAGCGAGCACCGCGGGCCAACACATGGACATTGCCAGCCTGTTTCAGCGACAACTCAAATTCCCGCTGCAGGTGCTCGTCCTTTTGCAGGCGGAGCTCCTCAAAGAAATCACAGACTTCCTGCAAATGCCCTCCGCACAGGCTGGAGAATTCAATGCCGGGCATCCACTTGGCCGATAGCTGCAGGATGTCGCGTACAGACTGGTTCAACAATCGCACCCGTCCGTCGGCATCGATCAGCATGACACCCGTTTGCAGGTTAGCGAGCAGGGCTTCCAGTACATACTGGCGCTGACGACTGCTGGCCAGAGCCTCGGTAATATCCTGCTGGGCCTTCTCAATGGCCTGTACATTCTGGCGCAGGCGATCGGTCATTTTGTTAAAAGAACGAACCAGAGAACCGAGCTCATCGTGAGGCGCCTCCGGAATCACAACATCCAGATCACCTTCGGTCACCTGATGCAGGGCATGCGCAAGATCGCCAATCGGGGCGGTCAGCCGGCGGGCAAACAATAACGCGATCAAGCCAGTCACCAACATCACAATCAGCGTCACGAACAGCATCACATGCGCAAACATGTCGCGAATCGACTGTCTGTTACGTTCCAATTGCCGATAACTGCGATAATCCGCCTCGACGGAGCGTGCATTTTGAATCACGCCGGGCGGCAGCGTCAGCTCCACGCGCAGCAGCCCTTCCACCGCGGTCGCCCCGACGATGGGCGCATAACCTACCGCAACCTCCCCGTTCTTGTTGCTCTCAAGCTCGGTGGCTATGCGGCCCAGGCGCATTGATAGTCTGGCATTTTCCGACAATGGAGCGGCCTGAAATGCGCTGAGCTGATCCGCCTGACTGACCGCAATCAAACGCTCATTAATATCGAACAACTGTACCTTCTGCCAGCCCTCGTGCTCGCGTAAATCAGCCAGATGCGCGTTGACCTGACGATAGCCCAGGCGTCCCTCAACGGCTGCCAACAGAGCTGCATCGCTGATATACTCGAGCATACTGCGTTTCATATCACCTTCAACGCGGGCATAAAACCCCTGCGCAAGGTTCAGCGCCCGGTCGAGCAGGGTGTCCACCCGCATATCGAACCAGACATCCATACCGCGCTCAACCATCTGGCTGGCTGCAATTTGAATCACCATCGACGGCACCAGTAGCATCCCCACCAACGCAATCACCAGTTTGGCCCTGAGTCGTGAGCCCGGCGGCGGTTCGGAGCGTTCTC
Source organism: uncultured Ectothiorhodospiraceae bacterium (assembly GCA_964488985.1). GTDB lineage: Bacteria > Pseudomonadota > Gammaproteobacteria > HK1 > HK1 > CAZAWX01. The sequence continues at coordinate 6,867 of CAZAWX010000196.1, forward strand.
TGAGAAGGCGCAATCCATAGCGAATCAACATGAAAGACAGCACCAGCAACAAGACAATGTTGGTCCAGGGCAACAGCCCGGCATCACTACCCTCGCCCGGCCACATCAGCACCGTCAGCGACAACATGCCGCACGCCATAAGCAGGGGGAGCAGGCGCATCAATGAGATGTGCTTCATGGCAGAGAAAATTCCTGCTGCATTTGCAAGGCAGATTTTTTCCAGAAGCGAGCCCACCAAGCCTCAGCCATCGCCCCTTCCTGCTTCTCAATGGCAATGGTCAGTTCATAAACCTCGCCGCTACTCAGCAGGGTTTTATCGAGAACAGGGAAGGCCTTGATGGAGGTGAGGAAATCGATGGCTTCGGCCAGGGTAAACACATGTCTCGAGATACCACTGGCTGAATCTTCCAGAAGCCAGTTGCGGGCCAGAAGATCGGGCTGTACACGGCGGGAAAACGTGATTTCGGCGACATTTTCATTGAGCCAATAATCGCGCACGCGAGCCACCCTGAGGCGCCAGTTGAGCGTCACTTCGGCTCCTGCTTCAAGGGCTTCAACCAGAGCCTCCCGATTGCCATTCCACTGCGCAGCACAATAGACGACCTGCCGACTGGTATCGATGGCGAAACCGCTCTCCGGTTCAGCCTGTGCCGAAGTCGATATAAACCACAAGGCCAACACGGCCGCGCCAAAGCAAGCCGCTGGAAAAAGCACACATCTAGTCCACAAATCTTTCATTAAGGCGGAGTGTAGCAGTTGCGCCAGAGTTGTTCGATGACCTGATAA
>CAZAWX010000197.1:0-7652 GCA_964488985.1 uncultured Ectothiorhodospiraceae bacterium
AGACCACGTTTCGCTCGCGATACGTCTGGAGGAAAGAGTGCACTCGTGGGTCGGCGGGGTCGCGGCCGAAGATCTCCCTGGGTGGAACGCAGCAGACCAGCTTGCCTTTATCGAGAAAGGCAACGCGGTCTGCGACGTGGGCAGCGAAACCCATCTCGTGGGTGACCACCACCATGGTCATGCCATCTGCCGCCAACTCCTTCATCACGTTCAATACTTCGCCGACAAGTTCCGGATCGAGTGCTGAAGTCGGCTCATCGAACAGCATCACACGCGGCTCCATTGCAATCGCCCGGGCGATTGCGACGCGCTGCTGCTCACCCCCAGACAGGCCCGAAGGATAGTTGTCCGTCTTATTGCCTAAATTCACTTTCTCAAGCGCGGCTCTGGCACGGTCGTGAGCTTCGTCCCGGGGAAGTTTACGTACCTGGATCAGCGCCTCAGCGACGTTCTGCAAGGCCGAGAAGTGTGGCCACAGATTGAACTGCTGGAAGACCATGCCGATGTTTTTACGCTGATCGCGTAATTTTGCCGCCGAGCGCAATTTACGTGGTGTGGCGTTTCCTTCCTCCCAACCAATGAGCTGGCCCTCCATACGAACCTCGCCGGAATCGTAAGCTTCGAGAAAATTGAGGCAGCGCAACAGCGTGCTCTTGCCTGAACCTGAAGGGCCGATCACGCAGACAACCTCCGATCGGTACACGTCCATGGTGATATCGGCCAATGCCTGGAAGGCGCCGTAATACTTGCCCAGTGTTTTAACCGTGATAATCGTATCGTCCGGCTGATGGTCTGCAGTTATCGCCATTGTATTGCCATAATTTTCGCTATCCTTGATGCCTTCTTTCAGGCGCGCTTGAGGTGGCGTGTTACCCGTGCCTCTACGCGTTGACCCAACCATGATGTGAATTCGACCATGAACCAGTAAAACAGCGCCAGGACCAGGAACGGCTCGATATAGGTAAATGTTTCAGCCGCCATGGTCTGGGTTTCAGAAAGCAATTCAGGCACAGTGACGACCGACAGGATAGCTGTTTCTTTGGTCAGGATGATGATGAAGTTTGTGAGTGGTGCGGTGATCGAAACCAACATTTGCGGTAAAACAATGCGGCGAACGATCGTCCATTCGTCTATGCCGATGCCGCGTGCGGCTTCAAGCTGGCCGCTGGGAAACGATTGAAAGCCAGAGCGGAAGATTTCCGCGAAATAAGGGCTTCCATAAACAATGAAGCCGAGGATCCCCGCGGGTACCGGAGCCAGTACCAAGCCGAAATAAGGACCACCGTAATAGAGGATAAAAAGCTGGATCATGAACGGGGTACCACGGACGACCTCGATATAGATCTGGAGTATTCGGCGGACCCATTTACCGCTCCATTGGTAAAGGCAGGCGATGGCGAATCCGAGTACGAAGCCGCCCAGGGAGCCAGCAATCCAGCACAGAATGGTGACGCCGAAGCCGCTCAGCAGAGCAGGGCCATAGCGAAGATAAAGATCAAATTCCATCGTTTATCCGCTCACCTGATACTGAGTCGGCGTTCGCCTGCGCGCCCGGCGATTGCCAGTACCGTGTTGATCACAAGATAGATCACCGCCGCTGCCAGATAGATCTCGAGCGGCCGATAGGTTTGCCCGGTGATATTCTGGGCGATGCGCGTCACCTCACCGATGCCGACAACAGATGCCAGGGATGACACCTTGACGAGCAGGATCAATTCGTTAACGAGCGAAGGCAAGCCGATGCGCAGGGCTTGCGGCAATAAAATGCGCCGCCAGAGCGCCAGTGGCGCGATGCCCAGCGCATGTGCGGCTTCAGCTTGACCTCGCGGGATGGCCTGCAGTGAGCCGCGGATAATCTCGGCGATATAGGCGGCGGAGCACATGCCCATCGAGACGAAGGCTGCCGCCACAGCCGGCAGGTTGAGCCCTATGAAGGGCAGCATGTAGAAGAACATCAGCAACTGCACGAGCAGAGGAACCCCACGGAAGAAGCTGATGTAACAGCCAGCTCCCCGGCGCAGCCATGTTTTGTTGGAAATCCGTGCGGCGCAGATAATGACACCGAGCACCAGTCCGATCAGCATGCCGATGAGCGAGATGACAATCGTCCATTTCGCAGCACTGATGAGATAGGGCAAGTTGTGACTGATGACTTGAAATGAGAAGTCCATAAGACAGGCTCGTCTTCCACATAGTCAGGCCGACCCGGTAAGAAATATACCGGGTCGACGCAGGCTCTCCCGTCTAGCTTGCTGCGGGCATCTTCATGGGCAAGTTCGGCGCGACGCCAAGCCACTTCTTGTTGATCGCATCAAGACGACCGTCTTTATGCATCTTCAAAAGCGCTGCATTGATTGCCTCGACGAGGCTCGCCGTTTCCGCTCCTGGGCGTGCGACCCAGGCGAAATATTTCAAGCTGCCGAAGGGCGGCATCACCAGCGTGAACGTCTCCGGGCGCTTCACTGCGGCATACCCCATCAACGGCATTGAATTGGCAACGGCTTGAATGCGGCCAGCGGCAAGGTCGGCCATTGCTTCGTCAATATTGACATATTCGCGAATTTTAACGGGTTCCGGCAGGCCCGCCGTAAATGTCTTCAGTTGTGCAAGTTGTGCCGAGCCCTTCTGTGAACCGGCCGCCTTACCGGCGATATCTGCGGGTGCATTTATCGATTTATCGCCAGCCTTTTTCAGTAAGGCGACGGTGGCGTTGCCCATCGGCAGAGTGAACCTGTAGCGGGCACTGCGCTCGGCAGTGATCGTTACCGGGGCGTTGACGATATCAAATTTGCCCGCTTCGAGTCCGGGCAGTACGCTCGACCAAGGCAGGTCGAGATACTCGACCTTAACGCCAAGCTCCTTGGCCACCTGATCGAACAGATCCCTGCAGATGCCCTGATATTTTCCGTCGACCAGCATGTCGAAGGGTGCGAAATGCATTTCGGTGGCGGCGACGATCTTGCCCTTGGCCTTGATGTCGGAAAGCTGGTCGGCAAAGGACTGCCCAGCGAGGCCGAAACTGAATCCACAAGCGGCCACGAGGCCCAATAACGTCTGTTTCTTCACGATACATCTCCTTTGATTCGTTGGTTCAAGCTACAAAAATTCCAATACAACAGGATCATATTAGTGGGTGCAGCGTCCCCGGTGCAATGGAATTGCCATAATAGAGTGTGCGCGCATCACAACGGATGAAAGCAATCTTATTTGTTATAGCCCAGGTGTGGTGTAAACGGTTGCGCCCTGGCGTCTTGCGGCGATGATCAGTGCAGTTATCACCAATCCGCCACCCGCATATTGCACAGTTGCCAGGGTTTCGCCCAACACCATTGTGGCGGCGACGATGGCGACCAGAGGCTCCAGGTTGTAGATCAGCGCTGCGCGGGATGGCTCGGCGAGGTGCAGAGCGGCGAAGTTGGTGAGTTGACCAGCGATGTAGAAACTGATGGCCAGCACAAATCCTGACCAGCCTACTGATGCGTGGGGCAAGGCATAGTCTCCGAGTATGGGCAGCACGACCAGAGATAGCGCCAGGCCACCGCCACAGGCCCAAAAGGTCAAGGTGTAGACACTGACGTGTTGAGTTGCCCTGGGCGTGAGGATGAATAGAATCGTTGCTCCCAGACTGGCCGTTAGTGCAAAGCCCACACCGCGCCAATCCAGTCCATCCAAAGAAGGTCCCAGTGCCAGAGCCAGACCCACGAAAGCCAACCCAAACGTGAGCAGCCGGTAGGGACCTGGAAGTGCACCGGCAATAACTGTAGTAAACAACAGTATCAATATTGGGTAGGTATAAAACAATAATGCGGCGAGGCCCACTGGAATGAAATGTATCGAGCTCAGGTAGCCGATGCTGATCATGGCCATGCCCAGCGTTACCGCGCATACCGGCACCCGTGCTACCCGGGGGACCTTAATACTGTGTTTGAGGATACAGGTGATGAGTAGTGCGACCGTGAGTCCTGCGACATAGCGCCAGGTGATGAATGCGAAGGGTGTGGCGCCATTATCGTAGGCCAGACGGGCAAATGTGGTGACTACCCCCAGGCTGGATGCTGAAAATACACACAATACCAACCCTATCGTGGCGTGCGAAGTCGTGCCGTTTGTGTCCTTAGGCCTGGTGTTTGGGGTCAAAGTAAAATTTTTTGCACTTTTCAATCCATGACTTGGATCGGGTTATCCGCTTGCTTTGGTGTATGGACAGTACACCGATTGTGATGGCTCGCAACAAAGCGAACTTGCTAAGACCACAAAGCGTGCTTGTGAGTTAGTCGCTTCATCTCGGTTATCTGGATTCTATACACTGTTAAATTTCATCATGTACCAATTTACTCTATTTGATTTCAAATATGTTATCTGATTCTGCCTGCGTAAGACAGGTGGTTCCCAGAGGTGTTCTGGTTAATTAACGCTGGCTTGGAAGTTCAAGAGATTGGCGTTGGTTTCGTGAACTGAGTCAGTGAGTGACGCGCTTACCGTTTCGAAAAACCACAGGCAGGGAACAGTATCTTATGGAGATGGCCAAACTGATCCCGCAGCAGGACATGTGCAACGTCATAAAACCCAGAGCCCTAAGCCAAAGGTGCTGGCCGCCACCACAAGTTTTGGAACGCAAGCTGCGGATGCACGTCCTGCAGCACCGGTTCAAGCTGGTCGCCCAGGCGGTTGTGGAATATGCAACTGATGGTCAATTCCGGACCACAGCGTCGGCTCAAATCTTCCCGAGTATTCTCGCGGTCACCTCACGGCAATCTTTGGACAAGTGCACAAAATTGAAAATTCGCTGCAACTCTGCCTGCATCTGATCCTTATGTAGTGCGGAAAATTTACGCCAGCGACTGAACGCACCGAGCATACGGGCGGCAACCTGTGGATTATCCTGATCCAGTTGCAGGACACGGTCGGCCAGGAAGCGATAACCCTCACCATCGACAGCATGAAATTGTGTCGGATTGGCATGACAAAACGCCCCCACCAGTGATCGAATCCGATTAGGGTTCTGTCCATCATAAGCTTGATGGCGCATGAGGGACTTAACCCGATCCAGCGTCCCTGGCAGATGCGATATGGCCTGGACCGTGAACCATTTGTCCATTACCAGGGGATCGTTGACCCAGCGCTGTTCAAACGAGGCTAATGCCACGTCGCGTTGCGGCCCGGCAAAATTTGCAAATGCGCGCAGTGCGGCCAGGGCGTCGGTCATATTATCGGCATTTTCGAGTTGTGACATGCACGTTGCTGTGATCTGTGGATCCGTGACTTCCATCAGATAACTCAAGCACAGGTTTTTCAGGCTACGCTGAGCAGTCGCGGCAGGGGTGAATTCATAGGCATGGTTAGTGGTGTTGTTATGCAGTGTTTGCAACAACTCATCATGTAATTCTGTGGCTAACGCCCGACGCACGCCCTGCCGGGCCTGATGAATGGCCTCGACATCAATGATATCCATTTGGTCGGCAAGATAACTTTCATCGGGCAGGCTGAGTGTCGAGGCCACCAGCGCTTTGTCTGTAACGGGGTGTTTCAGGGTTCTGGAGAAGGCCTGAACAAAATGATCAGGAACGGTCATCTCCTGATGGGCCTGAAAACGTGCGCTCAAATTCAAAATCACTTTGGTCGCCAGAGTTTGGGCTGCATCCCAGCGATTGAAAGCATCCGTTTCATGGGCCATCAGTGTCGCCAGTTCCTGATCGTCACGTTCGATATCGAGAATCACCGGCGCAGAGAAGCCTCTGCCGATGGACAGTAGCGGCGCTTGTGTCACCTGTTCAAAGCGTACTGTCTGGTGATCCCGGCGCAGGTGTAGCAAGTCGCCAGTAACGTCCTGAGCAGTGCATTGTGCGGCTATTTCATTTCCTGTGCGATCAAGCAGCGCCATTTTCAGCGGAATGTGGAAAGGGGCTTTTTCTGTCTGCCCAGGAGTTGCCGGGCACGACTGCGCCAATTCTACTGTATAGGCTTGCTGTTGCGGATCGTAGTGCGTCGTTATCTTCACCCGCGGGGTACCCGCCTGGGTATACCAAAGCCGAAATTGACTGAAATCCCGGTCGTTGGCTGCTTCCATCGCGCGCACGAAATCTTCAGTCGTGACCGCTTGGCCGTCATGGCGTTGAAAATATAAATCCAACCCCTGGCGAAAGCCCTTCGCACCAAGCAATGTATGCAGCATGCGAATCACTTCGGCGCCCTTGTTATAAATCGTTACCGTGTAAAAATTATTTATTTCCGCATAGGCATCGGGGCGTACCGGATGGGCCATGGGGCCTGCATCCTCGGCAAACTGGTGGCTGCGTAAGATACGCACGTCGTCGATGCGCTTGAGGGCACTTGAGCCCATGTCCGCCGAAAATTGTTGATCACGAAATACCGTCAGTCCCTCTTTGAGGCTGAGTTGAAACCAGTCTCTACAGGTGACACGGTTACCGGTCCAGTTATGGAAGTATTCGTGGGCGATAACCCCTTCTATATTCGCAAAGTCCGTATCCGTGGCGGTGTCCGGGCGGGCCAGAACATATTTGCTGTTAAAGACATTCAGCCCCTTATTTTCCATTGCCCCCATGTTGAAATCATCCACGGCGACAATCTTGTAGGTATCCAGGTCGTATTCAAGGCCAAAGGTTTCCTCGTCCCAGCGCATGGCTTTGCACAATGATTCCATGGCGTGGGCGCAGCGGTCGGCGTTGTGATGCTGGACATAAATTTCCAGTGCAACGTCGCGGCCACTGCGGGTGGTAAAGTGGTCTTTGATACAGGCCAGATCACCAGCGACCAAGGCAAACAGATAGGTCGGTTTTGGGAAGGGGTCGTGGTAGCAGACAAAATGGCGGCCATCGCCCAGCGATCCGGAGTCAACTTTATTGCCGTTGCTCAGCAGTACCGGGTAGTGTTTTTGTTCTGCCACGATGGTCGTGGTGTAAACCGACATGACATCCGGTCGATCAGCAAACCATGTGATGTTCCTGAATCCCTGGGCCTCGCATTGGGTACAGAAATTCCCGGAAGATTTGTAGAGTCCTTCCAGCGCCTTGTTTTTCTGGGGCTGGATTGTGGTTTGAAGTTCGAGGCAAAAACTGTCCGGGACATTCAGGATCCGCAGGTGATCTGAATCGAGCACATATTGGTTTTCCTGCAGAGCATTTTGATTCAGTCTGGCGGCATCCAGGGGTAGTTTATTCCCGTCCAGAACCAAATCCGCATTGGCTGGAACCTGATCATTGCGGCGTATGTTTAATGTGGATAAAACCCGGGTCGCGGATTCTCCCAGTTCAAAACGCAAGTCGACGAAATCGATCCAAAATGCAGGCGCGGTGTAATCTTGCAGATAAATATTGCTCGGGGTGGCAGTGTCGGACATCAAATTATCTAAAGTTAACCATAGGGGCCGTGCAGTATAGGTGAAAGCGGGATCTCGGTGGGTGATAAATCACGGTAATATAGGCTCATAGGTTAGTTCTTAAGCGCAATCCAGTGGAATAGACGGGTGTTGGTGAATGAAGTGTATGTGGCAGGGATGCCACATCCAAGCCTCCAGGGACGGATTCACGGCGTCTTCTGGAACCAAAATCCATCGATTCCACTGGGTTGCGCTTAAGAACTAACCTATGAATATAGGCTTATCTGTAAAAGAGAACTCCCGATCATGAATGAGT
>CAZAWX010000198.1:0-7607 GCA_964488985.1 uncultured Ectothiorhodospiraceae bacterium
AATTATGGGTGTTGAGACGCGCGCCTGACAAGGTGCGCTGCATAGGTTAGTTCTTAAGCGCAACCATGTGGAATAGATGGATATTGGTCCCAGAAGACGCCGTGAATCCGTCCCTGGAGGCTTGGATGTGGCATCCCTGCCACATACACTTCCTCCACCAACACCCATCTATTCCACATGGTCGCGCTTAAGAACTAACCTATGTACTCAACTATATTCGGCGCTGGCGTGGGCCAGCCATTCCATGCAGGAATAACCAAAACTGCGGAATACGAAAATCCTGAACTGCTGTTGGTTCTGGCACTGCAAAAGTATATTGAAGTGCCCGAGTAGACACGGCGCGCAATCCCCGGCTTGCATGGCATCCACATCCAATGGGCAACCCTTGGCGAGGATGTCCCGGCAGTTTGGGCCACTTAACTCGAACACGGTGCGGGCCTGGCTCAGGTCGACCCAGGTTGAGGGCGTTTGTTTCAACTGGGCATCAAGAAGGTCGCAAAGCTTTTGTGCCGGGCGGTTTTCAGATACCAGCAGGTACTGATCCGGGCCACTCCAGAGCAAACTGGCATCCTCTCCACTGGCCGCCTTCAGCACTGTAGCGGGTGAATTGAATGCACAATCCTTGAGGCGTTGCTGTATATCCTGCGGCGCTGTATTGATTTGAATGATCGCACTGCACCGCACTTCGCGGATCCCTGTGACAGCGTGCGGATAATGTTCCAGTGCGGAACGGCGCATCGTTTCAGGCACGGGGGCGTTCTCCAGCAGGATCAATGAATACCGGATCGGTGATGCGGACCTCAGCAAATTTCCCAGTCAGGGGTGAACAGGCGTATAGCGTTTTACCTTGCCACTCAGCGGCGTTCTCAACAAAACCAAGGGCAATATAACGCTCCAGATTCGGGCTGTAACAGGTTGAGGTGACCTCACCATACATGTGCATCGGTAGCGGCGCTGTCGGGTTCCAGACTAATTGCGCGCCCTCGGGAATAGGTTTACCCGAATCTGAAATCAACCCCACGTAGCGCTTGCGTTCCGGATCACTGAACGCTTCACGCTGCAATGATCGCCGGCCTATAAAATCAGTCTCTTTGCGGATCATTCGGTGAAAGCCAAAGTCTTCCGGGTTGGTGCGGCCATTGAGTTCGGCATGCACCAGATGGCCTTTCTCGATGCGCATGATGCCCATCGCCTCGGTACCGTACACTGCAAGGTCGGATTCGGCACCGGCAGCCAGTACCCGTTCCCACACCGCCACGGCGGTATCGGCCGGCATGTGGACTTCATAGCCAAGTTCACCGGAGAAGGTAATTCGAAAAATCCTTACCGGCAGATCCGCAATGGTGCAGTCCACACAAGCCATAAAGGGCAAAGCGTCGTTACCGACATCGGCTTCATCGACAGCGGCCGCAAGGACATCTCGGGCCCGGGGACCGGCCAGGGCCAGTCCGGCCCACTGATCGGTGATGGAAGTGGGATGAACCTGTAATTCCGGCCACAGGGTTTGTGCGCAATATTCAAAATGGGCCATGACCGGTCCGGCCGCAGCAGTGGTCGTGGTCATGTAAAAACTGTTTTCGCCAACCCGGGTGGTGGTGCCATCATCCATGATAAAACCGTCTTCACGCAGCAAAATATGGTAACGGCAACGACCGATGCGTAAATTGTGAAACCGGTTTATGGCCACGCGTTCGAGAAACTCCGCCGCATCTCGACCCTGAATACAGATCTTGCCAAACGTAGACACATCCACCATGCCGACTTTATTGCGCACATGCACCGCCTCGCGGCGGATTGAATCACGCATGCTTTCACCGTCTTTGCGGTAATATCGACAGCGCTGCCACAAGCCCACATTGAGCATTTCGCCGCCATGGGCCAAGTGCCAATCGTGCAGCGGGGTGCGCCGCAGCGGATCATATTCCTGACCGACGCCCTCCCCGGCGATGGCGCCCAGAGATACCGCCGTATAGGGCGGGCGGAACGTCGTGGTACCGACAGCAGGGATCTCCGCGCCAAGGGTCGCGGCCAGCACCGCCAGGCCGTTTACATTACTGGTGCGGCCCTGATCGGTGCCCATTCCCAGGGTCGTGTAGCGCTTTAAATGCTCCACCGAAGCATAGTTCTCCCGGGCAGCCAAGCGCACATCATCACTACTGACATCGTTTTGAAAATCAATGAAGCATTTACTGTGATCTTTTGCTGCGCGCGGGACTTCCCAAAGTGCTTGTAAAGGTTGTCCAACCGGTGCCTGGGTGACAGTGGGTAATCGATACTCAGGGACGGTAAAGCCACAGGACTGCAACGCATCACGGGCTGTATCACGCCCCTGTTCCAGGCAACGGCCCAGTTCGAAAGCACCATTGGCCGCGCCGCAACTGCGTTCATGCTGAAACGACTCGGCGGGTACAAAGGTTGCCAACGCATCATCAAAGCGCAGCTTGCCCTGGGCCTGGGAATGCAAATGCACAGTGGGGTTCCAGCCCCCTGAAATGCCCAGCAAATCGCATTCCAGGCGCCGCACCGGGCCGCGCAGTAAACCTTCCTGGCATTCCTGCACGCTAACGCCCTGTAGCGCCTTGCCGCCTTTGGCATGGATGACAACATGGCCACTGAGTAACTCAGCGCCAATGCGCTGCATGATTTGCTGTGATTCATCGCCCATTTTACTGCGCACATCAACCACAGCCGTAATCTGCACACCGGCTTCATGCAGGGTCAATGCCGATTCATAAATGGAATCGTTATTACCAAACACCACGGCCCGATCGCCACAACGCACCGCATACTCGCTCGCGTAACGCGCTGCAGCCGAGGCCAGCATGATCCCGGGAAGATCATTATTGGCAAAAACCATGGGCCGTTCGATTGCACCGGTGGCCAACACCACCTGTTGCGCCCGCATCCACCAGATCCGCTGTCTGGGTTTTGATTCAGTATTTTCACCCTGCAGTTGTTCGCAAATGGCGATCAAATTCTGATCGTAATAACCAAAGGCCGTGGCCCGGCGCAACACCCGAACATTTTCAGCAGCATCCAGATCAGCTTCTATTTTAGCCAGCCATAGCGGCCAGGGTTGGCCATCGAGTTGCGTGGAACCGGCCCGTAATTGCCCACCCAGTACCGGCCGTTCTTCCACCAGCACCACCCGCGCGCCACTGGCCATTGCGGTGTGTGCAGCGACCACACCCGCAGGCCCGCCACCCACAACAAGGACATCGCAGTGTGCGAAACGTTTGCAGTACAGATCCGGATCTGCCGCCAACGGGGCCTTGCCCAGACCTGCCGCCTTGCGGATCACATGTTCATAGCGCATCCACATCGCCGCCGGCCACTTGAACGTCTTGTAGTAAAACCCCGGGGGCATAAAGCGTGAAAGCAAATTGTTAACGGCGCTTATATCGAAACTCAGTGATGGCCAACGGTTTTGACTGTGGGCGACAAGCCCTGGGGTCAACTCAATCTGTGTGGCTCGCAGGTTGGGCTCCGTGCGTTCACCTTCGCCCAGCTGAATCAGCGCATTCGGCTCTTCGACCCCGGCGCTCATCACCCCCCGCGGGCGGTGATATTTAAAACTGCGGCCCACCAGGCGCACACCGTTGGCGAGAAGTGCCGAGGCCAGGGTATCTCCGGCAAAACCACTGTAGCGCTGACCGTCGAATTCGAATTCAATCGCCTGATTACGATCGACACGGCCACCCTGAGCAAAGCGATGTACCTGACCGCTCACAAACCTTCATCCTGTTCAGGCACCTTAACCGTTGCTGGCCAGGCGCCGGCAATCAGATGTGTGCGGGTATCGCGCCGGACCTTGATCCAGGCCCGGCAACCGCTGCTGTGCTGCCACCACTCGAGATGGTTCCCGCAGGGGTTGTCGCGCAAATAAATATGATCGAGCCATTGCTGCTGACTGACCGTCGCGTCCATGGCCGGACGCTGCACAGTGGCATCGCCACCATAGCTGAACTCAATCTGTGCGCGAGGGCCGCAATGAGGACACGGAATTAAGAGCATCTTGCTGACTCCACTGCGCCGTTCAATGTTTGTTCGGGGTTGCACCAGCACCCCGTTCGTCGATGACATAGCCACGCTGGAAACGGTCCAGAGTGAATTCCGCATTCAACGCATGGGGTTCACCCTTGGCCAGCGTCCAGGCAAAACACCAACCCGAACCGGGCGTCGCCTTGAAGCCTCCGTAACACCAACCGCCGTTGAGAAACAACCCCTGCACCGGCAATTTGCCGATGATGGGGCTGCCATCCATGGTCATGTCCATGATCCCGCCCCAGGTCCGCATCAGACGCAAGCGACTGATAAAGGGAAACAGGCTGACCGCGGCTTGTACCACCCGTTCAATGCGCGGCAAGTTGCCCCGTGAGGCGTAGGAATTGTAAAAATCCAGATCCCCGCCCATCAACACCTCGCCATGGCCGGTCTGGCTGATATACATATGAGAGGCACCGGAAGTCACCACGGTATCAAGACAGGGTTTTACAGGCTCAGTCACCATCGCCTGCAGAAGATGCGATTCAATGGGCAGGCGGATGTCGGCCATAGCGGCAAGTCGGCCGGAGTTACCCGCTACGGCAATACCAATTTTCTTCGCACCGATAAACCCCTGACTGGTCTCAACCCCGATCACCCGGCCAGCTTCGCGGCGGATCCCGGTAACTTCACAATTTTGAATAATGTCCACGCCCCTGGAATCCGCCGCCCGGGCAAACCCCCAGGCCACCGCGTCATGGCGAGCAGTCCCGGCACGGGGTTGTAATAGCCCGCCCATGATCGGGTAACGGGAATTGGCAGAGAAATCCATGTTCGGCACCCGTTCCATAACCTGCTGCCTGCTGAGCAGTTCGGCATCAATGCCATTCATGCGCATGGCGTTACCGCGCTGTGCAAACGCCTCCAACTGACTCGGGGTATGGGCCAGATTCAACACCCCGCGCTGACTGAACATGACGTTGTAGTCCAAATCCTGCGTCAATCCTTCCCATAATTTCATCGCATGTTCGTAGAACATTGCATTGGGTCTGAGCATGTAGTTGGAGCGCACGATGGTGGTGTTACGCCCGGTATTGCCCCCACCCAGCCAGCCTTTTTCGATCACCGCCACATCCGTGATGCCGTGTTCTTTGGCCAGGTAATAAGCGGTAGCCAAACCATGACCACCGGCACCGATGATAATGACTTGATACTCCCGGCGGGGCGTCGGGCTACGCCAGGCCTGAGGCCAGTTTTTATGGCCGCTCAAGGCATTGCGTACCAGGCTGAAAACGGAATAACTCATGATTCGCACTATAACCGGGGCTGAAATTGTCGAAAGCAGCATTTATAATTCTAATTTTACACATTAATTATTTTTATTTTATATGCCTTCCAAGCCATCATCACTCCAGGGCCATTTTGAGCTGCGGAGCCTCGAAGTTTTTCTTCAAGTATGTGATCAACGCAGCATGACCGAGGCCGCACGACAATTAAATCTGACCCAATCTGCAGTCAGTCAGGTCATCAAACAGTTGGAGCGCACTCTCGGTACAGAATTGCTGGACAGACAAAATCGACCGCTACTGCTGACCCCGGCAGGAGAAATTTTGCGTAACCGGGCCGGTCATCTCATCAGCGAAGCACATAACACTCAGGCCGCTGTACGCCATGCCGCCCAGTCCAGTCTTAGCAGCCTGCGCATCGGCCTGGTGGATTCCTTTGCTGTGACCATCGGCCCGGAACTCATCAAACACCTGCAGGAACACACCCAGGAGGTCCGCGTCTGGTCCGGGTTATCGCGACAACTGGCGGCAGGCTTGATGGCCAGGGATCTTGATGTCTTGATTTCGGCAGCCGCCATGGAAGATGTTGCCAATCTTCAAGTCACTACCTTGTACCGCGAACCCTTCTGCCTGGCATTGCCCCAGGGGTTCCGGACAGAACGGGAAGTGGATTTGAAGGCCATCAATAAACAACTTGCCCTGGTGCGCTATTCAATGCGATCCATTACCGGCGTGCAGGTGGAACGCTACCTTAAGAGGCAGCGCATTGAGGCTCCACAACGGCTAGAATTCGATGGATCCGAATCTGTACTGGCAATGGTTCAGGAGGGTATTGGCTGGGCGCTGACCACCCCCCTTTGCCTGCTTCAGGCCCGGGCTGATTTCAGCCGCATCCACCTGCTACCTCTTCCAGCACCCACCCCCTTGCGACGTCTTTATCTGATCCAACGTGCCGATGATAACAACGCTGCTATTGCCAAGGTGGAACAATTGAGCACCCGGTTGCTGAAACGCCTGAGCCGGGACGTATTGCGAAAACACACTCCTTTTGCCATTCGTGATATTGGCTTTTCCTGATCTGAGCCAATCTCGATCGGTCCGAGCGACAAATTGCTGGTAAAGCCGGACTCGGACTGGGAACACCTTTGTCAAGACGGTATATTGCCGCCTTTGCCTGACAGGCGTCCGGGAGTATCCCCATGGAATTATTGATAATTGGGCTTGGCTTATGGTGTGCGGCGCACCTGTTCCCCAGTGTGGCCGCTGACCATCGCAGCAGATTGATTTCGAGACTTGGCCTCGGTACGTACAAGTTGTTGTTCAGTCTGTCGATTTTGATCGCCATCACTCTCATCGTTCTAGGCTGGCGTTCCATGACACCCAGCCAGATCTACAACCCGCCTGTTTGGGGCCGCCATGTCACCATGCTATTGGTGCTGCTGACCTTTTATCTGTTTGCCGTGGCGCGATCCAAGTCCAATATCAAACGCATATTACGCCACCCGCAACTGAGCGGCCTGCTGTTATGGAGCATCGGCCATCTGCTCGCCAATGGTGACAGCCGTTCACTGCTTCTTTTCCCGGTCATGTTTATCTGGGCACTGCTGGAAATGTACTGCATTAACCGCCGCCAGGGCCCCTGGCAAAAACCGCCGTCAGTGGCGATCGGCACCGAATTTGTCACCGCCGTCAAAGGCCTGGTTCTCTATACTGTGTTCCTGTTCGCCCATCCCTATTTGACCGGCATGCCCCTCATCCATTTCTGAATCTCCAGCAACGCAAACACTTCATGGAGCTACTGATATGAAAAGAGTTTTCTACCTGCTTGTCTTCGCTCTGGCAATCAGCACAACCGCCCAGGCGGACTCAGGCCTGATTAATCTTCGCAGCAGCCACGACGTCAAGAACACCGCAGACAAATTGGTCAAAGCCCTGCAGAACAAGGGGCTAAGCGTATTTGCGCGAATCGATCACAGCGCCGGGGCGAAAAAAGCCGGGTTAAGCCTGCCGCCGACACAACTGGTGATTTTCGGTAATCCTAAAGTAGGTACGCCCCTGATGAAGTGTGCCCGCAGCAGTGGCATTGACCTGCCGCAAAAGGCCCTGATCTGGGAAGACAACGCGGGACAAACCTGGTTTTCATACAACGACCCGGCTTACCTTTCGCAGCGCCACGGGCTGCAATCCTGTGCCAAAGTCATTACTAAGATTACCGGTGTTCTGGCGAAGTTCGCCAAAGTGGCAACAAACTGATCGTGATTGGTTGCATCACCACCCAGACAAGGACTCATCAGGCCAAAATAAGGTTACCATCCTTGGACTCGTGCGCCTCAGCGC
>CAZAWX010000199.1:0-7585 GCA_964488985.1 uncultured Ectothiorhodospiraceae bacterium
TGATCGCCTGGGCGTAAATGCAGATCACTGCAGACTGAAGGTGGGGGAAACGACCTGGCAAGACCGTGAGCAGCATGGATGCTGCGACCCGAGCCCCCAGGGAGGGGTTTACGGCGAGTCTTGCAAGGTGGTTTCCCCCACCTTCAGGCGATGAACGACTCCGCTTTAACTGAAGTAAATTTACTCGCGGGCTTTTAGAATGAAGATTTCGAACATTAAATTATCTATTGTAAATATATCCAGTAATACTGATTGAGATCCACGAATGAAGGATTACGACCTGACAATCATCGGCGCAGGCATCAGTGGCTTGAGTCTGTCACATTTTGCGGCTGATGCCGGACTTAAAACGCTCGTACTGGAAAAATCAACAGGCAGTGGTGGTGCTATACACAGCCATCATGGCTCGAAGGATCCTGCTTTCTGGATCGAGATGGGGGCTCATACCTGCTATAACTCCTACGGAAATCTGATTTCAATTATTGAGAACTTACACCTGCAATCTCAACTTAGCCAACGCGAACGCCATCCGTTTCGCTTGTTAGACGATGGCCATCTCCTTTCGATCCCTTCGCAACTGCATTACCTGGATTTGCTTTTTTGCCTGCCGCGGATCCTGTGGTCAGAAAAGGCTGGCGAAAGCGTCAAATCCTATTATGCAAAAATCATGGGGCAGCGTAATTACCAGCCGTTATTCGCGAAGATGTTTGCTGCCGTCTCCTGCCAGACGGCCGATGACATCCCGGCAGATTTCCTCTTCAAGAAACGTCCCCGACGCAAAGACTTCCCCAAGAGTTTTTGTTTTAAACAGGGCATGTCGACACTGACCGACGCCCTCGCGGCCGATTCTCGGATCTCCCTGAAAACGGCTACCGGGATACACTCAATAAACCATGTCGAGAATTTATTTCAACTCATTGATGACAAAGGAACGGCGTACCAAACCAAGAACCTCGCCCTCGCCACACCGGTTGATATGGCCGCGACATTGCTCGGTGACTCATTCCCGGCAATCGCCCGGCAACTGGCGGCACTTAAAACAACCCGAATTGAAACCATGAGCGTCATCGTGCGCAACGATCTGTGTACCTTGCCGCTCTGTACAGGTGTGGTGCCCTTGAATGACGACTTTTACTCCATCGTCTCCCGGGACACATTAACCGACGCAGGGCAGCGCGGATTCAGCTTCCATTTTAAAGCGGATACATTGACTGATGCAGAAAAAATAGCACGGGTATGCGCACTGCTCGGGGTGTCGCACGAAGATATCACGGACATTGCCCAGCGAGTCAATATTCTCCCGGCACCTCGAGCACAGCATCAGCAAACGATTCAGGGAATCGACCACCTGCTTGCTGGACAATCCATATATCTTACCGGTAATTATTTTTCCGGCATGGCCCTGGAAGATTGCGCTTCACGCTCACGCCGCGAGATGGACCGGCTTCTCCGGCAAAGGAGCGAATAGACACAGATACGCCGGTATCAATCACGCAAATGGTCGTCGCGTTGCCCCGCCTGAGCATAGTGCACAGGCAGTACCCGGCCATAGAGTTGTCGGCAACGCTCAGGACTTGCCACCATATCGGGTTGCTGCGCATAGCTGAAGATTGCAACATAACGATTGCGCCCGGCATAGAGAACTGGACCATTATGGAAAATCCCGACACCTATTACCATCGTACCCGGGCTGGGGAAAATAGAGGTTATCCCGCCCTCGAATCCAACAGCCAAACGGATGTTTGCATCATCGGTGGTGGTCTGGCAGGGGTCACGACGGCACTGGAACTGGCGCGGCTCGGGCGCAAAGTCTGCCTGTTGGAAGCCAGGGAAATCGCCTGGGGTGCATCGGGGCGAAATGGCGGTTTTGTATGCCCGGGATTTTCTGCCGATCAGGCGCATATTCAACGCCTGGCGGGGCAACACAGCGCTGATGAACTGTTCCGTCTATCCCTTGAAGGCATGCAGCTTATCCTCGACAATATTGAACAGTTGGAAATTCCAGATCTGGGGCTTCGCCATGGGGTGCTCAGGACGGCGCGATACAACGACGCGGATGGACTCAAGCATCAACGCGATCTGCTGGATGATACGTTTTCTTACCCAGTGGAATTTATCTCCCGGGACGCGCTGCAGGCACAATTAAAATCCCGCAGATACTTCCAGGCCCTTCGCGACAGCCGCGCATTTTCGTTTCATCCGCTTAACTACAGTTGCGCCCTGGTCAGTGAATTCGTCCGCCTCGGCGGCCACGTATACGAAGCCACCCCGGCCATCGACGTGAATCACGATGGCCCGGACTATAAGATTAAAACTCCCGATGGTCAGATCACGGCGACAACTGTCGTCTATGCAACCGGAGGCTACACAGGCAATTTACAGCCTCGATTACAGCGTAGTTATATCCCTGTCGCGACCTATGTACTGCTAAGCGAAGCCAATCCGACGCTGCTCAACACCGCCATCCAGACTCAGGATGCAGTAGGCGATAGTCGCCGTGCAGGAGACTATTACCGGCTGGTCGATAATGGGGAACGATTATTATGGGGTGGCAGGATCACCACACGAACCACGGAACCCTATCGCCTGGCACAGTTACTGCGCAAAACAATGCTTACAACCTACCCCCAATTGGCGCCGCTGAAGATTGATCTTGCCTGGTCCGGTCTGATGGCATATGCCCGGCACTTGATGCCGCAAATTGGAACGATTGGTGACAACGCCTGGTACTGCACCGGCTTTGGCGGCCATGGAATGAATACCACCGCCATTGGCGGGCGCATCATCGCCGAAGCCATTACCGGAAGCAGTGACCGCTATAAATTATTCGCCCCCTTCGACTTAGCATGGAATGGCGCGGCATTTGGGACTGCGGCGGTGCAACTGACCTATTGGTACTACCAGTTACTCGACGCAATCCGGGAAAAGGTCGGCTGAGTGCTGATTTTACTCCGTTCCCAAATATTCGTATTGTCATGCCCATGAAGCACACCGCCACACCCGCTATGGAACTCAATTTCGTCTCTGTGGCCCAACCACAACCAGGACCAGACTGGGCCGCTTTGTTCAGCCGACTCTGGCCTGCTTACCGCCGCTGGTGGCTACGCGAAGGCGTCGAAGCCAGACCCACCTACCTCGCCTGCCTCAAGGCAATGCGCAAACACATGCCGGAATTGCTGCCACTGTATGAAAATCTCTGCGACCTGGCCGGAGGAGGCGATCAGGAAGCACGCTTTTTAAGTTTTTATTGCCCGCCACCCTATTTGTCCGGCTGTTCCCAGGCCATCTGGCCCGGTCAGGAACCGATGCTTGTGCGTAATTACGATTACAGCCCCAAGGCATTTGACGGCACAGTACTGCACAGTCGCTGGCTGGATCGCACTGTGGCCGGAACCAGTGATGGTTTGTGGGGCCTGCTGGATGGAATGAATGATGCCGGCCTGGCCCTGTCGCTGACCTTCGGTGGGCGGCGTGTGGTCGGTGAAGGCTTTGGAGTTCCTCTGATCCTGCGCTATGTGCTGCAAACCTGTGACACCGTAGAACAAGCAGGCCATGCCCTGGCGCGAATTCCAACCCATATGAGTTACAACATCACCGTTGTCGATGCGACAGGAAAGCACATCACTGTGTATCTGGCCCCGGACCGCCCCGCTGTGATCAGCCACGCCGCCGTGGCGACCAACCACCAGGAACGGGTCGAATGGGCCCAGCACGCACGTCTCACAGCATCGGTTGAACGCGAACGCTTTTTACTCCAGCGCATTACCCTGCATGTCGAACCCCAGGAACGATTTATAAATGCATTTCTAAAACCGCCGCTCTACTCCACCGCCTTCAACGCCGGATTCGGAACACTGTACACCGCTGTTTACTGGCCCCAGCGCGGGCAGTTTTCCTTGTACTGGCCCGGCGCATGCTGGCCGTTTGATCTGCAAAATTTCAGCCTTGGCCAGCGCCTGATCCGCTATCCCCAGGCCGCCTGAGCAGAGCCGGGCTGGGGCAACGGCCGCAGTGTCAGTCAGATCATTTTGACGTCAGTGGACACGTGCGAAGGCCAAACAACATATAGGCCGGACACACCCCCACCAGACCCGTCAACAACGGGACCAGCCCGACCAGGCCCCACAGTGTTTGCGGGCCCACCACGGTCAGACTCAACAACGCCAAGCCAACAATGACCCGTATGATGCGATCCGCTTTTCCTTCGTTTTTCATGGTGCTTTCCTCATTGAAAATATGCGTCAAGCATCCCACCAACGGTTGAAGTTTTCGGTGACAAAGTCACCCAAGGAGAACGTATTTATTCCTGTTCGGCGAGAACTGCCATCGCCTGGCGGTCCAATAAAGTCAGGTGGCCGCGCTGCATACTCAATAAGCCTTGATGTTCAAAGGACTTCAGTTTTCGACTCACCACTTCCCGCGCCGAACCAATCTCAAGCGCGATCTCCTGATGGGTCGTGGTCAACGTCTGATCCTGGGCCACATGATCAAGAATATACCGGGCCAAACGCTGGTCCACCCCCTCCAGGGCAATCTGCTCGACCAGGCTGACCAAATGGGTCAAGCGATGGCTGAAACTGGAAAAGACGAAGCTGCGAAACGCGGCTGATTCGCCAAGCAATTGTTCAAATTGATTTTTGGGAATAATTCGGGCCTTTACGGCGGATTCGGTTACCGCTTCAGCCGGATAAGTTTGCCCACCCAGCAGACAGGAAGTGGTAAGAACACAGATTTCCCCCGGGCTGATGCGGTAAAGCACCACCTCCTTACCCCCTGGGGAACGGGCGAACACTTTCACCGACCCGGCCATCACCACGATATAATTCTCGCACTGATCGCCTTGGCGAAAGACGCTCTGCCCTGCCTCCAGAGTCAATTCCCGGGCCTGAATAATTTCTTGCGGATAGTCCATGATTGGCGGCATTTTATCACCAGCCGCAGAGAAAAGACGTCGTGGCAATTGCCTTTCTTGCATAACTGATTGACTATCTGCTGATCATTCACAGCAACGCATAAGGATGCAGTGTGTCCAATATTATCTATATCGCCGCAGGTGGCGCTACCGGCGCAGTGCTGCGTTATTGGGCCTCAACAGGCATTCACACACTACTTGGCCGAGGTTTTCCCTATGGAACACTGGCCGTCAATGTCATCGGTTCCTTCATCATGGGCCTCGCCTTCGTGTTCCTGATCGAACGCCTGAGTGCCGGTATGGAATGGCGTGCCGGTTTAATGATTGGCCTGTTAGGCGCCTTCACCACCTTTTCAACATTTTCCATTGAAACGCTAAATCTGGTCGAGGCGGGTGAACCGCTCAAAGCCGGTGTGAATATTTTACTGAGTATTTCCCTGTGTTTGATATTTGTCTGGGTGGGCATGATTCTAGGGAGGCAGATATGAAGGAATCCAACGTCACAATGGTGCGGATCTATCTGCACGAAGCAAAAACACGTATGCAAGAGTTACTGGAATACCTGCATGATGAAAGCAAGGTGCAGGGGGTAACCGTCTTTCGCGGCATCACCGGCTTTGGCAGTTCCGGGGAAGTCCATTCCGCAAGCCTGATAGACATGTCATTGGATCTGCCCGTTGTTATCGAATTTTTTGATGAACCGGAACGAGCCAAAACCATTATCCATCACCTCAACTCCATCATAAAACCCGGACATCTTGTCTACTGGCCGGCCAAAGTGAATCTGGAGTAAAACCAGGGATCACGCAAACTGTCTTTGAATTCCTCTGCCTGACGACCCGTAAGGGGAAAGATCAGATCAAGAAAATCACGGCCAGAAACGAAACTGATTTTTTATAGTAGTATTCATAATGCGTCCGTATACCCAACACCCAAGAAAAGATTGGAGATACGAATACGTTCAGGAAGTTGGGGCATACTGCCATGCATAAATTGCGACAGTTTAACTTTTGCAGCGATCAAATCAGTTTTCAGCGTGGCCGACTGTTCTGTACCCGGTATCGGAAAAACATATTCCCTATATAGAGAGTCAGCCGCCATTGCCGGGCTCGCCCAATAGCTTGATCAGATCGTGGCTCGCATCGCTATCACGATCTATCCTTATTCGCTAGCCATCAGCCCTCCGAAAAATAGTCGCTGTCAATTCGTTTGAGCTCGTAGGTAGCTTCTAATGACACGCCGACATTGTTATCGATCATATAGTCGGCGAGGGTCGTGCCGTCGATCAGGATGATTTTTGTGTCAATGTTTTGAACGTAGTCCATCGCCTCGCGACTGAACGACGACGTTGTAATAAAGATGCCTTTTCGCGCTCTCTGCCCTTGAAGGGCACCAGCGAATTTTTGAATTTCGGGGCGGCCTACAACTGCTCCCCAGCGTTTAGCCTGAATATAGATGATGTCTAGGCCGAGCCGGTCTTCCTTAATAATTCCATCGATCCCTTCATCGCCAGATCGACCGATCGCCTGACCGGCTTCCTTGCGAGAGCCGCCGTAGCCCATTTTAACGATGAGATCGACGACCAAATCTTCGAAGAACGTCGGTGAGCAGCCCTTTACCGTGTCCAAGATTTCATTTGCGAGATCGGATCGGAGGCTCTGGTATGCGCTCTCCAAGGTCTCTTCTGGGGTAGAGTCGTCGGTTGACGGAGTTACAGTCGGCGTCGTTCCCGATTCGCTCTTCGGATTTCGCTGCGCCCGGAAAGCAACGAATTCATCAAACTGCTCGAGGAATGAAACATTTATCGCCTGTGGGTTCTGCGTTAGAACTTCTGAACCCCGAGTAGTTATTCGAAAAAGGCCGCGCTTCGGAGATTCGAGCAATCCGGCCTTGGTCATATACGTCCGAGCCCAACCGACCCGATTGTCAAAGGTGGGTTGCTTTCCGCTAGGTAACAGCTCTCGCCGTTCTTCTACAGACAATCCGAATTCTTCGCCGAGTTTCTCTACTGCGGAACGAAAACGATGGGTTTCACCATGTTGCGCCAGTCGCAACAGAGGCAACATGATTGACTGATAATCTGGTATTGGCACGGTGTATCTCTGATGACTAACAGCTTAAACCAAGAGCGCATCGCAGCGAATGCGGCGGCCCTGGAGGCGTGTTATATCGCATGTTTTCGCGCGTGTTGTCGTTTTTTACTTTGATTAACCATTTATTTTTCTGTGCAAATATTTTATCAATGGGGTTATCACTCACAACTATAGACCCAGATCCCTACACTGCATAGCTGCGTTGAGTTACATAGGGGGTATTGGCAAGCGGGGTGCTGGTATATAGTGTTATAGAGACACGAATTTCCTGCTATCTGGCATCGGATACCGGTTTTATTTGAGCAGGCAGCTTACCCCTGTGTGCGGGACCATGGGGGGGATAAAGTGCAAATCAGTCGAAGGTGTCCGCACCTGGCCGGATCCGGCGGTTTCAGTTGTTCGTTCTCGAGTCAACTATCTTGTCCACATTGCGACAGGTACAAATTTGCTGAGCCGTACCGTTATCGACAGGACGCCAAGAGTGCAACATTGGGTGGGTGGCAATGTGCTGTAAATAATAAATGCGCAACCACCGGGCGGGGTCACGTCGATTTCAAGGGACGTGGATTATTGATGACGT
>CAZAWX010000200.1:0-7573 GCA_964488985.1 uncultured Ectothiorhodospiraceae bacterium
TTCGGCAACCTGCTCGACCCGGACAGCGAAGTGTCCCGCATTCTCGATCGAAAACGCGTGTTCACGCTACGTGCCGATCTCAATACCTACCCCAAGTTTTTCTATTTCATGGATTGATGTGAGTCTGCCATGAATAAGCTGATCAGATTTGGTGTGGATTATGTGTCCTATGTCGTGAGGGGCGGGGTCAAGTACTATGCCTGGTTGGCTAGCCTCGGGGTCTTGATTGCGATCTGGGGCTACTGCTTTAGCGTGCAGATAATCGAGGGCCTGGCCGTCACCGGTCTCACCAGCCAGGTGAGTGATGGCTTGTACCTGGGCAACGTCATATTCCTCGTCGGCGTCGCCGCAGCAGCGGTCACAGTCGTTTTCCCGGCTCACATCTATGACCAAAAAGCACTTCACGAGGTCACGGTGCTGGGGGAGATGGTGGCGATAGCCGCCGTCACGATGTGCAACGTGTTCGTACTCTCGCACATGGGTCGACCCGAGCGGCTCTGGCACCTGTTTCCGATCATCGGCATTTACAATGTCCCCAATTCGATGATCGCCTTCGACGTATTGGCGTTGAACGGCTATCTGCTTCTCAACCTGGTGGGTGGATTCTATTTTCTCTACACGAAGTACACCGGCAGCCGCATTAACAAGAGCTGGTACCTGCCACTCATCTACGTCTCCATCGTTTGGGCGTTGAGCATACATACCATAACCGCGTTCTTTATCAACACGATGCCGGCACGCCCGCACTGGAACCACGCCGTTATGCCGATTCAATTCATCGCGACGGCATTTGCGGCCGGCCCGGGGCTGATCATTCTGATGTTCCTCGTCATCCGCAGGAACACCAAGCTGTGGATCGCCGATGAAGCGATTGACCTGCTTTCGACCATCGCGACCTATTGTCTCGGAATCTCGCTTTTCCTGCTTATGTCTGAAATCGTGACCGAGCTGTACCTGCCAAGTGAGCATACCCTGGGCCTCAAATACCTGATGTTCGGCGTACACGGCCTCGATACTCTCGTCCCATGGTTCTGGGTCTCGCTTGCCGCAATGTCCGTCGCTTTCGTGATGCTCCTCATTCCTCGCGTGCGCAAGAATTATCGCCTCCTTCCGGTCGCCTGCGTGCTTGCTTTCGCCGGGATCTGGGTGCAAAAGGGTATGGGATTGCTCGTGCCGGGATTCATTCCATCTCCCATCGGCGAGTTCACTAATTACTCGCCGACGGCGATTGAAATATTCGTCACTTTGGGAAACTGGGCTATCGGCTTCTTCATCCTCACCATACTGGTGAAAGGTGCCATCGGCATTCTGCTCGGGGAAGTGAAGTACGCAAGCGCACCATGGGAAGTCAGTCACGGCGTTGTGCCTTCTTACCAACACGGCTTCGAACCGGCGAAGATGCAGCCGTGGGCGTCTTCGAGTGACCCGGTCGCACGCCTGGAGCCGGGCGGCGACACAAGGATGGGAAGCCGCACGCGGCGCCAGGGCCGCAGCGAGTCTGCCAAACGGGAGCGCAAGCTCTTATGAGCAAGTATGCATTCAACAAGCTGGTTCTGGCGCTTTGCTGCCTGGCAGCGTCATCTGCCTTCGCGGAGGACAAACCCTGCTTCGAAAGCCGAAAAGGCGCCTCCGAGCTGACCCCGCACAAGATTCAGAACGGTCTGCCGAGTGAGAAGTGCTCGCCCAAGACCGGCGCGGTGCTATGGTGGGGCGATCCCTTCGACGGCACGATCGGCATGGGTGTGATGCCCACGCCAGGAGATTATTCCCGAGGCATAGCCGTGGTCAGGCCACGCGAGGACAAAATCTCCCTCATGTCGCGGTGCGGGGTGGCCTGCCATAACGGAATCCGTCCGCCGCCGCCGAAGGACAAGAACCCGCGGGCTCTCAGGAGGCACCGAAAAGTTGTGCCGGATGCACTCAATCTTCAACACGGCCGAGGCGCCATCTGGTGCCTGGACTGCCATCATCCGACCACGCGCAACAAACTGATAGACAACTTCGGCAAACCGATCAGCTTCAACGAGCCGCAGAAGCTATGCGGCAAGTGTCATGGCTCGATTCTGCGGGACTGGCGGGACGGCATCCACGGCAAGCGCATCGGCGAATGGGCGAGCAACGGTAAGAAGCGCTGGTTCGTGTGTACAGAATGCCATAATCCGCATGACGTTCAGCAGGGCGCGAGTAACAGCGGCTTTGCCCAGCTCGAACCTGAGCAAGCACCCGAACTACCCAAGGGCTTGACGAACGCCGATCACGAGCGCCACGAGGACCATGACGCGACCCCTTCCGCTACTGATCGATTTATCGAACGGTTGAAGCGCTGGCTGCAACGCGTGCGAAACCATGGTGCGTCCTCACCAGGTACTCCTCGCAACCCGGATACAAACTCGCAATGAACACGAAAACAAGGATTTACTTCGGTCCACCGCTCGCGCTTCTCACTGCGGCCCAGACCAATACGATGGAGATCAGCGGCAAGATCAACCGCACGGCGGAACGCTATCTGGAGGCGATGCGCCATCACGGCCTCGACCTGTTGCAGGCTGAGCGCGCCTGCATCGTGCATGTCTGCGACTTGGGTTTTATGTCCCCGCAGGAAATCCACGAACTGGCCTTCGAGGTGAGACAGACCGAATTCCAATGCGAACAACTGGACAAAGAGGCCTTGGCGGCAAAACTTGAAGCCGCAAGTTTTGCGGATTTGGTTGCGGTGGTCGAGGACCTGGGGTTCTGAAAACGAAGCAAGTGAAACGAAGCAAGTGAAACAAGGAGACAAGTAATGGGTATTCATCCGGTAACAATAGTTGTGTTTGTTTTAATAGTGGCTGCAGGCGTCATATTGGGCGTCAGGCTTGAGAGCACGGCTATTGCAGCCGCTGCCATCGTCCTCGCAGTTTTGTTCGTTCTTTCCTTCCGCGTGGCGCGTCAGTGGCAAAATGCGGTGATTCTCAGGCTTGGAAAATACCTGGATTTGAAAGGTCCAGGCTTCTTTTTCATTCTTCCTGTTATCGACACCGTGCCCTACTGGATAGACCTGAGAACGGTTACAACGCCCTTCAATGCCGAAGAGACGCTGACCAAAGACAGCGTTCCTGTGGATGTGGATGCCGTCCTCTTCTGGCGGGTGGTTGATCCCAAAAAGGCGGCTGTGGAAGTTGAGAATTACCGACACGCCATAGCCTGGTCCAGCCAGACCGCTCTCCGGGATGTGATAGGCAGAACCGACCTTGCCGAGATGCTGAGGGGACGGGGAGAAATCGACAAGGACCTTTGCGAGATGATCGACCAAAGGACTGAGGCATGGGGCATCAAGGCGCTCTCGGTGGAAATCCGCGATGTGAAGATACCGGAGGGTCTGCAAAATGCGATGTCCATGCAGGCTCAAGCGGACAGGGAACGCCAGGCACGGGTGATTCTGGCCGACTCGGAACGCCAAGTATCCCGGGTTTTTGAAGAGTCCTCCAAAGCCTACGCCAACAACCCCACCGCACTTCATCTGCGGGCGATGAACATTCTGTTGGAAGGAATGCGGCAGAACTCCACCATCGTCATTGTCCCTTCAAGCGCTGTGGAAACGATGGGCCTGGGTTCAATGGCCGGCCTGACGTCACTGGCAAAGGAATTGACGGACACACCCGCCGGCGCTAAGCTTGCTCCAACCCACTCGCAAGATAGCGCAATGGCAGATGCTCTCTAACCCCTAAGGAGAAGGAAAGGAAACGAGTGATGATTATAGCTGGAACCGTTGCGGCACTGATACTCAGCGGAAATGTCGCAGCCGCCACGACGGCCAAGCTGTATTTGACAAGGCCTGCGCTGGCTGCCTTAAAATGATGAAATCGAAAATGGGCGACAAGGCTGCCTGGGCGCCACGGATCGCGCAAGGAGTGGACACGTTAACCGCGTCCGTGATGTCAGGCAAAAAGCCCATGCCGCCCAAGGGAGGCAACGCTTCCGCTAGCGAGGACGAAATACGGGCCGCAGTCGAGTACATCATCAGTCAGAATATGTAATACTCAGGTACGCCGACCGGAAAGTGAACAAGGGTCGGCCCGGGGCTTATCTGACTGGTTTGCTCACACCAGCATTTTGCGCGCATCTTTGATAGTCGCTTCCTCGCCTCTGTCAACGGGCATGGGCACTTCGATGCCGCGTTGCGCAGCGGGACGTGCGGCGATGGTTTCAATCCAGCGCTCAAGAGCGGACAGACCATCCACTGAAACACCTGGAACATCAACCACTGCAGGGTTGGGTATAGGCAGCATTAAAGCCATATTGCCAGAAACCCGAAATGTATTGAAGCTCATTTTTCGTCAATAAATTGCCAAGGTTACAGCGAATTATTGCGCCAGTTGCTCGGTGAAGGCCGGATTCCAGCTCCTCACCACTCCATTTCACCCCGTTTTCTATCTCGATAAAATTCATCTCTGCAGAAATGGCAAACACAGCCTTGGGTATATACTGAAATGATATGAAACACAGGGAAGGGACAGAACTGATGTTTTGTAATCAACAGATCCCGAGTTCAAATCCTGGTGCCGGTTCCATTTATTTATGACACATAAACAAACGCCGTATTAAATACGGCGTCTGATTGTTCGCAGTCTTCCAACGGGGGGGTTAGTAGCTGCTCACGAGGAGTTTGATTATGGTTTGCATTATAAGCACACAAACCTTAAGGAATTATTAAGAAACCTTAATTTTGCTTTAACCGCTCCCTATTCGCCTGAAGCTGTGCAGAAATCAGCCCTCACAATCCATCATTCTGGAGCCGCCTCCATAACCATGCTCCTGGCGCACTTCCTCGATTGCCGCTTTTAACGCTTCATGTTTTTTTCGAAGTTCATTATACAGGCCCTGTTGTTCGGGTGTGAGTTCGGCAAGGATCTGTGTGTTCGTGTTGCTGCGGATTCCACAAAGACCTTCCTGGAATGCCTGCCGTTCTTCGTCACGTGCTGTCCTTGATTCTTCAAAAATCACGGTGATGGCTGCGACCTGGTCTACGTCAAGTCCGAGTTGTTCAGTCAGACGTTCGACAGGGTTGCCTCGGCTGTGTGGGGGTGGTGCGAAATTACCCTTTTGCCCGGCAATCACCGTGCTTGTTGCGAGTGTCAGTACGAGTGCAATCAGAAATATGTTTTTCATCGTCGTTTCCTTTGGTAGTTTATCAAGTCCCGTAAAACCAGATCACGGGTTGTTTTAACGGCTTCCACATTAGTCGGGAATCATGGATCAAATTTGAAGAAATTAAGGAGATTCAACTGAGGTGGTTGTCCACTCGTCGGTCCTGGTGCAGGATAGGATGGTGTAAGGGACGAAAATGAAACTGAAGCTTATCCACAAATTGTTGATTGCGATGTTTGCGTGTACGGCATTGGTTCTGGTGTTAACGACACTTGTCACACGTGCAAGTATAGGCCAGGGTTTCCTGGATTTCCTTCAACAACAAGAACGCAGCCAGTTACAACAATTGATACCCGAACTGGCTGACTGGTATAGCGATCACGGCAGTTGGTCAGTGATGGCCAGTAAGCCCCGTCAGTTTTATAAGTTGGTGTTGACAGTCTTGCCGCAAGGACATGACCGGCCGTTTGATTCTGGGCCAGGAAGACCACCACCCCCACCTTCGGGCATGCAGCACGGCCAAAGATTCCCGGCCGCGAGGTCAGGCGGGCAACGGGCTGGCTTACGCGGTCCGCGCCCTGATCCTCGCCCTGGTGGTCGCAATGCGCTGCTACAGAGGATATTCCTGCTGGATGGTACAAAATCCGTTATCGTCGGTGAGTTACCGCAGGCGTTCAACGAGGACATGCTTTTGCCCATTGAAGTCAATGCTGCCAATATCGGTTGGCTCGGAGTTTCTCCCATTGTCGGTATCAAGCTGCCAGAAGAAGAGGCATTCATTCTGCAGTTAAGAAATAACCTGCTTATCGGTCTGTGGATCGGATTGGCTGTGGCGATACTGTTGGCCTGGCTATTGGCGGGTCATCTGGCGCGACCGGTAAATGCGGTGGCCGAAGGGATACGCAACCTGGCATCCGGCCACTTCAGGAACAGGTTGAACATCAGGGGTAGTGACGAGATCGCAAGACTCGGTGATGATCTTAACCGCTTGTCAACAGCACTTGGCGAGCACGAAACTGCACGTAAGCGCTGGATGTCGGACATGGCGCACGAATTACGCACACCGCTGGCCATCATCAGTGGTGAACTGGAAGCCATGAGTGATGGTGTACGTCCATTAGATATCCACCAGCTCGATTCAGTGCGTAATGAGGTCAAACACCTCGCCAAGCTGATTGACGATCTGCATAAACTTACACTGACTGATTCCGGTGCACTGGCTTACAAAATGCAGAATGTTAATCTTGGTGACCTGGTCCGACTGGTCGTCGATTCCTTCCAGGTCCTTGCAGAGGGGAAAAAGCTGAAACTCAGCTGTGTCATCCCGAAACGTCCCATCAGGCTGCTGGGTGATGAACAACGTCTGAGTCAATTATTGCGCAACTTGCTGGATAACTCAGTACGCTACACAGATCACAATGGCTGGATTGCTATCGAATTGACCACGGCTAATCAAATGGCACAATTAACGATCAGCGACAGTGCGCCTGGTGCCAGTGTGGAAGAATGTGAACATCTGTTTGAACGCCTGTATCGTGTGGAAGAGAGTCGTAACAGAAGCTCAGGTGGTAGCGGTCTTGGTCTTGCTATTTGCCGCAACATCGTAGCTGCCCATGACGGGCAGGTCACGGCCACGCCCGGAGAGGAAGGTGGGCTTGTGATCACTGTTTTATTACCGTTGAAAAAATGAACCATGCGGCCAACATCCTGATTGTCGAAGACGAGGAAAAAATAGCCAGCCTTTTGGCCGATTACCTGGAAAAGACAGGTGGCTATCAGACCCACTGGGTCTCAAGGGGGGATGAGGCCTTGCAGGCATTCGAAGCAGTTTCACCTGCTTTGGTGCTATTGGACCTGATGTTACCGGGCATGAGTGGTCTTGATGTGTATAAAGCGATCCGGATGAAAAGCCGGGTACCCGTGATTATGGTGACGGCTTTGGTGGAGGAGATCGATCGTCTTCTGGGACTTGAGTTGGGAGCAGATGATTATATTTGTAAACCCTTCAGTCCGAGGGAAGTTGTCGCCAGGGTAAAGACCGTATTACGCCGGGTGAACGCGTCGAAAAGAGAGATGCCACCTGGTGGCCTGGAAATCGACAAAGAATGTCATACGGCTCGTTTAAACAGTCATGAATTAAAACTTTCACCGGTCGAATTTGCTTTGCTCAGCCAATTGGCAGATCAACCCGGACGGGTGTTTTCGCGTGACCAACTGATGAGTTCCATCTATTGTGATTATCGTATCGTAAGTGACAGGACAGTGGACACGCATGTAAAAAATCTTCGTCGTAAACTGGTGGAAAGTTGTCCCGGTTCCGATTTGATAGAATCTGTTTACGGTGTGGGTTATCGTCTTGGTATCGGGGGACAGTTTACTTAAAGCGTTTTCGGTACTAAGGGACAGTATGGGCTATGGAAATTAAGTAAACTGTCCCCTGATTCCG
>CAZAWX010000201.1:0-7458 GCA_964488985.1 uncultured Ectothiorhodospiraceae bacterium
TTACGGATGGATAAATCAGGAAAAGTCCAAAACGAAATGCGCGGAAAGTAAGTTATATGCCTGCGGTATATAAAATCATGCCCCTTCGGACTGCTGTACTGAAACCCTGCCTGTTCAGGCGTTGTTGCGACCGAAACGAATGAATTCTCATTGTCAGCGAGGGAGGCGAAAACGTTGCGTTTCGTGAGTGCAATAACTAGCTCTTTTTTTCTTGGGCTGTTGTTATCCGTAGCGGCATTCGCAGAAACCCCTGGTGAAGTCAGAATCGGCGGTTATCTGCGTGAGGCGACGCTGCGTGGATTTGACGGGCAGTCGAATCAGTTTTCTGATTTCAAGGGCAAGCCGCTGATCATTAATGTCTGGGCCAGTTGGTGCGGCCCCTGTCGGGCTGAGATGAGTTCGCTGGAACGACTTGCGCATCGGTATAACGGCAAAGAATTCAACATCATCGGCATTTCGACAGATGACAACGGCAACGCGGCGGCGGCCTACATCAGGCAATCTAATATCACCTTCAAGAATTACCTCGACAGCAAGCTGTTCCTGGAAAACATGCTGGGGGCGAATACGATACCACTTACATTATTAGTCGGGCCCAATGGCCGGGTGCTGACAAAAGTTCGCGGCGCACGGGAATGGGATGATCCGAAAATTATTGGTGCAATAGGCGAGGTGTTTCATCTCAACCTGAAGCAATAGCTGAGGGAAAGGCCAGGGCCAAGGGCTTTCTTTCGGGCGGTGGACCCCTGAGCACGCCGCAGGTTAATCCCTGAATCTTGATGCAGATCAATATCCACAGGTGAAGAAAAGCCTTTTCGTCGTTGTCGGTTTTCAATCCACTCCAGGGTGTATAAAGTTATCTGGTGCCAACGTTCCAGGGGTAAATTTGCTTGTTCTGGGTCCATGCATTTGCATACAGATTCACAAAGCAAATATGTAATTTTAATTGATCTGGGTCCTGTGCCACATCAGCCAAACAGTTAGGCTTGGCATTAACCCGCCACCCACGTACACAATACAAAATTAAAGCTTACGGATGCTAAAATGAAATATCTAAGACTTTGCTACTTGTTCATAATTTTCTTCAGTACTGGCGCTTTTGCAGCCCAGGAAACTCTGACTACCGTTGTGAAATCCGTACAGCCAGCGGGTAATTACATTTATATTCAGACTGACGGCAAAGACCAGGAAGAGTGGCTGGCGACGACCGCGCTGCCTGTGAAAGCAGGGGATCGAATACAATACCGGGGCGGCTTGCTGATGAAAGATTTTTCCAGCACCATCCTCAAGCGTTCCTTCGAGCGAATTTTGTTCGTATCACAACTACGCGTTGTCGGTGGTGCTTCCACCATGCCAGGTGCCTCCCTTGGGCCCACACCGGTGGCTAAATCCAAGCAGATTGAAGTGGCCCCCGGGGAGATCAAAAAGCTCGAAAATGGCAAAACAGTGGCCGAGATTCTGCAGCAGACCGATGAATTGAACGGAAAATCTGTGCGTGTTCGTGCCAAAGTTATAAAGTTCAGTGTCCAGGTGATGGGCAAGAACTGGGTCACTTTGCGCGATGGTACCGGCAGTGCACCACATAACTCGGTGATCGCCACTACCCAACAGGACGCAAAACCGGGAGATGTGCTGGTAGTAGAAGGTACTGCCCGCACCAATGTCGACCTGGGTGCGGGCTACAATTATCCTATTCTGCTGGAGAAGGCAAAGCTGTCCCCTGGGCTCTGAGACTTCCAGTGTGGAAGAAGATTGGCAAATTCAGGCGCCTCAAATACATTTTACAGCTGTTCGTTACAGGTCAACTTTTATACTAGGATTGTGAAAAGCAAATGAAGACTTCAATAGACATGACTCCGAGTGTCCAGATTGGCCGTCTTGTGACGATCTGTGTTGTGGCGGTGCTCACCCTGGTGGGTTGTGTGGACGCCCCAAAGAAAAAGACAGAGGAAGTATCGGCCACGCTGTTTTATCCGCCTTTGCCTAATGCCCCCCGTATTCAGTATTTAACATCATTTTCGAGTTCCAAGGATCTGGTCGCCCCGGTAGGCTCATTTGGGGAATTCATACTCGGCGACGAGACCGAGGATCCGAATGGAGTGAAAAAACCTTATGGTGTCGCCATGTACGGGCATAAAATTTTCGTTGCTGATACCCGAGGTAACGGATACGCCGTGTTCGACCTGGACAAAAAACGCTACGATTTTGTTCATGGTAGTGGTGGTGGAGCAATGCTCAAACCGATCAATATAACGATCGATAAAGATGGCACCAAGTACATAACGGACACCAACAAAGATCAGATTCTGGTGTTCGATGCGCGAGATAATTTTGTCCGTGCATATGGCGTTGAGGGGCAGTTCAAACCAGGCGACACGGCTATCGTAGGAAACAAGTTGTACGTCACCGACTTGAAACATCATAACATCCAGGTTCTCGACAAGGCCACCGGAAAAGTTCTGAACACCATTGGCAAGGTCGGCTCCAAAGAAGGTGATATGTACTTCCCTACTAACCTCGCTGTGGGCCCGAATGGACATTTGTATGTCAGCGATACGGGCAATTTCCGAGTTCAGGAATTCACGCAGAGCGGTAAGGTTGTCCGCAGTTTTGGTAGCGTTGGTACAGGCTTGGGTCACTTCGCACGACCCAAAGGTGTTGCCCTGGATAGGAAGGGGCGGGTTTATGTGGTGGATGCGGCATTTGAGAATGTCCAGATGCTCGATCCTGATGGGCGTCTGCTACTGTTTTTCGGCGAGCCGGGAGCGAATCACCCGGCCGGTTTGGACTTGCCAACCGACATAACACTGGACTATGCGAGCGCGGCATACTTTCAACGCTACGCAGAACCGAATTTCAAGCTCGAATATGTCATTCTGATTGCCAATCAGTTTGGCCGTACCAAGGTCAATGTATTTGGCTTCGGCCAAATGGCGGGAATGGACTATTCGGATAGCCTGTAAACACCCGGAGGATGCACAGATGGATCCCGAGAACTGTCGTTGTGTGCTGGTGTTCGATTTTTGCAACAGTTTTATAGAGACACCATGC
Organism: uncultured Ectothiorhodospiraceae bacterium; assembly: GCA_964488985.1. Classification (GTDB taxonomy): domain Bacteria; phylum Pseudomonadota; class Gammaproteobacteria; order HK1; family HK1; genus CAZAWX01. The sequence continues at coordinate 3,052 of CAZAWX010000201.1, forward strand.
GTTTTCTCAGGATCATTTCCATCGCACTTGTGTGGCTAGCAATGGCATCATGCGCGAGTCGGTCCACCGAGCCAACTACCGGGATTGTGCCCTTTCGGCTCACGGATGTTCGTGGTTACACTGAACTGACGACCCATTTCAACAAAGACAAGGTCAACACCATCGGGGGGACCGCAACTGAGGAATCTAACCTCGTGTTCCAGGAGGAGGTCGCTGTGCAAACGCGCAGTTATGCTTACCATCCGAACCTGCTGACGATGGATATTTCAGGGGGCCTTTTACTGGACCAAAGCAGCTTTGACCGTGCTGAATTCAGCAACAATAGCCAGGATCTGGCCTGGAACCTTTCCTCTCAATTTAACTTTTTGCGGAAAAAACCCTATCCGATCCGCCTGTTTTTTGAGCAGAATAACCCCCTTGCAACGACCGGTCTGGCGGAGAGTTTCCGCCAGCAGAACAGATCTTTCGGCTTGAATGCGGCCTTATTACAGCCATTCTCCCCGGCGACTATCGACCTGGCAATAAGGCGCAACACCTCACAGGGTGAGGGGACAGAGCAGATTGTGGACAAGACGACAGATTCAGTCAGCTTGTCCGCTGCCCGTGATTTTTTCCCGGGCAGCCACTCACAGATCACGTATCAACTTACCCACCAAAATAGCAGGAGTGGTAGTACCAATTTGCCAATTCAAGCGATAGATACTACCGATCACACTGTGGATCTTGTTTCCAGCCTGCGATTTGGTGAGGATGATAAATTTCAGTTGCACACTGTCAGTACATATGGATTTTTCGATGATCCAAAACGTCTTGATTTTACGTATTCGCCGAGTTTTCGCTGGCGGCATTCAGACAGATTTTCATCATTTTATCGTTACACATTGTCAACGACGAAGCAGCAAAATGCTGATTCCACTATACATTTGGCAAGTGCTGGTTTGAACCTGAGGCTGAGCGAGCGCTTGTCCGGCGTGGCCGATATACATGGCAATCTATCCAAGGATTTCGGCGGATTCGAATCACGTATTTATGGAGTTGGTGGCAGCATCAATTACTCCAGGCCGCTGTCCTTCGGCAAACTGCGCCTGAGCCACACCTCTACCTATGATGTCAATGAGCAGAGTACCAAGGTGAATCGCCTCAATGTGATTGGCGAAAATCTCATACTGACGGGAACTGCGCCGTTTACGCTGGAAAAAACATTTGGTATATCCCAGAGTGTTGTTGTCAGTAATTTGCTTCGTACCCAGACATTCATCGAGAATGTGGACTATCGTCTCGTCGAAATTGGCTCACGGATCAGCATCGAGCGCCTTGTGGGCGGTAGCATACTCGATGGACAAACGGTGTTGGTTGATTACGCCTTTGATCCGGGTGGAACCTTCAGCTATACCCTATGGAACCAGAGTTATGCGGCCAATTTACGTATTAAACGATTCTACAATCTGAGTGCCAGATACCAACGCCTGGATCAAAGTCTCAGTTCTGGGAAAAGCTCGACGCCGTTCAATTCCATGCAGACGTTTGAGGTCGGTGCGCGCGCGGATGTCCCCATTACCAGGACGATCAAGGTGGGCGGTTCGGCATCTTTTTTCAAGCAGGACGAGGACATTGCACCATTCGTACGCCAGAAATATGACGCCTATGTACAATTTTCGCTGCCCTATGAAAGCACTTTAAATTTATCGGCACGACGTGAACTGACGGATAACGCCAATTCATCAGAGGATACCGATCAGATGGGCGGCAGCATCAGGCTGAGTTCCAGACCCTGGTTCGGGATCAATTTGTCTTCTGACCTTGATTACCAGCAAGAATCAGGGGGGGCGGGCAGTCGCAGCAGTTGGCGAGGAAGCCTGCGCGCCAGTTGGCAAATTCGTAAGTTACATCTGTTCAGTGAAGCTGGCTATTCCCGCGAGACCCAGGGCCAGTTTGAAAGGGAAGGTTTGCATGCCAGGTTCGTCTTGAGGAGGGTTTTTCGATGAGCGATTGGAGAACCACGTCGCGATTTTTTTTACTGTTACTGCTCAGCTTGCTGTTTGGCACAGCTTGTACATCGGTGTCCGAACAGATTTCGACAGAGCCATCGATTCAATCTCAACCATTGGTGTGGCCACCGGCCCCTGCACTGGCACGGGTGCGTTTTGTGCGTCAGTTTTCCAGTCCCAGGGAGGTTGGGATAGAAAAGGGTTTCTTGCAACAGCTTGGGGAGTTTTTCGCTGGAACCAGCGAGGTTCATATGGTTCGGCCAATGGCGGTTGTGCGGGCCGCAGGCAATGTGATCTACGTCGCTGATCCTGGACTGCAGGGCGTACATCGATTCGATCTGGACCGATCTCGATACCAGCTCATTCGTGGCGAGAAGGGCCGACCGTTACCTTCGCCGGTGGGATTGGCCGCCGGGGCAGGGGGCGAGGTATATGTTACTGACTCCATGCTCAGTGCGGTGTTTGTCATTGAACCCGGTACACTCGAGGCCGTACAGGTGCCATTGCAGGGATTGCTCGCACAACCCACGGGTATTGCCCTGGATCCGGCTACCGGGCGTATGTATCTGGCGGACACTGGCAGCCACCAGATTAAAATCTATGCCCGAGATGGGGCGCTGCTGGGTAGCTTTGGACATCGCGGGCAAGCAGCCGGTGAGTTCAATTTTCCAACCATGGTCTGGCGGCAGACAAATGGCAATATCCTGGTTGCCGATTCTCTCAATTTCAGGATCCAGATTTTCAATGCTCAGGGCCGGTTTCTACGGCAATTTGGCAAGCCGGGTGATGGCACGGGTCAGCATGCCCAGCCCAAAGGCGTGGCCACTGACAGCTACGGACATATCTATGTTGTGGATACCTTATTCAACGCAATGCAGATATTCGATACAGATGGAACCTATCTTCTCAATGTCGGCACTCTGGGCCAGAACCCAGGGGAGTTCTGGCTCCCGACGGGCATCTTCATTGACGACAATGAGACCATCTACATCGCCGATTCCTACAATCGGCGGGTACAGGTTTTCAACTACATCGGAGGCCAGTAATGAAACGCTCGGTGCAATGGATTACCTGCCTGCTGACGCTCTGCGCGGGACCGCTTGTTCTGGCTCAGGTCGCGAACACGCGGCACAATCTGTCTGTCAGCGGCCCAGGGCCGGTTGCCGCTACAAGTGAGTCCGAGATCTGCATCTTTTGCCACACGGCGCACAACGCCTCGCCGGTCGCCCCGCTGTGGAACCGTCCGAACCCAGGCAGTGTGTATACCCCTTACAGTAGTTCGACGGCAAAAGCATTCCCTGGCCAGCCCACGGGGACCTCTATACTGTGTCTGAGTTGCCACGACGGCACTATCGCGTTAGGCCAGGTGTTGAGCAGGACAACACCGATAGCCATGACAGGAGGTGTTTCTACGCTGCCGGCAGGCCCGGGGAGATTGGGAACAGATCTGTCCGATGATCACCCGATTTCCTTCGCCTACACGTCGGCTCTGGCAAGTCAGCGTGGTGAACTCGCCGATCCAGGTGCTCTAACCGGTTCGGTCCGTCTGGACAGTTCAGGGCAGATGCAGTGCACCTCCTGTCATGACGCCCACAAAGACACCGCCGGGAAATTTCTGGTCAAGTCGAACCAAGCCTCCGCACTGTGCCAGACCTGCCACCAGAAAAACGACTGGATGTTCTCTACACACAAAACTTCAACGGCCACATGGAATGCGATACCGCCAGATCCATGGCCTTCCACCAACTCCAGCGGCACAGTCGCGGACCATGCCTGCGATAGCTGCCATACACCGCACACAGCAGGGGGCAAGGAGCGCTTGCTGCACTATCAGGCTGAGGAAAACAACTGTATCTCCTGTCATAACAACAATGTCGCCTCCACCGACATCGCTGCTGAATTCAACAAAACCTCAAGCCACCCGTTACAGGCTACTCAGGGTGTGCATAGTCCTGGTGAGAACGCGATAGTGGGGACGCGCCACGTCGAGTGTGCCGATTGTCACGATCCGCATGCCACCACCGCAGCGCCGACCGGCAATGTACCCGGCGCACTGAAAAACGTGCGCGGCATCAATATTGTCGGTAGTGAGGTCAAGCCCATTACCGCCGAGTACCAGCTTTGTTTTCGTTGTCATGCAGACAGCACCGGTAAGCCTCCTGCACTGACACCACGACAGCTTAGTCAGACAAATGTGCGTCTGGAGTTCAACACCGCCAATCCATCGTTCCATCCGGTGGCGGGGGTGGGCCGTAATCCCAATGTGCCGAGCTTAATTGCGCCGTTGACCGAAAGCAGTATCATTACCTGCGGTGATTGCCACAACAATAATTCAGCGGCCGGTCCCGCCGGTCCGCACGGCTCGATATATTCGCCCTTACTCGTACGCCGCCACCAGACTCAGGACGGCCTCAACGCA
>CAZAWX010000202.1:0-7382 GCA_964488985.1 uncultured Ectothiorhodospiraceae bacterium
GGCCTTTCGCCGAAACGTATATGGCTTTACGGGCTATGTGCCGATGCCAGGCAGCAGCCACGAGAAACTTAAACCACAAATGGCGATTCAATCCGTAACGCGGCTCTGAGAACACCCAATTTAGGCCATCGTACAGAAAACCTGGGATGCCTGATGAGCCATAATTAGAATTGCTGTTGCATATTGGACAAGGTTCAGCCTTTATCTTCCCCCACCACAGTGCAATGATCCCCTACCGATTCACAACGTGGTTATGTACTGAGCGATAATGAAAATCATTATATTGGGGGCCGGCCAGGTTGGCAGTTCAGTAGCCAATGCCCTGGCAATTGAAGAAAATGATATTACGGTGGTAGATCTGGATCTACAGCGTCTGCGGGAACTCCAGGAACATCTGGATTTACGCACGGTTGCTGGCCACGCATCACATCCCGATGTCCTTAAACGTGCTGGGGCCGAAGATGCAGATATGATTCTGGCGGTGACCAATTCTGACGAAATCAACATGGTCGCCTGCCAAATCGCCTACACTCTTTTTCAAACTCCAACCAAAATTGCCCGGGTCCGTGCCCCTCAGTATTCCCAGGTCAAGGATTTATTTTCCCAGGACGCCATCCCTGTCGACGTCACCATCAACCCGGAACGTCTGGTTGTGGATTACATTCTGGGCCTGATCATGACGCCTGGGGCGCTACAGGTCATGAATTTCACTGGCGGCAAAGCCCGGCTTGCCGGTATCAAGTCTTATTCCGACGGGCCACTGACCGGTCATCAGTTGCGCGAATTGCCTGAATTATTTCCCGGTATCGAAACACGCGTTGCAGCGATTTTCCGTCAGGACGCCGATATTGCAACCGAAGGCAGTACCGTGATCGAAGAAGGCGATGAAGTGTTTTTTGTTGCCGCGGCAGATCACTTGCAAAAACTAATGGCGGAATTGAGCCGCCAGACCACACCCTCGCGGCGATTGATTATCGCCGGTGGTGGCAATATAGGACTTAGTCTTGCGCAAAAACTGGAATCGAGGTTTAACGTCAAACTCATCGAATACAGCCCGCAGCGTGCTGAAACCGTGGCCCACCAGTTGAACAAAGCCATTGTTTTGCGTGGTGACGCGGCAGATGAATCGCTGTTGATGGAAGAAAACATCGATAATACGGATGTGTTTTGCGCTGTCACCAATGACGAACAGGTCAATATTCTCTCGGCCATGCTCGCCAAGCAACTCGGTGCCCGCAAAGTTATGGCGCTCATCAATCGCGGTGCTTATGTGGATCTGGTCGAGAGCAGCTTAATCGATATTGCCATTTCGCCATCCCAAACGACCATCGGCAGTTTGTTAGCACACATTCGTCGCGGCGATGTGGTTGCAGTCCATTCGCTACGCCGCGGGGCCGCCGAGGCGATGGAAGCCATTGCCCATGGCGAGGCGGGCAAATCAAAAGTTGTTGGCAAACAGGTCCAGGAAATTAAACTTCCGCCAGGAACGACTATTGACGCAGTGGTTCGCGGTGATCAGGTACTGATTGCACATCATGACACGCAAATCGAGGCGGGCGATCATGTGATTTTATTTCTAGGTGATAAATCACGGGTCAGCGATGTGGAAAAACTGTTTCAGGTGCCGGTGACGTTCCTGTGAGGTACCGCTACGAGCACGCCATCAATACCACCTTGTTGAAGTACTAAGCGTTTTCCCGATTCGACGTGCAATTACTCACCATACAACGAATGCTGGGCCTGCTGATGGCGCTGTTCAGTGTTGCCATGTTGCCCTCAGCGGGAATTTCACTGTACTACGGCGATGGTGCGACCGGCACTTTTGTATATGCCGCATTAATTCTGGTTGTGGTCGGCCTGTGCATCTGGTATCCGGCCAGAAAAGCCAAACGTGAACTGCGGCTGCGTGACGGCTTTCTCATCGTTGTCATGTTCTGGTCAGCCCTCGGACTTTCCGGCAGCTTGCCCTTTTATTTGTCCGGGGAACTGGATCTGTCCATTACCGATGCCGTTTTCGAATCCGTCTCCGGGCTAACCACCACCGGCGCGACCGTTATCACCGGCCTTGATGAGTTACCCCATTCCATTCTTTTTTACCGCCAGTTTCTACAATGGCTGGGCGGTCTGGGCATCATTGTTCTGGCGGTCGCTGTGCTGCCCATGCTCGGGGTTGGCGGTATGCAGCTTTACCGGGCGGAAACGCCCGGCCCCATGAAAGATAACAAACTTACGCCGCGGATCACCGAAACCGCCAAGGCCCTGTGGTATATCTATGTCAGCCTGACCGCAATCTGTGCCCTGGCCTACTGGTTGGCGGGGATGACACCATTCGACGCCATCACCCACAGCTTTTCCACCATCGCCATTGGCGGATTTTCAACCCATGACGCAAGCCTCGCCTACTTTCAGAACCCGGCCATTGAAGCAGTTGCCGTCGTCTTCATGTTCGTTGCTGCGATCAACTTCGCGCTACACTTCATTGCCTGGCGCTCCAGGCAACTGGATCATTACTTCAGTGACGCCGAATTCCGTTTCTTTTTTCTGGTGTTGGTCTTTATAAGTCTGGCTACCACAGTGGAGTTGTATTCAAGAGGGGTATATCCGACGTTTACCGAAGCGTTGCGTTACGGCATCTTTCAAACTGTGTCCATCAGCACCACGACCGGATTTACCACTGCAGATTTCCACACCTGGCCGAGTTTCCTCCCCGTGTTGCTGTTGTTCTCGAGCTTTATTGGTGGCTGCGCAGGATCGACCGGCGGCGGTCTGAAAGTGATCCGGGTGTTGCTACTGATAAAACAGGGCGCACGTGAAATCATCCGCCTCATTCACCCCAGCGCATTGGTGACCATCAAAATCGGTGGTGCGCAAATGCCCGATCGGGTCGTCGAAGCTGTTTGGGGATTTTTTGCCGCCTATATCGTGGTCTTCGTTGTGCTGATGCTGGCGGTTATGTTCACCGGTCTCGAGCAGATCACCGCATTTTCTTCCGTCGCTGCCAGTTTGAATAATCTGGGCCCGGGACTGGGGGATGTCGGATTGCACTATCAGGAGATCAATAACGGCGCCAAATGGATACTGAGCCTCGCCATGTTGCTTGGGCGCCTGGAAGTATTCACTGTTCTGGTTATTATTTCACCCGCCTTCTGGCGTCATTAAAATAACAACCAGGATATCAGCCCGCATGTCCTGTTGAGCCGGTGTTGAGTACCAGTGAACCCACCAGTTCTGTAACCGACTTGAGATCGTGGCGGTGTAGATATTCTTCAATGCCACGATTGATTTTTGGGCAAACCAGCGGGTCATAAAATAATGCGGTGCCGATACCGACGGCGCTCGCCCCGGCAATTAAAAATTCCAACGCATCCTCGGCAGTACACACACCACCCTGACCTATGATCGGAATACCCAGGGGTCCTGCGACCTGATAAACCTGATGTACCTTCAACAACGCCATGGGTTTTATTGCCGGTCCCGAGAATCCAGCCCAGTTCGCAGCCACAACCGGGCGGCGTTTTTCGGCGTCAATGCGCATGCCCATAAAGGTGTTGGCCACCGCCAGGGCATCGCTGCCGGCCTCAATGCACAAACGGGCATTCTCAGCGATATCGGTCTGGTTTGGCGACAGTTTGGTGATAATGGGCTTTGCGCTCGCAGCACGGCACGTTGCCACCACCTGGGCCGACATTTGCGGATCGTTGCCAAACAGCACACCACCTTCACGAACATTCGGGCAGGAAATATTGATTTCCAGAGCGTCGATGGGTGAGTCATCGAAAATACGCGCGATCTCGGCATACTCCGCCAGCGAACCACCGGCAATATTGGCGATGAAGCGGGTTTCATTGAAGTCCAGGGCGGGCAACATATCGTCAACCACTGCTCGTGCGCCGGGGTTTTGCAGGCCGATGGAATTCAGTAGTCCGGACGAGGTTTCTGCCAGACGATGGGCAGGATTCCCTAACCGCGCCTCAAGCGTGGTGCCCTTCAGGCACACCGCTCCAGCATCTGCATTGGTAAAGCCATCTACCCGTGTGTACTCTTGGCCGAAGCCGACACAACCGGATAACAACACCAGCGGTGTCGCAAAATTCAAACCACAAATACGACTCGCCAGGGGGCTCTCGGCCTGCACGGTTTTATGATGTTCCATATTGTTCTATACCAACCGGAGATCCCGCCCAACACCGGCAATATTATACGCCTTTGTGCCAATACAGGCTCGCATCTGCACCTTATCGAGCCGCTTGGTTTCGATATGAGCTCGGCCAGTTTACGCAGGGCCGGCCTGGACTATCACGATCTGACACAGGTTTATCGTTATGCCCGCCTGGACGATTATCTGGCGACCTGCGACCTGCAACGGATGTTTGCTTTTTCGCGTTTTGCGGGAACCTGTTTCAGCCAGGCCCGCTACCAGCAGGGAGACAGCCTGCTGTTCGGGCCGGAAACCCGTGGGCTACCGCCAGAGGTGCTTTCCATGTTACCCCAGGAAAGACAATTACGGGTTCCGATGTGCGCTGGCAACCGTAGTTTGAACCTGGCAAATACCGTTGCCGTGGCAAGCTATGAAGCCTGGCGGCAACTAGGGTACAGCGGCGCCACAGCGGCATCGAAGGTTGTCTGATCATTTTTTCTACAGGGGATCACCTGGGCCAGGCCTGTTCGTGCAGATGGTTCGCGGTCAGTTCAGATCTCAGTCATCTTCTGCGGCAATTTTAAGAATCATCTCTTTTAGTGCACTGCGGTGAGGTTCCTGTAAAGTGGACCACACTTTGGCCGTTTGAATAGCCTCATCGTCAAGATCATCCATGACGACAGTACCGAACATAAGCCAGGCGGGCGTGACATTGAGGGCCGTGGCAATACGGTCGATATTTCTCGGATGGACACACTTGCCTGTTTCGATACGCTGCACGACTGCCTGGGAAGTACCGACATTGTCGGCGAGTTCATGCTGGGTCCAGCCTTTCCGCAAGCGGGTGCGTGTCACTCGGGCGCCGAGATTGTCTGCATCCAGTCGTTCCTGGGAAAATCGATACATCAAAGGTCTGTCCTCATGAAGCCGGGTTGAGGCGGACATCAGACCATGAAGTACACTCAGGTTCATTGAACTGGCGCACAGTTTACATCTTTAATGATTGACGACGGATAACCAAATGCAGAGCCGCAAACAGGAAAACCTACGCTTCTTTGCCACCACTCCAGCGCCCATGAGTGCAATTCTGGCCCGGGAGTTGGAATCTTTGGGAGCCAAGGATGCCCGTCCCCGTGGGGCCGGTGTTGAGTTTTACGGTTCTGTGTCACTTGCCTACCGGCTGTGTCTGTGGTCTCGGCTCGCCTCCCGGATCCTTTTGCCCATCGCCCGCTTTCCCGCTGCCGACGCTGCACAGCTTTATGCCGGAGGCCGCAAAGTGGACTGGGATGCACATATGGGTCCGGATGACAGCTTCGCAATTTCCTGCAGTGCGCAACGGGCAACAATACAACATACCGGTTTTGCCACATTAAAACTCAAAGATGCGCTGGTCGATCATTTTCGTGACAGCACGGGTCGCCGGCCCAATGTGGCGACACATCAGCCGCAGATACGACTTCAGTTGCACCTGGCGGGAAGCGAGGCGCGAGTGGCCCTGGATCTGAGCGGTGAAAGCCTGCACCGCAGAGGTTATCGGCAAGCCAGTGGCCCGGCGCCACTGAAAGAAACCCTCGCCGCCGCTATTTTAACGCTCGCCGATTGGCCACAAATTGCCGCTTCAGGTGGGGCCTTTGTAGACCCAATGTGCGGCTCGGGGACCTTACTGATGGAAGCTTTACTGATGGCCGCAGATATCGCCCCGGGCAGCTACCGGCAATATTTCGGCTTCCTGGGCTGGCGCCAACACCGGCCAGAGCTCTGGCAACAGTTACAAGAGGAGGCCGCCGAACGGCGCATCCAGGGTCTGACAAAAAAGGTATCCATCATTGGCTCTGATCTCGATCCCAGATCCGTTGAACTCACCCAGGCCTGCCTGCAGCATGCAAACCTGATCGACAAAGCCGAGGTGGTACAGCGCCCTCTTGGCCAATATCAATCCGACATCTGCCCTGCTGCCGATTGTGGCCTGCTGGCCGGCAACCCTCCCTACGGCAAACGCCTTAGCCACAAAGATTTGGCCCAGCTTTACCAGCAACTGGGGCGCCTTCGCCAGGGCCGTTTCCGGGCCTGGCAGTTCGCCTTCATCACCCCCCTCGATGGCCCCCCTATCGCCGGTAGTCCAACTGTTACAGCCACTCAGGTCAAAAATGGCCCGCTCGATTGCTGTATTCACGTCTTCGCCCCGCAGCCCGAAGCCGTTAGTGTCACCGCGCAGAACATCGACACCGGTGCTTTTCGAAATCGCATCATAAAAAACTTCAAACATCGCAAACGCTGGGCACAACGCAACAACATTCATTGCTATCGTCTCTATGATGCGGACTTGCCCGATTTTGCCATTGCCGTCGATGTGTATGAGGCAGATGAACGCTGGCTCCATGTGCAGGAATATGCAGCACCGAAAAGCATCGATCCCGAACTTGCGCAGGCACGTAAATTCCTGGCCATGGAAATCCTTGGCGAGGTCCTGGAAATTCCCCTGCAGCATCTGGTCTCAAAAAACCGCCAGCGTCAACGCGGGGCGCAGCAATACCAGCGATTGAACGAAAGTGGCGAGAACCTGGAAGTTGACGAGGGTGCCTGCCGTTTTATCGTCAACTTGCATGATCACCTGGACACAGGGCTGTTTCTCGACCATCGGCCCCTGCGGATGAGAATTCATGGAGAAGCGAAAGAACGACATTTCCTGAATCTTTTTGCTTACACCGCCACTGCCAGCGTGCACGCCGCACTGGGTGGAGCAGCATCAACGTTGAGTGTGGATATGTCGGCTAACTATCGGGATTGGGGCTTGCGGAATCTGGCCCTGAACCGCTGTGATCGTTTTATCAATCAGTATATACAAGCCGATTGCCTGCAATGGCTGCGCCGTCAGGCGCAAGGGCCTGAGCAACACTTCGATATGATTTTTTGTGATCCGCCAACGTTTTCAAACTCCAAGCGCATGCGCCAGGAATTTGATGTGCAACGGGATCATGCCCGCCTCATAGCCGACTGTGTGCAATTACTGAGCGCGACTGGGGTGTTGTATTTCTCGGCCAATCGACGTGGATTTCGCCTCGATACTGGCATTCAGGATAACGTTCAGATTGAAGATATCAGCCGAAGTACAATTCCTGAAGACTTTTACAGTCGACCGAATATCCATCAAACTTTCAAAATTACTAAATAGCTGAGCAACAATCCTGCTCACTTAAGACAAGGCCAAGTTTGCGCATTGCGCAGGGTAAGGACTGACTCACAA
>CAZAWX010000203.1:0-2881 GCA_964488985.1 uncultured Ectothiorhodospiraceae bacterium
ATCAGCCCAGGGCATTGGCCTGAGTTTGGGCGCGCTTGCGTTCGCCCTGAGCTTGTCGGTGCCTGCGAAACAAAACAATTCAGAAGTTTCTGGTGGGGTACAACTACGCATGTCTGGCGCTCTGGGCGAGGCTGCCAAGGAGGTGAAAGCGGCGACGTTGAAAAAGTCTGAGTCAAGGTCTGCATCTGACAGCGCTGGCGGCTACTCATCGGGTGCCCAGGGAGTCAGTCTCGAATTGAGCACTGGGATGGTGATTGATGACAACGTTTTTCGCTCTACATTCAACGAGAAACCGGATGTCATCATTAAGACGGAGCCAAAGCTGTATTTGAACGGGCGCATGGGTAAACACCGTTTTCGCCTGGGCTATGAAGGGAAAATGGGGCGTTATCAGGCGTTTAGGGGTGAAAATTACGTTGATCACAAGATTCTCGGCGCAATACGGTTTGATCTCGACCGACGCCTGAAAGCGAACCTCAAGTCATCACTGCAGTACGGCCATGATTCACGTGGTGATTTGTCTTCCCGGCAAAGTGTTTCCGCAAGCCCCGATCGCTGGCATCGACATGGTCTTAGCGGTGAAGTTGTTCTGGGTCGTCGTATAGCAAAAGCTCAGATTGGCATGGAATTTGGGATGAATGGCACTCGCTATATGACGAATGAGCAGGGGGTAAGGGATTTTGATGAAAAAAACCTGCGCTTGTTTGGTCGCTACAATTTAAGTAATCGGTTCGCGATTTTGGCTGAAACTCGAGGTTCATGGACGGATTATCTCGATCCTGGCTCAGATCAATCTGGACGCGAGTTCATTTCCATGGGTGGCATTGCCTGGGAAGCTACGGCCAAGACCAGCGGTGAGTTTAAAATCGGGTTACGGTACCGGGACTTAAACACCATCGGGATCCCCAGCACAAAAGGGCTTGTCTGGAATGGAAAAATACGATGGTCACCTCGAAGTTACAGCAAATTCACTGCCTACACCTCACGTGAAGTCAGCACGTCTGCACGTCAGGGCTCCGGGGGAACTACATCGTCCGATACAATCGGATTGAGGTGGCAACATGGTCTGACGCGAAAGCTTCGATTTAATGCGGGCCTTGAGAAATCGCTGGCGGGAGTATCGGAGAATAGTACAAATAGGGTATTCAATATGGAAACGGGGATTCACTACCAGATAAACCGCTGGCTAAACCTGAAGGCAAACTGGAAATATTCCAGTTTGAGTTCCACGGATGGACTTTCAGACTATGAATCCAATGCTGTATTCATTGGGCTTGTGGCTAAATTTAATCATCGTTTACGGAAAAATTATGAATGAAACTGGTAAGTTAGCGCAATTTTGTGTGATGGTGGTCAAGGTCTGGCGTAATCTGACGTTAACATAGGGAGTGATGTTGTAGGCTCATAAGCGCTGTGCTCTTACAGACAAAACAATGCAATGTCGGCAAATCATCGCTTCTGAATTGAGGTACGGAATATGAGGTGGAAAAACAGACTGTCAATATGGGTAATGGGCTTTGCCTTGGTCTGTGTGAACGCCTTTGCAGGATCGTCAGACACAGGCTCAGGCCTGCAATTGTCCAAATCCATCCAATTGACCAAAGTTGCCAAAATTACGGCGCAGCCAACAAAGTTGCCGATGGCCGGGACGGCCTATCAGATTGACAAGGGTGACAGCGTATCCATCACGGTTTATCAAGAGCCGGATCTGAGCATCACCGGGGTCAAAGTTAGCACCGATGGCACAATCGCTTTTCCGTTACTGGGTGATTTACATATCGTTGGATTGAGTTCAAGTCAACTGCAGAAACTGGTGACTGAGCGACTCAAGGACGGTTATCTGAAATCACCCAGCGTAACCGTCAGTATTGATCGCTACCGCCTTTACTACATCAAGGGTGAAGTCAACAGCCCAGGTGGGTACAACTATGTTGACGGACTGACCATTGAAAAAGCCGTCGCTCTGGCGGGTGGCTTTTCTGAACGTGCATCCGAGCAAGATATTACGCTTGTTCATGAAGCGAAACCTGATCAACCCAGAAAAGCGGTTGCCCTTACGACACCGATCAGGCCTGGCGACGTTATTACGGTTGGTGAAAGTTTCTTTTAATGATGGAGTGCAGCGTCGATGTCCAGCGCAACAAGTTCCGCCCAACGTAATGCAGTGCCGTTGAGCGCAGTAGCGACAGAAGCTGGTTCTGGCGCATTTCCGGAATTTGAAGATCAAGGCTTTTCCATTGTTGATTTTGTACGAATTATCAAGACCTACAAATGGAGTATTCTGGGCGTTGCTCTGATCGGGGCCATTATTGGTTTGATGAATGCGTTGGCAGCGGTTCCTGTCTATCGTGCAGAAGCGAAATTGTTGGTGAAGGTTTACCAACCCAACATTGGCAATGCCAGTCAATTTGATTCAGCTCCCATGCAGTGGCTGTTTTATGAAACCCAGGGCGACATCATTCGCAGTCGGGCCGTGGCGGAGAAGGTCGTTGATTTATTGGGCCTGATGGATAAACCGGCTTCCCCTGTTGCAACCACGAGTCAGGCAAAATTTTCGAAATGGACGGCGTCCGCACGCGATCTGGTCAATGAGATAAAGCACGAATGGTTACCCGACTGGCGTCAATGGATTCGTTCCGGGAAGCGTAAACTGCCACCGGGCAAACCTACCAGGGAAGCACGTCGCCAGGCGTTGATTAGCTCGATCCAGGGTGGGGTACAAGTCAGCGGGGGCAAACAGAGTGAGGTGTTGACGGTAGCCTACGAATCGTCTGATCCGGTTAATGCCGCACGCATTGCCAATGGGATAGCCCAGGCTTATGGCGAATTTGGCCAGGAATCGCGAGCCAGCAATGTCCAGGAGGCGGCCATCTGGCTGGGG
>CAZAWX010000203.1:2981-7363 GCA_964488985.1 uncultured Ectothiorhodospiraceae bacterium
CTTCGCGGCGAAGTTGATTCTGCTGTCGATAACATACGCAAAGAATATGAATTGGCTGCCTCACAGGAACGTGAAGTCAAAAACCTGAATGAACAACAACAGACTGAGTTACGCAATGTCAGCGGGAAGCTGTTTGAGTTAGACAAACTGGAACGGGAAGTACAATCGAACCGCAAGTTGTATGAAACGTTCCTGGAGCGTTTTAAAGAGGCGCAGATTGCGAATAACTCCAATGTCACCAATGTACGTATTATCGATTCTGCCCAAGTACCCGGAGGACCGATACGGCCGAATAAAAAACGTATTGCGATGATTGCAGCTTTATTAGGGTTGTTTGCCGGTATTGCGCTGGCCTTTTTGCGTGATCATTTTGATCGCACGTTCAAAAATCGTGACGATATAGAACGAATTTTGAAGTTGCCGGTACTGGGGATTGTACACAAATTACGTCCAGGCTTGTTGCGCAAGAAGATCGTTGCGGACCGATGGCTGATTAAAGCGCCTCGATCGTCGTTTGCTGAAGCCATACACGATATCCGCACTGCAATTTTATTCTCGCATATTGATCAGCCACCGCAAACTATTTTAGTCACCTCGGCGATTCCCTCTGAGGGCAAGACAGTATTGGCCTCAAATCTTGCCTTGTCCTTTGCCCAGCGTGGCAAGACATTATTGCTGGAAGGTGATCTGCGTAAGGGGCGCTTTGATGGTCTGTTTGGATTCACAGATGTCAAAGGGATAACGGATGTGGTCTCGGGGCAGTGCGAACTTGCAGATGTTTTGATCCAGGATGCGGATTTGGACACTTTAAGTATCTTAACCGGGGGAACACGGCCACCAAATCCGCTGGAGATCGTTTCATCACAACGATTTGCACTTGAGTTTGAGAAGTTGGTAAAGGAATTTGATTATATTGTCATCGACGGACCGCCTTTGTTATTAGTCAGTGACAGTATCGTGATTGGCGATATGGTGGATGCGGTTGTCATGACAGTACAGGCAAACCACATTAATCACGCGCTGTCCCAGGAAGCCGTGAAACGCCTTACCGCTGCCCGAATTCGTCCGGCCGGGGTGGTTTTACAGCAGGTGGATATCCGCAGGCTACCCAGTTACAACGGCTATACGGCTGGATACGGTTCCTATTACGGGTACTACGGCAGCAAGGAAGAAAGCGCCTGAGCAAAGCGGAGCAGGTGCATCAGGCGAATTCATCAGCAATGCATTCCATAGCACGCAATTATCTGTTTATCGCGGCTTTGGCTCTACTCGGTGCAATGCTTGCCGTTTACAGTGCTGTCAGACTCTTTGGCGAGTTATCGGCGCAGGCGCCCAGCAAGGCAATGCAACAATGGGCCATCGACGGACAAATGGGCAGCTACCGTGAGCGGCAAAAACTATTGTCGCGGCTGCTTATGAGTATTCGCGCAGCAACTTTGAATGCCGACCATCGGATGGATCTTGCCCGCTTCTATATGTGGCATCTGCGCCAGTCAGCCAAACAGTCCAGTCAACATCAAATTTACGCCCAACGTATCCAACGACGGCTTTTGGAGGCCATAAAAAGACGACCGAACTGGGGCTTTGCATGGGCTTCGCTGGCAGAAAACAGCGTTGTGTCAGGACAATACGATGCGCTGATTAACCCCTTCATCATCCGTGCGCTAAAGTATGGTCCCAATGAGCCTGGTACTGTAAAGAAAGTCGCCGTGGTGGCAATGTTGCATTGGGATCATCTGCCAGAACCTCTGCGCAGGACAATACGGTCCGCCATCACCCGTTTTTTGCGAACCGATGACCACCCGGGTAATTTGATTCGCCTGGCATTCAGCCTGCAATGGCAGGCACACCTGCAACCATTGTTACAGACACCTGCTCAAGAAGCAGAGTTTACGCGACAGTTGCGGCGCATCACTCAGTGAATCTGTAATGCATAAAGGGCGTTATTCAAATCGATTGCATCTGCATGCCCGCAGTGGATTTGTTTTGTTATTGGCACTTTTGATCTGGAGCCCCATACCCTTCGGCAGCAACCGGCCCTGGGCCGAGGCATTTTTTGCAACCGCTGTTTTCAGCCTGTTGGCTGTGGTGTTTTTAGCGGAACTGTGGTCAGCGAGTCCACAGGATTCTAGGACTGTTGATTTGAAACCGGGTTGCTGGTTGATGGTTGCCTGGCTGCTGTGGATGGTGTTGCAGGTTATTCCCCTCCCGGCGGCGGTAATACAACGAGTCTCGATCATCGCGCATGATGTTCAAGCGCCGGTTCTGGATCCCGGACAGTGGATGACTATCAGTATTGACCCAGGCAGCAGTATTGCCATGATTTTGCGAATCAGCGCAGTGTTTGCAATCATGAGTTTGATGTTTCTGCTGTTGAGCACCCGAAGGCGGCTGCTGGCCTTTGCCTTGGTGCTTGTTACCGGTGGCCTGCTGGAGGCCATCGTCGGTCTGGGGATCTACTGGAGTGGCGCTGCCGATCTGACGGCACATATCGATAGCCGCGATACCATCGGACCGGTTGGAACCTATATCAGTCGAAATCATTTTGCCGGCTTTCTTGAGATGGCGCTGGCAATGAACATGGGGTTGATTCTGATTGTCTTCAAAGCGGAGGTTTCCGGCTCAGGATGGCGCGGTCGAATTCAGAACTTAAGCGCACAGATCCTCTCTTTCAGGGCGTTGCTCCTGACAGCCCAGATCGTGATGTTCGCAGCATTGATCCTCAGTGGTTCCCGGGGGGGTGTTCTGGCATTACTTATCGCAGCGTGCATCGTGGTTGT
Organism: uncultured Ectothiorhodospiraceae bacterium; assembly: GCA_964488985.1. Classification (GTDB taxonomy): domain Bacteria; phylum Pseudomonadota; class Gammaproteobacteria; order HK1; family HK1; genus CAZAWX01. The sequence continues at coordinate 5,762 of CAZAWX010000203.1, forward strand.
GATGGTTGCCAAAGACAATGGATGGCGAGCAGTTCGTGCCTGGACACCGGTGCTGCTGGCGGTCATCGGCGCGCTTGCATGGTTTGGAGGAGGGGCATTTGTAAGCCGAATCGGTTCGTTGGGCTTGTCGAGCAATCGACTCGATTTGGCTGCAGTGAGTTTAGGTATCATCTCGGACTTCCCCTTGACAGGTTCTGGCGCCGGCACCTTCCGCTGGGTGTTTCCCATGTACAAGGATATAGGTTTTGGGGATTTGTTTTATGAGCATGCCCATAATGATTTTCTTGAAATTGCCATTGAGCAGGGTTTGATTGGTCTGGCTTTGTTTTTGGGACTTGTCGGCTGGCTGTTATATCGCACCTACAGAGTCTACCGTGAGCGCCATGATCGATTGGCGCGTGGCGTAAGTCTCGGAGTTATTCTGGCTGGATTGTCATTGCTCGGGCATTCCATGATTGATTTTAATTTGCAGATCCCGGCAAATCTTTACTGGTTTTTCGCCTTGTTAACGGCGGGAGTCTGTGCCGGACGAATAAGCCATCAAGGACGGGTAAATCCACATGAAACAAGTTGATTCAAAACGGGTTTTAGTCACGGGTGGGGCCGGATTTCTCGGTTCGCATTTGTGTGACCGGCTGTTGGAAATGGGCCATGAAGTTTTGTGTGTGGATAATTACTACACGGGTAGAAAAGCCACGATTGCGCATCTTATGGCAAATAATCGCTTTGAACTCATGCGCCATGACGTGACTTTTCCATTGTACGTGGAAGTGGATGAAATATTTAACCTGGCGTGTCCTGCCTCGCCGATCCATTATCAGCATGATCCAGTTCAAACTACCAAAACCAGTGTTCACGGCGCCATAAATTTACTCGGCCTTGCCAAGCGGGTTAAAGCAAAAATATTTCAGGCCTCTACCAGTGAAGTCTATGGCGATCCGGACGTTCATCCACAACCCGAAACCTATTGGGGACATGTCAATCCTGTTGGCATGAGGTCATGTTATGACGAAGGAAAGCGATGTGCCGAGACACTTTTCTTTGATTACTTTCGTCAGCATCAACTGCGTATCAAAGTGGCGAGAATATTTAACACTTATGGCCCACGAATGCATTTTAATGATGGCAGGGTGGTGTCAAATTTTATTGTTCAGGCGCTATGCGGAGAGGATATTACCATCTATGGAGATGGTGAGCAGACACGTTCATTTTGTTATGTCGACGACATGATTGAAGCGTTTATACGTCTGATGGCATCCCCCGATACGGTAGTTGGACCGGTCAACCTCGGCAATTCCTGTGAGGTCAATATTCTCGATATTGCCCGCATGATTATTGAAATGACCGATTCAAAATCGCACCTCGTTTTTAAACCACTCCCCGGCGATGATCCTCGCCAGCGTAAACCGGATATCACAGTTGCTCGCAAGTCACTGGACTGGGAACCGAAAGTCAGTCTTGAAGATGGATTGCAACGTACCATTGCGGACTTCGCCAAGCGCCTCAATGGCTAAATCGCTGTGCGAAAATCCTGTTCACATTAAATGGCTGCGCATAAATCCACTTCAGAAAATCGCAGTGGGTTGCCCGCCAGCAAGAGGG
>CAZAWX010000204.1:0-7340 GCA_964488985.1 uncultured Ectothiorhodospiraceae bacterium
CGGGATCTGTTGCTTGCGGTGGATATTTCAGGCTCGATGCAAACCCGGGATTTTGAAATTTCCGGCCAGGCGGTCGATCGCCTGACTGCCACCAAAACCGTAGCCCGTGATTTTATCAATCGTCGCGAAGGGGACCGGATTGGGTTGATCCTGTTTGGTTCGAACGCTTATGTGCAGACGCCACTGACCTTTGATCGTCAAACGGTCATCACCCTGCTCGATGAGGCGGTGGTCGGCCTGGCGGGTAAAGCCACCGCGATTGGCGATGCCATTGGCCTGGCCGTAAAACGCCTGGAACAAAGTAATCAGGATAAAAAAATAGCCGCAAAAAGGCAGGTATTGGTGTTGTTGACCGATGGCGTGAACACTGCCGGCCAGTTATCGCCGCCACAGGCCACTAAACTGGCGACGCAGCACGGCCTGACCATTTACAGTATCGGGATTGGTGCCGACAGCATGACCGTGAGTTCGTTCTTTGGTTCACGGCAGGTCAACCCTTCGGCCGAACTGGATGAGAAAGGCCTCACCGCCATTGCCGAACAAACGGGCGGACGTTATTTTCGTGCCCACGATAGCGCAGAATTGGAGAAAATTTATGCGCTCATCGATACTCTGGAACCGGTTGAGCGCGATCGTGCCCTGTTTCGGCCCCGCCACAGTTTGTTTGCCTGGCCGTTGGCAACGGCTTTGTTGCTCGGAGCTGTGCTGATTTTGACGCGCTTGCAATGGAGGCGGTTGTGGCGGCGTTGAATCATCTTCATCTGTTACGGCCTGTCCTGCTATTGGCGTTACCGATCTGGCTGCTACTGGTGTATGGGCTGTGGCATACCCGGCACCGCGATAGTGGCTGGCGGCGCTTGTGCGACCCGGCGTTGCTTGGTTATCTCATTGGTGATTCAGTGCAGCGCAAAGAATCCTCTGCGGGGATTTTTGTTGCCTGGGCACTCGGTGGGACAGTTTTGATTGTGGCCTTGGCAGGCCCCGCCTGGCAGTCACTTCCACAACCGGTGTACCGGGCCCAGGCGGGTCGTGTCATTGTTTTGGATTTATCGCGCTCAATGGATGCCGGGGATTTCAAACCATCCCGGTTAATGCGGGCAAAACAAAAGCTGCGCGATATTTTACAAATCAAAACAGAAGGCCAGACCGGTCTGGTGGTCTTTGCCGGTTCTGCGTTTGATGTCGTGCCGTTGACCACCGATAACAATGCCATATTGGCTTTGTTGCCGAGCCTGGATACCAGCATGATGCCGTCCCAGGGTTCACGGGCTTCCGTGGGCCTTGAACATGCACTGGCCATGTTGAAACGTGGCGCCATTCGTCATGGTAACGTTATTTTGCTGACGGACGGCGTTGATGCACAATCGGTGACTGTAGCTGCACACCTGGCAAAGGCTGGCCACGTTCTCAACATCCTCGGTGTTGGAACCAAAGCGGGAGCGCCATTGCCGATGCCCCAGGGTGGTTTTGTAACCGATGCAAAAGGCAACATTGTGGTGCCGCAATTGCATGAGTCAAACTTACGGCAGCTGGCGTTGCACGGTGGTGGGATCTATCAATCCGTGCGGGCTGATGACCTGGATGTGCAGCGTTTGAGTCAGCCACGGCCGGAACGTGTCAAGCGTACAGAGACCGTAAATATGCACAGTGATCAATGGCGCGAAGAAGGCCCGTGGCTGGTGTTGTTGGTATTGCCGTTGCTGGCGTTGATGTTCCGCCGTGGCGTGTTGTTGGTGCTGGTTCTAGTGCCATTGCTCAATCCTGATCCGGCTGCGGCGTTGGAATGGCGTGACCTTTGGCAAACACCTGATCAACGCGGACAAACGCTGTTGCAGCAAGGCAACCCCGAGGCTGCGGCCGGGCAATTTCAAGATCCCGCCTGGAAAGGCTCTGCTTTGTATAAGTCCGGAAAATATGCACAGTCGGCGAAAACTCTGCAGGAAGTGAACACTACCGATGGCTGGTTCAACCGCGGTAATGCGCTGGCCAAAGCCGGCCAGTTGCGTGAAGCCCTCGCCGCCTACGATCAGGTATTACAACAAGACCCATCCAGCGAGGATACGAAGTTTAACCGGGCCCTGGTGGAAAAGCTTCTCAAGCAACAGCAGCAAAAACAACAGCAAAAGAAAAACAAGAACCAGACGCAGAAAGGTAAGCAGAACCAGAAGCAAGGCAAGAGCCAAAATCAGCACCAACAGCAGGGGCGCCAGCAAGCTGAATCCGCACAGGACAAAGGCAATCAATCCCGGTCCTCGTCCGCCCAAAAGCAACAGCAGGGGCAAAAGGGCGCTACCAACAAGCAGCAACCTTCAGCCCAGGCAGAGAAAAAGCAGCGCTCTGAACAGGAGCAAGCGATGCAAAACAACAACCCGGAAAAGCCGGCGCAATCTAAACAAGAGAAAGCCAAACAAGAGCAAGCCAAAGCAAAGGACAAACCCGCCTCTGACGCTACAGCACAAAAACAACCCGCCGCCGGCAAAGGCCCAATCGGATCCGCCAATGAACAGGCCGTCACGATGAATGAAAAAGATACAGAACAGGAAAATGCTCGTCGTCAGTGGTTGCGTCGGATCCCGGATGATCCGGGCGGTTTATTGCGGCGAAAATTCCGCTATCAATATCGCCAGCAGACGAATCACGCACAAGGAGACCAGGCATGGTAGTGCGGTGGACAGGCCAGTTGTGGCCGGTAGTGTGGACGTTCCTGGTGAGTTTTCTACTGGTGAGTCCGGTGCTGGCAACTGTCACAGCCGAGGTGAACCGCAATGTTATCACTGAAGGTGAAACACTCACGTTGATGATCACCCGCAGTGGCGATGATTCCGGCAGCCCGGATACGGCCCCATTGGAGAAGGATTTCGAAATCCTCTCACGCAGTAAGGGCAGTTCCTACTCGGTTGTGAATGGTGCTGTGAGCAGTAGTTCTAACTGGCGGCTTATGCTTCGCCCCCGGCGTGACGGGCGGTTGACCATTCCTGCGCTCGAGGTGGGAGCCAAGACGACGCAGCCCATTGTTATTGAGGTACAAAAACAGGCCTCACGGGTTGCACCGGGGGGTCAGCCAAAGGGCAATGTCTGGCTGGAAATGAGCCTTGCGCCGTCACAGGTGTGGGTGCAACAACAGGTGATTCTAACCGTAAAAATCTTTCAATCAGTCGCCATGTCGGATGCCCAGTTAAGTGATCCTAAAGCCCAGCAAGCCGTTATTGAACGCCTGGGTAAAGATGTCCAGTACGATGTGATGCGTAACGGACGCAGATGGCGGGTGACACAGAGAAATTATGCGGTTTTCCCACAACAAAGTGGTCTACTGAAAATAGAACCAGTACAACTGGATGCTGGGCTTGTCATGAACCAGAAGTCCTTTGGCTTCTCTTTGTTGCAGCCGACCCAACCATTGCGGGTCCGATCCAACTCATTGCAGCTCAAGGTGAAGCCGATCCCCCAGGCATGGCATGGGCAGGATTGGCTACCGGCTTCGGCACTTAGCCTCGTGGAAGATTGGCCGGCAAGCCAGAGTTTCAAAGTGGGTGAGCCAATCACACGCAGCTTGACGCTGCGGGCCGTTGGGCTTGCCAACAGTCAATTGCCGCAGGTCCCCATGCAACTGCCGGAGCGTCTCAAAGTGTATCCGGATCAACCTAATCTCGAAGATGTGAAATCCGGCCAGGGAGTTGTCGGTATCCGTACCCAGAAACTCGCGATTATTCCCACAGCCCCGGGCACTTACCTGTTGCCGCAGATCAAGCTCAATTGGTGGAATGTTCGCACTGACCGCATGGAGACGGCGACGCTGTCTGCACGCCGCTTTACCGTGGTCGGCGTTGCCGCACCTGCACCTGCACCGGCACCTGTATCGCCGACACCATCGCCGCAAAGTAATGTACCCTTGGCGCAACTTCAGCCGCAGCAGCAAAAGCTGCCCTCTACCATTGCCCCGGCCACAGTGGCTGCTGAGGGGCCAGCAGGTCAATGGAAACTCATCGCCTTGTTTGCCATGACGGGTTGGTTCATCACCGTGTTGGTGTTTTACGTCATGAAATGGAAACAAAGGCGCCAGGCAGTAGCGGACAACACGGCCGCAGCAACCCGTAAGGATTTGCAGACGGCACTGGCGAAAATACATTCGGCCTGTAAAAACAATGATGCCAAGGCCTGCGAACAGGCAATGAGCCAGTACGCCGCCTGCCGCTGGCCAACTACGGGTGGCGGCTTGCGGGCTTGGCGCACAGGGGCGAGTGCTGCGCTGAACGAGCAGCTTAATCAGCTTGAGAGATATCTATATGGCCCGCATCAAGGGACCTGGAATGGCGCAGACATGCGTAAAGCCATTAGCAGCTTTATGGCGAGTGCAAAACGAGCCAAAGCAACCCAATCCGCTCAGGTGCTGCCAGGCCTTTACCCCGGCTAGCAGTTTTATGCCAGGACTGGCGGTAGATGCCCGGTCTTGACCCAAATGGTGCAGCCGTCGGTGCTGAAAGGTGTGTGGATGCTGGCGTGTTGACTCCTGATCCAGGTGCCCTTGGGGTAGTGGCCATGTTCGTCTTCGAAGACGCCGTCGAGAACGTAAATTTCCTCGCCGCCAAAATGGCTGTGGCGGCTGAATTGGGTGCCCGGCGCCCACTTGACCAAGGCCACGTGCTCGGTGTCGAAGGTATGCAGCGGCAGGACTGACAGGCCATCAACCAGGCCTGGCTGCCAGGGCATGTCGGCCGTTATGACGCGAACGAATTTACTGTCTTCAGGATAGAACTGGCCCAGCTTGACGAATATGACACAGCCCCCGGCACTGTTTGGCTGGTGCACCGAGCCGATGGGATTGCGTACATAACTGCCCGCGCCGAAGTCGCCGGTCTCGTCCGAGAACACGCCTTCCAGGACCAGAAACTCCTCGCCGCCGGTATGCGTATGGGGCGAAAAATGACTGCCGGGCGCGTACCGTACCAGCGAGGTAGCACGGCCAGATTCGCAGTCCTCGCGCTCCAGTTTGCGGCGTTCGACCCCGGGCATTGGGGACGGCTCCCAGTTCAGGCTTTCGCTGTCTATGACAACCCGCTGGGTGAAATCCATATTGAGGTTCATGATCAGGGTTACGGTTATTCCAGCCATCTTTAGCAGCCCGGACTTTGCCATGAGCCGTTGCTGCTGTAAATGGAGCTACGAGTGGTCACTCGCCCCGGCCTTTGACTTGACCTGCAGCTACAATCCATCCGGTGCCTGGACAGCCAGACACCAAATGACGCTAAATGGTGGACGTGACGACTTCACCTTGGATGACTTCAAATCCTGTGCAAAAGTGGCAGCAATGAAATGGGCTGCGAACAGGTTCTTTGCGGCACTTTAAAATTCAGAGTACAAGAAACGATGTATAGCGAACGACTGGATGACCTTAGGCAACGATTGCATGCTGCGGGCTTCGATGCCGCCATTATTACCGACGATGATAACGTCTATTACCTGACCGGTTATTACGACTACCTGCACATGGAGTTTGGGCGGCCGACGATCCTGGTTGTACCGCACGACGGCGACAGTCTGTTGATTACACCAAGCATCGACCTGGCCATGGCTGAGGCGAGTGCCAGGGTGAATCGCATCGCTGCGTGGAATGATGGCGCGGGTAATGAATGGCGCGAAGAACTGCCAACTGCGTTACAGGGAACCGCATGCGTGGCGATAGAGCCCGATCATATGCCACCGATGGTTCGTGTCTATATTGACAGCCTTGTCGCAGCTGAAAGTCTCGGCAATGTGACATCGATTTTGTCCGACATGCGCATGATCAAGTCGCAACAGGAGTTGCAGTTGGCGCGCCATGCGGGTCAGGTTGCGGGTGCCATGATGGCTGCCGGGCGAAATTCAATTGGTGATGGTGTGCCCGAGTATGAAGTGGCAATTGCCACCTCGCAGGCCGGTACGCGCAAGGCCGCTGAGTTGCTCGCCGCCCATTACGAAGACGCGGCAATGTCGCCGAACACACACTTTTTACAGATCATGGCCTCCGGTGAAGAGATCGTCAAAACCCATCACCGGGCGACCACGCGGGTCATGCGCCGGGGTGATCCGGTATTCTTGTGTTTTTGCGGCATGACCAATTTCCATCGCTTCAAACTGGGTTTTGACCGCACCTTCTGGATTGGTGAAATTCCCGATCCGAAACAGGCCGAAATTTATGAAGTAGCCGTGGCCAGCCAGAAGGCGGCACTCGACGTGTTAAAACCCGGCGTCACGGCTGAATCTGTACACCGAGCGTACGCAGAGGTGATCCAGGGCGCCGGTTTCGATTATCCGTTTCGCTGTGGCCGGGCGACCGGTTTCAGTTTCCTCGAGAAGCCCCAACTGGTGACAGGTGATAAAACGCTGCTCCAACCCGGTATGGTGCTGGCGGTTGACGGCTCGGTCGCAATCGACAGTTTCCGTGCCCAGGTGGGCGACAGTTTCATCCTCACCGAAAGTGGGTACGAGCAGATTACCGAACATCCAAAATCCATCGATGAGATGGTGTTATAGGGGCAAAAATGTTTATCAGGGGCGAAACCGTTCGATCAAAAACCTGGCAACCGGATCTCGATCAGGGCAAGCATCATCGGGCCAGGCTTGGTTTTATTCTGATGTCCACAGATCTTGCCGCCGAGTCTGACTTTTTCGATATGGTGCCGGAGGGTGTTGCGGTTCATATCACCCGGCTCAAAACTGACGACGTCACGACGAACGAGACGCTTTCACGCCACATCGAATTCATGGCGGACGCGGCCTCGCGCATTCAGCCCGATACCAGGCCTGACGTCGTCAGTTACAGTTGCACCAGCGGCTCGATTGTCGTTGGCGAGGATCGCGTCATGGAGGAAATCGTCAAGGGTGCGCCCTGGGCCAAACCGATGTGTATCGTGACCGGCGTAACCGATGCCCTGCGCGAGTTGAATGCAAAAAAGATTGTTGTCGGCACGCCCTATCTCGACGAAATAAATACCGCAGAGGCAGAATATTTGACGGCTCGTGGTATTGAAGTTCTCGATATCCAGGGCCTTAACCTGACCACAGGTATTGAGTTCGGCTGTGTCACGCCGGGTTACTGGAAAGCGTTCGCCCTCGCTATTGACCGGCCTGACGCCGAAGCCATTTTCCTCAGTTGCGGCGGCATTCGCGCGCTGGAAGTGGCCGACGAAATTGAACAGCTAACCGGAAAGCCGGTGGTGACCAGCAATCAGGCACAATTTTGGAGTTGTCTGCGCCGCGCCGGTATCCCTGACCTGATCAAAGGGTTTGGGCAACTCTTCTCGCGGCCAGGTAATACAATCAAAAATAACTGAATATGAGGAATGGCGCGACTTTCCAGGTAA
>CAZAWX010000205.1:0-7263 GCA_964488985.1 uncultured Ectothiorhodospiraceae bacterium
CTTGGATGTGGCATCCCTGCCACATACACTTCCTCCACCAACACCCATCTATTCCGCATGGTTGCGCTTAAGAACTTACCTATGAGCAACAATTAACAAAGGCGTTTTCAGACCGGCTTTGTGGATGATGAATCCTCGAATCGTGGGTGTGGTGGGGCACCCGCAGGGAATAGACGGGTTCCGTAGCGTTTGAATTGTTGGTATTCGTAGACTTTCGCATATTTTAAAAATACATAAAAAGCGCCACAGACAGAGGTTAGAAACCCGCCCCATCCGTTACGAAAATTCTTTTTCAGTATAAATAAACGGAAAAAAAACCACGGTGGATAGATCAGTAGAATCCAACGGCCAGGTATTCGTTCGTTGGAGATTTTGTCCTGTACAAGACCTGTGGAGTAGGCATTAATTTTTTCCACCTTGGTGTGTAAATCTGGCTCGCCATAATGATAAAAGGTTGATTTAAGTTTTTCCGTTCGACCCGTCGTATGGGGAGCGGCATGCACAGGCATATTTGAAAATCGGGTTTTATGTTTGTTGAATAGCCGTAAATAATGATTCATCGCAGTAAAAGGGCTGCACATCCGCCAGAAAAGTTGTTCCTGGCGTGGAATCAAAAAGCCATCAACCCGGGGCTCGCTTCGTAACACGGCTTGTATCTCAACACACAATGGTGGAGATAACGCTTCATCTGCATCAAGGAACAGCACCCAGTCATAGCGGGTTTTATCCAGGGCCAACTGTTTTTGTCGGCCATAGCCTAAAAATTCGTGTTGATGCACAGTGCAGCCAAAAGATTTAGCAATATCCACCGTTTCATCCGTACTGAAGGAATCAAGTACCAGTATTTCATCTGCCCATTTAAGACTTTCAAGGCAGGCTGGTAATGTGCGGGCATTGTTATAGGTGGTAACAAAAACTGATAAAGCGGGCATAGCCGTTCCCTTTTATGTATGCGGCAATTCCTGGCATAGTGCGCATCCCGTCAGCGCCCTGAGCGTTGTGGGTGAACTCTGGTGGCGATTATATCTTTCGTAGCCGCCACAGAGGCGAGAAAAACAATGATTTGATGACGATGAACTCAGAAAACAACCGACTTGAAGCCAAAACCGAAGGGATTATCGTTGCTCCACGGGTGCGGCAGCTTCAAGTGTGGTTGCTTGTACTATTTGCTCCTCTGTCGTTGTACATGAGTGGTGCCACCGTTATTTTGTTGCTAGCGCTTGCGGCAACGTGTCTATGCGACAAAAAAAGTAGATCGGCCAGTTATAACAGGAACCAACCGGGCTACCACCATTGGTTGCTATTGTTGCTCTTGGTCTATAGTTTCGTGAGCGTTTACTGGGCACGAAATCCAGGGGAGTCCTTTTATGACTGGTGGCGAATGACATTGCTGATCAGCAGCGGATGGCTATTGAGCGGGTATCTGGTGCGCCTGCCTGTGCAGCACGGCCGTCTATTGTTGCAGGCAGCTCTGCTTGGGGTTGTGTTATTAGTTTTACTCCTGGCCATGGAGTGGCTCAGTGGTGGTGCAGTGGCTGCCTGGATCAAACGTCAATATACGGGTTCCTTGCTGTTTACCTCACGCGCCAGTGCCGTTTTGGCCGTAATTATCTGGCCCGTGGCACTCTATTGTTACAAACGATTGGGCTGTGTTGCAGCTGGGGTCTTGATTGTGGCCAGCTTCACGTTGTTGAGTGTGTTGCCGTTATTCGCCGCTGTAGTGGCAGCAGTTATGGCCGGTCTGGTCTTTGTAGGGTCGTTGCTATGGCCCAGAGTAACACCCGTCGTTATGGGCACTATGTTCGCCGCAGCCGTCTTGCTGGCGCCATTACTTGCTGCAAATTTAAGCGGCTATGCCCGTCCAGGGGCACTACAACCGATGCTACAGACACTCCCATCGAGTTGGGCACATCGGTTGGTTATCTGGGATTTCTTTTCCGGACGAATCAGTGATTCGCCATGGCTGGGCCACGGTTTGGGTACCGCGCACGGCCTTGGAAATATGCCCAAGGCCCTGGCAGCGTACAAAAGAGTGTCTGCGCCACTGGGGAATACTGCAATAACTGCGAGTATGCCCTTACACCCGCATAATGCTGCGTTGCAATTGTGGCATGATCTCGGCTTCATCGGCGTGCTTGGGGTTCTTGCCTGGTTCTGGCTGTCAGTACGTGCTGTATTGAAGGTTAAATTGCCTATCGCTACGACAGCCGCCTGCCTGGCATCACTGACGGCCTGGGTGAGTGTGTCAGGGATAAGTTTTGGTTTATGGCAAAAGTGGTGGCTTGCCTGTACAGGGGTTTTTGCAGCCTTGTGCGTACTGCTAATCAGGGAAATGATGTCACAAAAGGATGAGCGGAATGCGTAGTGTGCATATCATCGGCAGTCGCCTGTCTGGCGGCGCTGAACGATTCTATTTGCGTTTGACAGCAGCATTGGCCGCATGCGGTGAGGAGGTATTGTGTGTAACGCAACCGAACAGCGAGCTTAACCCGCTGCTTAGTCCCGCAGCCAAACATCGACACATCAAAATGCGCAGTATTATTGATCCTGTTGCCAGAACCCGGATTGGATCGGCAATTCGAGGATTTGACGCTCAAATTGTGCAAACGTACATGGGTCGTGCAACGCGCCTGACGCATATTAAACAACAGCGCAACAAGCCAATTCATATTGCCAGACTGGGCGGATACTACACGCCTAAGGGTTATCGCCATGCACATGCCTGGGTAGCCAACACAAGGGGAATTCGGGATTATCTCGTGGCTCAGGGCTTTGCCTCGGAGCGTGTTTTCCATATTGGCAATTTTGTTGAGCCCGCGTCGGTTTTAGAAAAATCCAAACTTGAGATATTACGTAAAGAATTTTCGCTTGAGCCAGACGCCTGGGTGGTTGTTTGCCTGGGGCGTCTGCATCGAAATAAAGCCTACGATGTCATGCTGGACGCATTGGCACGCTTACCCGAACACATTCAATCACGGCCGGTACGGGTGTTAATGGTCGGCGATGGTCCAGAAAAAGAGGCGTTACATGAGCAAGCGCAAAAAAGTGGAATTGACCGTCGAATACGCTGGTTGGGCTGGCAATCAGAACCAGAGCCCTATCTGCAACTGGCGGATGTGTTCGTATGCCCATCGCGGCACGAACCTTTAGGGAATGTCATCCTTGAAGCATGGAATCATAAAATACCAGTACTGGCTACCGATACAGGTGGCCCGGCAGAATTAATTAAAACCGGCTTTAACGGTGCCTTGGTTGCAGTTGAAGATGCAGATGATTTAGCTGCGGGGCTACAAACGCTATTGGAAGCAGAGCCTGCTTATCGCAAAATGCTGGCTGCAGAGGGATTTAATAGCCTCCAGGCAGCGCATTCACGGGAAGTGGTGGTAAATGCTTATCTTGATTTGTACGCACGTTTGCTCGGTAGGCGTTGATGTGCGGGATTGCCGGGGTACTATCGTCACAAGGTGAAGTAGAGCCAGCGGTATTTGAAAATTTAGCCAGGACACTCACCCACCGTGGTCCGGATGACCACGGCGTGTACAGCGCTGGTGGCATCGGTTTGCTGCAAACACGCCTGTCGATCATAGGCGTATCGACAGGACATCAACCAATGCTAAGCGTAAGCGGAGATCTCGTGCTTGTCGCCAACGGTGAAATCTATAACTACATTGAATTACGCAAACACCTGGAATCTTGCGGTCATCAATTCAGGACACAATCCGATAGCGAATGCATCCTCCATGGGTATCGTGAATATGGCACGCAGATACTGGAAAAGCTGCAGGGAATGTTTGCTTTTGCAATATATGATGCTGAACGTCGGCAATTATTTCTGGCCAGAGATCGAATCGGAATCAAGCCCTTGTACTATACCTGCCAGGGGGGATGTTTCTTTTTTGCTTCTGAAATAAAAGCGCTATTGGCCGTGTCAGGTGCTCATCCGGTGTTGCAAACCCAGGCCTTAGCGCAATGTTTGCAGAATAATTTCAGTACAGGATCCGAGACGCCGGTAAAAGATATTTATCGGCTACAGGCAGCACAGGCGATGGTTGTAAATAGCCAAGCGAAGCTAAAGTGCTGGAACTATTGGCAGGCGGAACATCAACCACAAAAACTATCGAATCTGGCTCAAGCGACTGAAGCGTTTGAAGAATTGATGCCTGCTGTTATTGATCATCATTTACGCAGTGACGTTCCTATCGGTTTGTTTTTGTCCGGAGGGGTCGATTCATCATCGTTGTTGGCGATGATGAAAAAACAATATTCAAAGCCGATCCATACCTTTAGCTTGGGGTTTCCCGGAACTGGTGTACACAATGAATTAAAGGTTGCGGCAGCAACTGCAAGGTTATATGGAACTGTTCATACGGGTATTGAGGTACAGCGCGAGGAGATGTTAAACCGGTTGCCATTGGCATTATGGGCTGCCGACGATTTAATGCTGGATCACGCGGCGCTGCCGACATTGTTATTGGCAGAATATGCAGCCAGGCAGTTGAAAGTAGTTTTTACCGGCGAGGGTGGTGATGAAGTGTTTGCCGGTTACGGGCGTTATCGCAGTGGCGTACTCAAACGTCTGCTCAATACATTAAGGGGACGCCCATTAGGTGGTTTTAGGAGCCAGGGCAATTTTTCTGCTGCCTGGTTCAATCGAGTCTTTTGTACACAGTTGCGGGGGGCTGATTGGCATAAACCGACTCGAACAGCCTGGGATTCAACGCCCTCGATGGCGACTCGACTCGAAAGAATGCAACGCGTGGATATTCAAACATGGTTGGCGGATGATTTGTTGGTCAAGGCGGATCGCATGCTGATGGCCAATGGTCTGGAAGGTCGAGTCCCATGGTTGGATCACAGAGTTGTTGAGTTTGGCTTGATGCTGGCGGATCAATTAAAGATCCAGGGTCGAAGCGGGAAAGTGTTTTTACGTCATTGGGCAGGAGAACATTTACCGAAATCAGTTTTAACGGCACCTAAATCTGGATTTAGTGTTCCTGTCCGGGACTGGCTGGATAGAGATTTTATCAAACACCTTGAGGATATACTGCCGCGTCAACCCGTGATTCAGTATTGGTGCAGTGTCCCTGGGGTAAAGGCATTGTTAAGCCGGCAGTCGTCTCACGGCGATGTTAGCCGCGGGGTATGGACGTTGTTGTGTCTGGCATTATGGCAACGTCTGGCAGATAGTGGTTTTTCGCGCCCGGGGGTTGATGCGGACCCATTACAACTACTTGCAGATTCGTGAACTGAGGGTCAGTCAGGTTTCAGTTTCCTCACTTAATGGCTCTGGTCAACGGGTTATATGGTGGCAAGCAATTTCTCAATTCGTTGCGCATAGGTATGTTCAGCCAACACACGTTTGCGGGCTTTGTGGCTTAGTTGTTCGCGGTAGCTCGGATCGCCTAGAAGCCGTTCTATGGATGCTGCCATTTCATCAAGCGTGCTGAAGGTGCAAATTTCTTCCCCGGGGAGAAATAAATGCTCCAGGCCAGGGCGCGATTCTACCAGCTGAGGAATTCCGCAGGCGGCACATTCAAAGGTACGCATATTGGTTCCTGCACGTACAACCCTGGCATGAATGTTTAAGCTGATCCGGTGCCGGGCATAAATATCAGCAAGCCGGTTATTTGCTACAGAACGACGAAAGGCGGTGGGTTTATGCCAAAACAATGTATCTTGCAGAAAGTAATTACCGTAAATATGACTGCTGCAGTCAAGATCCAGCAACTGTTTAAGAAAGGCATTGCGGTGTACGTCCCGACGGCCGACGAAACATACATCAGTATCAATTTTAGCTGTTAGCGACCTGTGAACTGAGGGAGAACAGGCAAAGGGTAGAATGCCGGCAAATTTGTCGTTGCCAACAATCTTTAGTATATCTTCGCTATAGCCGGGATCGCTGATATAGATTTTCGAGAACGCGGCCAGCTGATCGGCACTGTAGCGGGGTGCATCGGTGAGCCACAGGACATTGTTTGCGTGGTACTTCAGCCGCTGTGGATAGGTTGGCAAGTTAACAAATAAGGCAATATCCCGTGCGCTATTATTTATAGTGTGAAGTCGCTGCAAATTCCAGTGTCGGCGATTAATGCGATAGGCGATTTTATCGGATTGTGTACAGGGATACGTCGTTATCCACTGTGTGCGTGAACGTTCACGTTGTTCAAGCGCGAGCAATAAGTAGCGTGCTAAACCGCCGCTCCAATCTTTGGCAACAAGTAATATTCGGGTCATGTGTGCAACAGGCCCTCTTTATAAAAAAGTCTGGATACAATCGAAAAGCTGATTTGGTTCAGCACATAAACGATCCGCACCTGCCTGGGTAAGTTCCTGGTGGGTGCCATAGCCCCACGATACACCAATAGTTGCTATGCCGTTTTCTTTGGCGCCAATGATATCGTAGCGTCGATCACCTATCATCAGTGCCGTTTGTGCCTGGATGTATTCGTGTTGCAGGACATGACGCAGCAACTGCGATTTATTCGTTAAACGGCCGTCTAGTGAACTGCCGTAAATTCGAGTGAAAAAATCCGCCAGATTAAAATGTTGAATTATTTTTTCTGCATAGACAGTGGGCTTGGAGGTAACAACGAATAATGGAATTTGGGAGTGTTTTAATTGATTCAGGCAATCAGTGATGCCTGCATACAGTTTATTCTCAAACATTCCAAGGGTGCTGAATCGCTGGCGATATAACGTAATCGCCTGAACTGCTAAATCGTCATCGTCCAGCAGTTCCCGAAAGCTATCCAGCAATGGGGGGCCAATGTATTTTTCCAGACTGCGTACATTACTGCAGGGGCGATCCAGACGTGTCAGGGCATACTGGATGCATGAGGTAATTCCCAGTTTTGGGTCTGTAAGTGTGCCATCCAGATCGAAAAACAAGTTCATTTGTCGCCAACGTCCTCTATGGGTCGACTATATTTTGGAGAACATGAAGTCTAAACGTAAATTCTGGTTAAGTTTATGCTTTGCGGTTGCGAACGCTATCAGTGTGTTACCCACCATAAATCTGGTGCTTGTACACGGTAATGGTTCATTCCCACAATTGCATCGGTTGTATAGTCTCAACCAGATACGGCGCCACACAATTGGCGCCACACAATTATTGTTATCTATAAACGCACCTTTAAGAACAGCTAAGCCAATTTCAGGCTGATAGCAAAACACTGAAATGATTGTTTATCAGGATGAACCTAAATAGTGCCCATCCGGAAACTCTTTACGCTGTCATTCCCGCGAAGGCGGGAATCCAGTAAG
>CAZAWX010000206.1:0-7225 GCA_964488985.1 uncultured Ectothiorhodospiraceae bacterium
AGTGCTTCAGTTCATTTTTGCACGGCGCTTTTTATCGCGCAGGTTATAATGACAGGAACTGCAGGCAGCCAGTACTTTACCTATTTTCAGTGAGGTTTCTTTTTCATCACCCGCCTTGGTGGCTGCGGCAAGTTCTGTGGCCGCTTCAGCGACCTTGGCGTGACCGTCTCTTACCGGTTTCGGCAACCGTTCCATTTTTGAGATAAAGGTTTCCCGTTTTACCAGTGAATCAGCAAACATGGCAGCGCGTTTCATATCGAAAACGGTCAACGATGCCGTAATCCCCTGTATATCCGTCAGACTTCCTATCATTGCCTTCCACACTCCTTTTGGGGCATGCTTTTTCTGTGCCGAGGCCATTCCTGAAAATCCGAGCATGAAACACAAGGTTAACAGCGTGCCTAAATTGACAATTTTCCTCATCGGTATTACCTCCTCTGCAAGGTCCTGGTGACCCATGAACACTGACTGGCATTTTCTCCAGCCGCATAAAAAATCAGTCTACCACCTCATTCCCAAGGTGGGTGGTCTGTGGCATTGGCTGTTTATAGCAGCATTATTAATCCCGGCCGCTGATATATATGCAGCGCCTGATCCGGCACTCATAAAGCGCGGAGAGTACATATTTCGCGCTGCCGGTTGCGGTGGTTGCCACACTGATATAGATAATGGCGGCAAATTCCTCGCCGGTGGGAGAGCCCTGAGCACACCCTTTGGTACTTTTTATACCCCAAACATCTCCTCCCACCCCACTGCAGGCATTGGGCGTTGGACACTTGCGGACTTTATTCGTTCAATCCGCAAAGGAATAAGCCCTGATGGGCGACATTATTATCCAGTATTCCCTTACCCTTCATTTACGAATATGCGCTCCGACGATCTGGCTGCGCTGTATGCCTACCTGCAAAGCACCCCGCCGGTGGCACGAATTAACCGTCATCACGACTTGCGCTGGTACGTAAACTTCAGGGTTGCAAACTGGTTTTGGAAGCTCTTGTTCCTGAAAACAGGCCCGCTTACCCCTGATCCGAAACGCTCCGCCTTGTGGAATCGAGGCGCTTATCTGGTGATTGCCATGGCGCACTGCGGCGAATGTCACACTCAGCGCAATAAGCTTGGAGTGCTCGACAAACAGATGGAATTAGCAGGGACTCCTGACGGGCCAGATCACGAAACGATTCCGAATATCACCCGGGACAAAGCCACAGGGATCGGCGATTGGAAGCGATCTGAACTGGTGGAGTACTTAGGCGTAGGCGAAATCGAAGACGGTCCATATGCGGACGGATTAATGGCCGAAGTTGTCGAAAACAGCCTGTCATATCTAAGCGCCAAGGATATCGACGCTATTGCGGAGTATATCTGGTCTGTGCCGGTAAGGCGCAACGACGCCCTCGCGGATCGATGAAACCCGCGAGGCACGATACGCACCTCACGGGTTTAGCTTTCAGGACATCGTTACTCAGGCACCGGATTGCGGGCGCATATCCTTTTTGTCGATACCAGCGACCTTTACTGGCGCCTTCATGGCATCGCGACGGAAGGGTTCACCGAGTTCCTGATTCAAAATAACTTCCAGGAAGGTGGTTTCACCGTTGTCCATTTGCGCTTTGACCGCCGCAGCCAATGCCTCGGTCAACTGCTGAGTCGTGCGTACCTGTACACCTTTTACGCCACAGGCTTCGGCGATTTTCGCATAACTTACATCAAGATCGAGTTCCGTACCGACGAAGTTGTCGTCATACCAAAGCGTGGTGTTGCGTTTTTCCGCACCCCATTGGTAGTTACGAAAAATCACCATGGTAATGGGCGGCCAGCTATCCCTGCCGCAGGCGGTCATCTCATTCATGCTGATGCCGAAGGCGCCGTCACCGGCAAAGCCAACAACGGGCACATCCCGCTTGCCAATCTTCGCTCCAAGTATGGCCGGGAAACTGTAGCCGCAAGGACCAAACAACCCAGGGGCAAGATATTTGCGGCCTTCCTCAAAAGTCGGATAGGCATTGCCGATGGCACAGGCGTTACCAATATCACTGGAGATAATGGCATCATCAGGCAACGCGGCCTGAATCGCACGCCAGGCTTGGCGCGGCGCCATATGATCCGGCTCGCGATTGCGACTACGCTCGTTCCAGGTGGTGCCTGCATCATCAGCTTCGTGGTCCATGCTGCTCAAGGTCTGTAGCCATGCAGACTTGGTCTGGTGAATCAAGGCCTTGCGTTCTTCACGTCCGGCATCACCGGCGCTCTTGGAAAGTTGGGCCAGAATCTGTTCGGCGACCTGTAGCGCATCACCACAAATACCAACGGTGACTTTCTTCGTCAGGCCAATGCGATCGGCATTGATGTCCACCTGGATAATGCTCGCATTTTGCGGCCAGTAATCAATATCATAGCCCGGCAAAGTGGAGAAAGGGTTGAGGCGTGTGCCCAACGCGAGGACCACATCGGCCTGGGTGATTAATTGCATCGCCGCCTTTGAGCCATTATAGCCAAGTGGCCCACAGGCCAACGGGTGCGAACCCGGGAAACTGTCATTGTGTTGATAACCCGAGGCAACAGGTGCATCGAGACGCTCGGCCAAAGCTTGGCAGGCGCCAATTGCACCACCAATCACCACTCCGGCACCGGATAGAATAACCGGAAACTTTGCGTTGGATAACAATGCTGCAGCTTGCGCTATCGCCTCGACGCCACCGGTAGGGCGTTCGAGGGTAACACTCTGCGGTAACTCAATATCGACCACCTGAGTCCAAAAGTCCCGGGGAACATTGATCTGGGCAGGCGCTGAGCCACGGATGGCCTTGTTGATGACCCGGTTCAGGGTTTCGGCGATCCGGGAGGGATCACGCACTTCTTCCTGGTAGCAAACCATGTCTTCGAAAACGGCCATCTGCGGAATTTCCTGAAATCCCCCCTGGCCAATGGTCTTGTTTGCCGCTTGTGGCGTCACCAGCAACAGCGGTGTGTGATTCCAATATGCCGTTTTAACTGGCGTTACGAAATTGGTTATCCCGGGGCCATTTTGTGCGATGGCCATGGCAATTTTGCCCGTTGCGCGAGTATATCCGTCACACATCATCCCGGCGTTGGTTTCATGTGCACAGTCCCAGAAGGTAATACCAGCGGCCGGAAACAAATCGGAAACCGGCATCATCGCGGAACCAATAATGCCAAAGGCATTTTCGATACCGTGCATCTGCAAAACCTTGACGAAGGCCTCCTCGGTAGTCATTTTCATTCTTCAATCCTCATAGTGTTGTATTGCTAACGTGCAATCACGAACCCATCCCAGACAAACGGATTCAAATTGACAGACCATGCTAGGTAAAACGCTTTGCAGTGGACAGCGCCAAACTCAACGATTTAATGAGTCCAGTTAGGATTCCAGGCTGGCATCGGATGGGCAATTGAATCATTGCTGCGGCAGCGTTTATCGACTGTCTGCCAGTGGCCATGGCCGCTATACTGAGAGGCTGTTAATACGGTAGATGGAGAGACTGAATTGACGCAAAATTGGGATATGGAAACGCTCACCTCGACTGAGTCGAGTGCGCTACAGCAGGATGCATGGGAACGTCAGCGCCTCTATGTGGAAGCCAACTCCGCGTTTTATCAAAACTTATGGGAGGGGCGATCCCCACCCGCCAACTTACGCGATTTGCCGGCACTGCCGCTGTCGTCTAAAGCGCAACTCAGGTTGTCCCAGGCACAACACCCGCCCTTCGGCCAATACCTTGCCGCACCACGGACCACTGTCACGCGCCTTCACCGCACGTCAGGAACGACCGGGCAAGCGATGAATCTCGCTCTGTCTGCGGCGGATTGTGAGTTGACCCAGGCGGTTGGCGGGCGCAGTCATAGAGCTGCCGGCTTGACGCCAGATCACACCGTGGTCCACTGCCTGAATTACCAGATGTGGATGGGTGGCCTGACCGACCACCTGACCCTTGAACGAACCGGCGCCACGGTTGTTCCCTACGGAGTGGGTGGCAGTGAACGGCTCATCAATACCATCCTCAGCCTGGGTATCAATGCGATTTCCTGCACACCGTCTTATCCCGGTGTCTTGAAGCGCGTACTCGAATCCCGATTCCCTGACCTGCGGCCACGTGAACTCGGTTTGAAACTTGGCTTGTTTGGTGGCGAACCAGGCCTTGATGATCCCGCCTTGCGGGAGCGAATTCGTGAGGTCTGGGGAATGGAACCACGCAATGCCAACTACGGGGTATCTGATGTGCTGTCAAATTTCGCTGCCCAGTGCGAATATGACACCCACCTGCATTTTCTGGCAGCCGATGTGCTGTACCCGGAACTCATTGATCCCGACTCAGAGGATCCACTCACGCTTGAACAGGGACAAACCGGTGAACTGGTTTTGACCCATCTGCAACGCGAGTGCCAGCCTCTGGTACGATTTCGCACCGGCGATATCATCACCATTGAGGAAACTGAACCTTGTCAATGCCATCGTACCGGCATGCGCTTTCGTGTGGTCGGACGCAGTGACGATATGATCGTGGTCCGGGGTTTGAATATTTTTCCGACCATGATTGCGGCGTTGCTCAACGAATTCAGCGAATTATCCGGTGACTATCGAATCGTGCTTGAACATCAGCCACCCTATGATTTCCTGCCGGTGCAGGTCGAGTTGGCGAACACCCAAACTGCGGCTGAGGAACTGGCCGAACGAATTGAACGGGCGATCAAAACCTCACTGGGGGCAAGCGCTAAAGTCAGTTTAGCTGCGCCGGGCAGTTTCCCGGTCACCGAGGGTAAAACAATGCGGGTCGTGAGGCGCTATCAATGAACACTTATCGCTATGCAACAATTCTCAGTGAATGTAGTACAGAAGGTGTACGCACACTTACCTTAAATCGCCCGGACAACCTGAACGCCATGAACCGGCAATTAATCGAAGATGTGGCACAGGCCTTTACTGATGCCAATGCAGACAACGCCACGCGGGCCATTATTTTCACCGGTGCCGGGCGGGCATTTTGTGCAGGCGATGACCGTCATGAGCATGTACACCCTGAAAATGAGGCTCAAGCCCGCGCGCTGGTGGACGCCATTCAGCAGGCAACCCGGTCCATCGTCTTCGGTGCCAAGCCCGTTGTTGGGGCGATCAATGGCTGGGCAGTGGGAGGGGGATTTGAATGGGCCATTAATTGTGATTTTCCGATCTGGGCAAAAAGCGCCAAAGCATTCTTTCCGGAAGTTTCGCTGAATCTGTTTGTGACCGGTGCCGTGACCTCACTGTTACCGGCATTGGTGGGCCTGAACAAGGCCAAAGAGATGCTGCTGCTCGGCCAGCGTTACGATGCCGAGGAACTTGCACGCATTGGTGTGGCCTGGCGAGTCGTCGATGACGCGGCACTGCACAACGAGGCATTCGAACTCGCAACAAAACTGGCCGCCCTGCCAACACTTTCAGTGCGGGCAATGAAGCGTGTCTTGAATCAGATCTCAACGACGGATTTAAACCGTGCTTTGGCATTGGAGACTGAAGCAACCATCGCCGGTTTTCTGGATCCGCAAACCACTGTTCTGCTAAAGAACTTTTAATCATTTATTTGACTGTATAAAGGATCTGTTCTTGCTATCATCCCAGTTTGCAGCCCTGGATTTAGGATCCAACAGCTTTCATCTGGTGATCGCGGAAAATCGTGACGGCCGACTGCAGGTTATCGACAAGCTGAAAGAAATGGTGCGCCTGGCCGCCGGGTTGAACAAGCAACAGCAACTCGATCCGCTGGTTGCGCAACGGGCACTTGATTGTCTGTCACGATTCGGTCAACGCCTGCAGAACATCCCTAGCGAAAATATTCGCGTAGTCGGGACCAATACCCTGCGCAGAATCCGTCATGGCAAGGATTTCATGCAAGATGCACAACAGGCACTGGGGCAGGATATCGAAGTCGTCAGTGGCCAGGAAGAGGCGCGGTTAATCTATCTGGGTGTCTCACATGCGCTGGAAGACAGTAACGATCAGCGCCTGGTCATAGACATTGGCGGCGGCAGCACCGAACTCATTTTAGGCCAGCAGTTCAATCCGCAAAAACTTGAGAGTCTGTTCATGGGTTGCGTGACCTATTCAAGGCGATTTTTCGCTGCAGGGCGGGTTAAAAAAAATGCCATGCAGTTAGCAAAACTTCAGGCTCTGCATGAACTTGAACCGATCCAAGGGCAATTTCGCAGGCCCAACTGGGAAACCGCAATTGGCGCCTCTGGAACCATTCTCGCGGTGCGCGATGTGTTACAGGCGAATGGTTGGTCACAACAATCTATTACTTACGAAGGACTCACAAAATTGTTTGAGACGCTGGCGAAAGCCAAAGATTCAGGCAGTGTCAAACTTGAAGGCCTCGCTGAAGAACGCCACAGTGTCTTTCCCGGCGGCGTGGCTATTTTAACGGCCATTTTTGAAGCACTGAAAATCAAGACCATGCTGGTTTCCAGTGGCGCACTGCGCGAAGGTCTGTTGTTTGATCTGCTTGGGCGCACAACCTCGGAAGATATCCGCGAAAACAGCGTACAAGATCTCATTTCCCGCTATCAGATTGATGCCAGACACGCGAATCGGGTGGTGGAAACCGCCTGTAAACTGTTC
The DNA here is from genome assembly GCA_964488985.1 of uncultured Ectothiorhodospiraceae bacterium. GTDB lineage: Bacteria > Pseudomonadota > Gammaproteobacteria > HK1 > HK1 > CAZAWX01. The sequence continues at coordinate 6,614 of CAZAWX010000206.1, forward strand.
GGGGCACTAGCCAAACCGCTGGGATTAAGTAAAACACGCCACTTACCTTTGTTGCGTTGGGCCGCGCTGTTACATGAAATCGGTATGGATGTATCCCACCGCCAATATCACAAGCATGGTGGCTACCTGATTAAACACATGGATTTGGCTGGATTTTCGCATACAACCCAGGATCATCTCGCCCTCCTGGTACGTGCACATCGGCGTAAATTTCCCTTGGCTGAGTTTGAGATTGTGACCCCCAAAGACCGTCCGGCTTTGATCCTCCTGGCAACATTATTGAGGTTGTCCGTAGTACTGCACCGCAACCGCAGTCGCCATAGCCTGCCAGGGGTTGAGGTGCAGGCGGGGGAAGCCACGCTCACTTGTCTTTTTCCTCCGGGGTGGCTTGACCAGCACCCCTTAACCCGGCTCGATCTTGACCAGGAAGCAGAGTTTCTGGACCTCATCCCACTTACCCTGAGCATCATCGAGAGGGCCTTCAACACAAAACCTGTGTGCTAAGGGTGTAGAAAGTGATTAACGTGGACTCATAGGTCCGTTCTTAAGCGCAACCCAGTGGAATAGAGGGGTGTTGGTGAAGGAAGTGTATGTGGCAGGGATGCCACATCC
>CAZAWX010000207.1:0-2197 GCA_964488985.1 uncultured Ectothiorhodospiraceae bacterium
TTAGCGCGTTAAACAGGTGTGAAGCGCGTTAGCCGTGTCGCGTAACAATTGTGCATATAAATTTGGGCCCGGCTCAATATTTGTGCCGAGCGGATCAAGAATTGCGCTGTGAATGTCGGGTGATTCCACAAGGACGTCAAGCAGACGGGGATTGAATTGTGGTTCGGTGAACACACAGCGGATATTATGACTTCGGATCAGTCCCAGGAGTTTGCGGACGCGTCCGGCGCCGACGGGTAGTTCGGGGTTCGTGCTCACAACCGCTGCCGGGGTCAAACCAAAACGTCGCTCAAAGTATAAATAGGCATCGTGATAAACGATATACGGGATATTTTTTAAGGGTTGCAGAACGTGTTGTAATTCAGTTTCCAGTGTTTCAAGCCGCCGGGCTGTGCGCTGTGCATTGCGTTGATAGATCTCGGCACGTTGCGGATCGGCTTGTGCCACTACCTGAGCGATATGGATGAGCATACGGCGGGCATTTTCAGGGTCCATCCAGGCGTGGGGATCAGGATTCACTGTGTCCGGTTGTGCCATGGCCAATGCGAAAGTTTCCGAATCTGCTCGGATCGGCACATCGCGTGGTGTTAAGCCAAGCAATCCCGGCATTTGCAAAAACGCGATACTCCGCGCACTGGGGGCAAGGGTTTGCAGTGGCGCAACCAGGAAATTTTCCATACCCGGGCCCATCCAGAATACGATCTGTGATTTTTCGAGTCGTTTGGCATCGGACGGTTTAAGCGCGTAGTCATGGGGCGAGATGCCGGTGCGGATAATTAACCCTGGGGTCCCTGTGCCAGCCATTACCGCCGCTACCAGAGAATGCAATGGGCGGATCGATACCACAACATTCAGCGCCTGTACCGGCACGTTAAATACCAGCAGCATGCACAGGGTGAAAACAGCAGAGTTGAAAAACCGCAACATGGATTGGGTGAGGTGAAGCTTATTAAAAGATAATGTTATATTATAACATATCAAACCAGGAGTAAGTATTTTGCTCAGTAACCTCAAAGCGGACAGCCAGAGTGCAACAACCTTGTTGGAGGTGCGAAATCTCGGCGTTAATCAAGCGGGGCACTGGCTGGTTCGAGGGGTCAATCTAAGCCTCCATCGAGGTGAAATTGTCACCCTGATTGGGCCGAATGGCGGCGGTAAAACCACGACTTTGCGCGCACTGCTCGGTATTGTGCCGATGATCGAAGGAACATTAAAGCGGTCTGCCGGACTGCGCATCGGTTATGTTCCCCAGCGTATCAGTATCGATGCCAGTCTGCCGCTGAGTGTTTCCAGGTTTATGAGCTTAACCGGGGCTCAACCGCAAAATTTGATTCATCAGGCACTGGCAACCGTGGGAATTGCTTCATTACGCAATCTACCTGTGCAGACGCTGTCCGGTGGTGAATTTCAGCGCCTGTTACTGGCCAGGGCGCTGATCCGCAAACCTGATGTACTGATTCTCGATGAACCGGTGCAAAACGTCGATTTCGCCGGGGAAATCGCACTTTACGAGTTGATTCGGCAGATCCGGGATCAGCTGCAGTGCGGTATTTTACTGGTCTCTCATGATCTGAACATTGTCATGGCCCAAACCGATACGGTGGTCTGCCTCAATGGCCATGTCTGCTGTGATGGGGAACCGCAGCGTGTGGCTGAAAGCAAGGAGTACCGGGAATTATTTGGCCCTCGTGCCGCTGCAGCACTGGCGGTATACCAGCATCACCATAACCACCAGCACCTGCCTGATGGCAGCGTTGTTCCAATTGCCCCGTCAACCACACCGGAATGTTCACCAGGAAATAGCGAATATGTTGGATGATTTTTTCAGTCGAGCCTTAATCGCTGGTATCGGGGTGGCTTTGATGGCTGGACCGCTGGGCTGTTTTATCGTTTGGCGACGCATGGCTTATTTTGGTGACACCATGGCCCATTCCGCATTATTGGGCATCGCCTTTTCGATCTTGATCGATGTACCTACAATACTGGGAATATTCACAGTCGCTACATTGGTGGCATTGGCACTGCTCAGTTTGCAACGCCAATCCCGCCTGTCGACGGATGCATTGCTGGGGATTCTCTCCCATTCCACACTGGCCATTGGACTGGTGCTGATCGCTTTCATGAGTTGGCTGCGCATTGACTTGCTGGGTTATCTGTTCGGCGACATCCTTGCTGTCAGCAAGACAGATATAGCGGT
>CAZAWX010000207.1:2297-7213 GCA_964488985.1 uncultured Ectothiorhodospiraceae bacterium
TTTGCGATTTGCGATGAATGCAAGTCGGTCCTCGAATTCAGCCTTCCGCAAGCCAATCAGACGTTGAACGAGTGGGCCAGTAAAACCGGCTTCGAGGTCGATAATACCTGCCTGGAAATTCACGGTCGTTGTGCCGGTTGTACTGGTGAGGGTAATGGTTGATGTCGTTCAGGCCGGGGAAAAAAACCGACCGTTGATGAGAAAGTGTACCCAGATACTGCCAGCATAGCCGAGGGCAATTGCCCAGCTCCATTTCAAGTGTGAGAAAAAAGTATAGATACCGCGGGCCTGGCCCATGACCGCGACACCGGCGGCGGATCCGATGGAGAGCAAGGATCCACCAACACCGGCGGTTAGAGTAACCAGCATCCATTGCCCGGTGCTCATGTCGGGGTTCATGGTTAAGACTGCGAACATAACAGGAATATTATCGACAATTGCTGAGAGCAGCCCGACCAGGATATTGGCGCCAGTGGCGCCCATACCGTCGTACATCAACCCGGAAACAAGCCCCAGATAACCCAGGGTGCCGAGGCCACCGACGCACAAGATGACCCCATAAAAGAACATTAAGGTGTCCCATTCCGCCCGGGCCAGTTTTTTGAAGATGTTGAATTCCTCCTGTTTGCCATGGTCCTTGTTTTCATAATTTTCAACCCCCAGGGCACCGGCGCCGGGATCGTGAATTTTTTGGCTCTGCAATTTCAGGTAATAGCCGAACATTTTCAGCAGGCCGAGGCCGGTCATCATGCCCATCACCGGCGGAAGGTGCAGGAAGTTATGCGCACTGACGGCCATGATGATGGTAACAATGAAAAGCCCGGTCACGATCAATGCGCCTTGTTTGAGTTCGGCCGTTTCTTCAACGGCCTCGGGGCGTACCTTGTCGACCACCATGGACATGATGGCTGCTGGTATCAGCCAGTTCACCAGGGCAGGAAGAAAAAGGTGGAAGAAATCACTGAAATGCACCAGCCCTTTTTGCCATACCATCAAAGTAGTGATATCACCAAAAGGGCTGAATGCGCCGCCGGCATTGGCGGCAACGACGATGTTGATACACGACACCGTGACAAAGGTGGTATTGGATCCGGCGACCGCAATCACCACAGTGGCCATGAGCAATGCGGTGGTGAGGTTATCGGCTACCGGGGATATGACAAAGGCCAGGGCACCGGTAACCCAGAAAATGGTTCGCAGGGTAAAGCCCTGGGAGACCAGCCAGACACGCAGGACATCGAAAACCCCCCGGTCCTCCATGGTGTTGATGTAGGTCATGGCAGCGAGGAGAAACAAGAACAATTCAGCAAATTCGAGGAGGTTGTCACGCACCGCCATATCGGCGGTGTGCACATCGCCACTGGCGGCATAAACGAGTGCGACGATGGTCCAGATAATACCGGCAGCGACGGTAACGGGCTTTGATTTGCGCAGGTGTATGGATTCTTCTGCAATGACCAGCGCGTAGGCCAGGCAGAAAATAAACACGGCGGCAATTGCGGCCCAGTGGCCGGTAAAATCTTTCAGCACCGCTTCTTCCGCGGCACTCGCAACGCCGGGGCCAAGGAGTAGAAAAACAACGAGCAGGAGCCTGGACTGGCGCATTTGATTCTCCGATATGCCATGGATATATGACCTATCGGCAGCGGGCCGGGAAAGTTCAGCCGAACATGCTGTGTGCGCAGCTAGATCTCAAATTTCAGGCCCTGGGCGAGCGGCAGTTCAGTGCTGTAGTTGATGGTGTTGGTGGCCCTGCGCATATAACCTTTCCAGGCATCCGAACCTGATTCCCGGCCGCCACCGGTCTCCTTTTCGCCACCAAAGGCACCACCGATTTCAGCGCCGCTGGGGCCAATGTTGACGTTGACGATGCCGCAGTCGGAACCGGTATCGGAGCAAAAGCGTTCAGCTTCACGGACATCGGTGGTAAAAATACACGAGGACAGTCCCTGGGGAACGTCGTTGTGCAGGGCGATGGCGGTGTCGAATTCCTTGTATTTCATGGCATAGAGGATGGGTGCGAAAGTTTCAGTTTGCACCAGTGTCGATTGTTCCGGCATCTCAACGATGGCCGGTTGGACGTACCAGGCATTCGGGTAGCGATCAGCGAGTTGGCGCTGGCCGCCGTGGACGGTGGCGCCTGCCTGGGTAGCGCTTTGCAAGGCATTTTGCATGCGATCAAAGGCATCTTGATCGATTAAGGGGCCGACCAGATGGGCTTCATCAAGGGGATCTCCGACCTTGACGCTGGCGTAGGCCGGGATGAGCTTTGCCAGCAATTGCGCATAGACATCTTCGTGAACGATGAGGCGACGCAGGCTGGTGCAACGTTGTCCGGCGGTGCCGACCGCTGAGAAAACAATAGCTCGCACGGCCAGTTCCAGATCAGCACTGGACGTTACGACCATCGCGTTGTTACCGCCGAGTTCGAGGATGCAGCGGCCAAACCGTGCCGCAACCCGGGGTGCAACCTGGCGGCCCATGGCGGTGCTGCCGGTAGCGCTGATGAGGGCGATGCGTGAATCATCGACAAAGGCTTCACCCAGATCACGTTCGCCAATGATGACCTGCAACACATTATCTACAGGGGCGTCGAAACGGTCCAAAGCGCGTTGCAAAATATTGCGGCAGGCCAGGGCCGTCAACGGGGTTTTTTCTGAAGGTTTCCAGATCACTGCGTTACCGCAAATCAGTGCCAGAGCCGTGTTCCAGGACCATACGGCGACGGGGAAATTAAACGCCGTGATAACACCGCACACGCCGAGAGGATGCCAGGTTTCACGCATGTGATGGCCGGGACGTTCTGAGGCAATCGTCAGGCCATAGAGTTGCCGGGACAGACCCACTGCGAAATCACAGATATCGATCATTTCCTGCACTTCGCCGTAGCCTTCCTGAATGATCTTGCCACACTCAAGACTGACCAGTTCGCCGAGATCGTGTTTTGCTTTGCGTAGTTCTTCGCCCAACAAACGCACGAGTTCGCCGCGTTGTGGAGCAGGAATCACTCGCCAGGCGTTACTCGCCTTGGTGGCGTTATCAATCACCGCGGATAAATCATCGAGGGGAGTCCTGGCCACATTGGCAATGACAGCTCCGTCGATGGGTGTCCTGACGGCCATATCTCCGGCTGTCAATTCTTCGTCACCAAGTCCGAGGCGATTGAATATGGCGTGATAACTCATGGTAGTCCCCGTCAGTTAAAATGGTGTGGGCTGTCGATTGGCTTATTCAGGCTGCCAATCAGGCTGCCAATTTTAACGCCTCGCCGCTGGCAAAGTAACGGCCAAAACGGTTTTCCAGAAACGCGTCAAGGGGGATTTGTTCCTGGCAGATGAATCCTTGCTGCGGCAGCTTGCCTTGATGCAGCAAATCCAAAGCTGCGCAGATCCCGGCAGCTGTCGTAATTTGAATGGCGCTCCACAGTTGACCGTGAATGGTGTCTGAGTAAATCTTACGGGCATAGCTTTGCTGAATGAAACGCCCGTTCTGTCGGCCCGCTGCGGTTACAAATACCAACACCACGTCCTGCAGGGTCAGCGGAATGGCCCCTTCGAGGATTTCTTTGAGCAAATCCCGGCGTTGGCCAAGTTTCAATTCATTGACCAGCAGACGCACGATATCAAGATGACCTGGATAGCGAACGGTTCGGTAGTTTAAATCCTGAACCTTTCCGGCGAGGGTTTCACACAACGTACCGAGGCCGCCCGAGGTATTGAAGGCCTCGTATTCAACCCCGTCCAGAGCGAAGTATTCATGTCCTTCGAGCGGCATGACTTCACGCATTCGGCCCTCGACGATAGCTTCGCAGGGATTGCAGTATTCATTGATCAGACCATCGGTGCTCCAGGTCAGGTTGTATTTCAACGCATTACTCGGATACAGGGGCAGGGCACCGACGCGCATGTGCAAATCGGTCAGATCATCGAACTGTTGCGCCAGATGCTGGGCGACGATGGAGATGAATCCTGGCGCCAGGCCGCATTGCGGCATGAAGGCAGTTGTTGCATCGCAGGCCAGGGCTTTCACGGCACGGGTGCTGGCGACATCCTCGGTCAGATCGAAATAATGGGCACCGACATCCTTGGCGGCCGCTGCAATGACCGGGGTGAGTGAAAACGGACAGGCGCTGAGAATATAGCGAAAACCTTGTGCGGCTTTACGCAACCCAACGGCATCGCTGATATCGGTGCAGATACAATTGACCGGCATGGATTTGAACGCGCTCAGTGCTTTCAGATCGCGGTCTGCAACCGTTACTTGGTAGGTGCCGCAATGGCTTAAAAGACTGGCAATCATCTGGCCGATTTTGCCGCCACCAAGGAGTAATACAGTTGCGTTTTTCATGCTTTTGAGTCCTGTTTCATAGAAGTACTGAGTAAAATTATCGCTGCCTTTACTGCCAAAATGTATTCTCATGTTGTATAATATGTACTGTAAATGTATCAATATGTATAGAATGTATGCACAAAATGTGACAAATCATGAATTCAATACGAACAGGATAGATTTATGCGTCTGACGGATATCAACGTCGACGAACTCGACCAACGCCTGCTGGATTGTCTGCAACGCAATGCCCGCACACCGGTGACTAATCTGGCGCGGCAGTTGTCGGTGTCCCGGGCGACGATTCAAACGCGTTTGCGGCGCCTCGAGTCCAGTGGGGCAATCCTGGGCTATACCATCGCCAGGGCACAGTCCCTGCAAAGTGATCAAGTCAGCGCCCTGGTATTAATTTCTCTGGCCTCGAAACACAGTGCCACAGTGGTGCGGGTCCTGGAAAAATCCACGCTGGTGCGCAAACTACACACCATCAGTGGCAATTATGATTTATGTGCAATTTTATCGGCACAAAATACCGGCCTGCTCGACGAGGCTTTGGATGCAATTCGAGCCATGGATGGCGTTCGCGA
>CAZAWX010000208.1:0-7178 GCA_964488985.1 uncultured Ectothiorhodospiraceae bacterium
GGGTGCATTTTTTGATGACCAGGAAAGCACATCGGATGGTCAGTTCCAGTACTTCGGTGCCGCCGACGCCGGCTTTAACCAGGCGTCCGCACCGGGTACGATTACCACCCCCCCCAACTCGCCACCATCATCCGGCAATATCGTCAGTACCGTGCCGGGCGTCACCAATCCGTATGGCAGGGGGCCGGCAACGACCTTTGTCAACAACTTCACTCGTAAAGAGGATCAAATTGCGTTTTTTGGCGAATTCGAGTTTGATCTGACTGACCGGTTGACCGCGAGCATCGGTGCGCGTTACTACGATCTGGACTACCAGTTCATCGGCTCTACCGGTTCATCATTTGGCTGCAAAGGGTCACCGACACCCTGCGACGGGCAAGCCTTTGACAATCGCGTCACAGAGCGCCTGATGGCACTGGGTGCATACAATGAATCCGGGGACATGAACGACCTTCTGACCTTTTTCAGCCCGGGAAACGCTCAGCAGATCGTAGACGGTATTGCCGACGGCAGCTTTACGCTGGAAGGCCTTGGGTCTGATGGCGTCATTAATCAGAGCGATACCATTTTTCGCGGCACGCTAAGCTGGAGCGTCACCGACAATATTCTTCTTTTCGGTGCCTACTCCGAGGGCTACCGTCCACAGACGTCTAACCGCAATGCAGCATTCCCGTCGGCCAACCAAACCGGTGTATATGAGGGATTCATGGTTCCGGCAGTGACAAAAACGGACGACTTGACCAACTTCGAGGTTGGTATCAAAGGTGATTTCTTTGAAAATCGATTCCGCCTGAATGCCACGGCATATACGTCCAAAATCGATGACCTGCAAATGTCCCGTTTCGACCCGGCCAACGTTGCATTCCTGGTGTTTATCGAAAATGTTGGTGACGCGGAAGTAAACGGTCTGGATGCAGACTTTTCCTGGCTTGCAACTGATCAGCTGACCATCATGGGTGCATTGAGCCTGGTCGACAACAAGTTGACCCGGGTTAACCCGCAGTTGGAAGAGATCGTTGTCCCGGTAGGCAGCCGCCTTCCCTGGACACCGGAATTCTCCGGAAACCTTCGTGCCCGTTATGATTTTAACCTCGACAGCTTCGACGCTGAAGCTTATATCAGGGGTGGTATCGTCTATACCGGCGACAGCAGGGCGCTGTCCACCTGCAACGCGTATTTTATCGAAGACGTGGCGACACAGGTGTATGGCAACCCGACCAGCCTGAGAATTGTTGAAGAAGGTGGGTTTTGCGGTACAGCTCTGACCGGGGATGACCTAGATTCGGTCGTCAATAAGAACTCTGTTGCCGTGGACTCAAACGGTGACACCCGGTTCAAGGCAGCCCGTTATGAACAGAAGGCTTACACGCTGGTGAACCTGGCGTTCGGGATCAGGAAAGATCAATGGGGTTCTGAACTGTATGTCGATAACGTATTCGACGAGAATGCACAACTCAACATCAATGCAGCTGACTGGACCCCGAGCGTGACTACCAATCGACCACGTACGATAGGCATCCGTTTCAATTTCGATTGGAAGTAACTCCGCTATACTGACGGGTGGGGCCTCATCGTGCTCCACCCATCGGGCCAGTTATAAAGGACAACAGAGATTGGGTGCAACAAATGGCGAAAAACCTGAAGTAACGGCCAGGCTTGTCAATCAGGCCAGACAGTTAATCAGGCAATCCAATTTTGCCGGTGCGCGCCAACTGCTGCAACCTGAACTGGACCGGGCAATACTGGACAGGCGCCATACTGAAGCTCTCTACACACTCGCGGTCGCCCAACGGTACGAGTCCAGATATTCCGATGCCCTGGCCACATTGAAAAAGCTGTTCACGGTAAATCCCACTTATGGCCGGGGCCATCAGGAGAAGGGCTACGCACTAAAAGCCATGGGAAAGGAGGGAGAAGCCTGCAGCGCCTTCGAACGGGCTGTTCAGACGAACCCGGCATTGCACGCGAGCTGGAAAGAGCTCTCCGAGTTTTACTCAAAAGCCGGTCTTGACGGCCAAAAGCAATTGGCTCTCGATCGGTTCAATTACCTCGCTGGACTGCCCAGGGAACTGCTCACCGTCTCCAGCATGATCCACGAGGGAAAACTCTACAAGGCGGACAGGTTGTGCCGACATTTCCTCCGTGAGCACAAACACCATGTTGAAGGAATGCGCCTGCTTGCTGCAATTGGTACTGAACTGGGCATCCTGAATGATGCGGAATTCCTGTTGGAAAGTTGCCTTGAATTTGATCCCAACCACCGGCATGCGAGGTATGATTACGCAAACCTTTTACTCAGGATGCAAAAGTTCGAAAAAGCCTATAAACAAACCCGGATACTGGTTGAGAACCAACCGGATAACCTGGCCTACAGAGCGCTGCTCGCCAACGCCGCTGCCGGCATCGGTTGCCATGATGAAGCCATTGATGAATACAACAAGGTACTGAAGAAAAGTACTGGACAGCATCAGCTGATTGTCATGCGTGGTCACGCAGAAAAGACCATTGGTGATCTAACCGCCGCCATTCGCTCATACAAAAGTGCCTTCAGCATGAAACCGGATTACGGTGATGCTTTCTGGTCTCTGGCCAATACAAAAAACTATCGGTTCATGGCGAAGGAGATTGATCACATGATCAGGTACGAGGCACTGGAAGACACTTCGCAGGAAGACCGGATTCACCTGTGTTTCGCCCTGGGCAAGGCGTTGGAGGACCGGGGCGAGTATGCTGGCTCGATGGACTATTACCTAAGCGGAAATGAGCTAAAACGAAACACCATCCAGCATCAACCATCGATGCTGAATATACGCAGCAAATCCCAGACTGAGGTATTCACCGCCGAGTTTTTTGAAAATAAAAAGGGTGTGGGCTGTTCCGCACCGGACCCGATCTTTATCGTTGGATTGCCACGTGCCGGATCAACTTTGCTGGAACAGATACTGGCTTCTCACTCCAGTGTGACCGGAACCTACGAACTGCCTAACATCATTGCACTGGTACAGCGGTTACGTGGTACGCAGGTCGCCGACAAGGAAAACAATGCCCCGAAATACCCCCAAATCCTGACCGAACTTGAAGACGATTACTTCTTTCGGTTTGGTGAGCAGTACATCGATGAAACGCGCATTTACCGGCAGGGCTCAGAGTATTTTATCGACAAGAACCCCAATAACTTTTTTCATATAGGGCTGATCCGGTTGATACTGCCGAATGCAAAAATCATCGATGCTCGACGTCACCCGATGTCCTGCTGCTTCAGTGGCTTCAAACAGCTTTTTGGACAGGGCCAGGAGTTTACCTATGGCCTGGAGCAGATTGGCAATTACTATCGGGAGTATGTCGAGTTGATGGATCACTGGAATAGGGTGCTGCCTGGATTTGTCCTCCCCGTGAATTACGAAGAGGTGGTGAATGACCTGGAAACCCAGGTCAGGCGTATCCTCGGCTTTTGCGGGTTGCCATTTGAGGATGCCTGTCTTGAGTTTCACCGTACCAGGCGCAGTGTCCGCACCCCCAGTTCCGAGCAGGTTCGTCAACCTATTTATCGAAGTGGAATGGATTACTGGCGCCACTATGACCGTTGGCTGGATCCTCTCAGAAATGCGCTAGGCGTGTATATACGTGAGCGCTATGGTATCGAAACCGGCGCTGACAGGTAGCCTGCCATTTCAGACCGCTAACTTTTCATCACAGCTTGATCTAACAAGACGAGGGAAAATATATCAATATTCAAGAGGGAACAAGTGTCCACCACCCCCATTACGGCATCGGTAAGGTACAGTCGATCGGCACATGCAGATTTAATGACCAGAAGGCAGACCGCTATGCAACATTATATTTCGAACGCGACGAGCTGACTTTGACGATTCGGCAGAAAGATGTCCCAACAACCGTCAGAAAGCTGATCACGAAAGAAAAAGCCCATGAATTGCTGGATGTGATCAAGGCCTGGGGGGGCAATGCCAAAACCCAATGGAAATCTCGTGTTGACGCTCACAAGGCTGCGATTGAAGGTGGAGATCCTTTCGAGTACGCCAAGGTCGCTAAGGAACTGTCAATACTGGAATCGCACACATCGTTGCGTCACCACGACAAGACCAACCTGGAACAGTCGCTTGACCTCCTCACTGAAGAAATAGCCCGCACCCTGAAGAAAACGAAAAAGCAGGCGCGCAAACTCATCACCGAGGCGATTGAGCATTAGCATCGAGCAATCGCTTCAGGGCATAGCTCGCCAGCAGGCCGATAGCGGCAAAAGTTGCCAGGAAATAAAAATAATGCTGGTGCCCCAGGAGCCCCGGGCTATTGTCCAGCAATACCCCACCCGCATAACTGACGAAAATATCAGGGGTATAACCAAGCACTGAAATCAGGCCAATTGCCGTTCCGGTAACCGTGGCGGGTACTTTGGCATCCTCTAGCAATGCAAAGTACAGCGCCCGCAAGCCGAACATTGCTGAACTGCCGATCAGTATGTTGAGCAACAACACCCATGCCACGCCGGGTTGTGGTGTGTAGGTCGCGAAAAATAACTGGGACATCAACAAGACAAAGAAACAAACCACGGTCATTCTCGACACCTGATACCGGTCGCCCAGCAAACCGGCACCAAGAGCAGCAACGGGTCGTGCCCAGGCGCCGATAGTCACGATTTGCGCAGCGTCTACTTCAGATAGCCCAAAACCCTGCACGGCATACAATGAGTAATTGTCAAAGCCCTTGTACGCGACATAAGCGCAAATGACAATAATGGAAATAAACCATACGGCCGGCAGGCATATGACGTGCTTGATGTGTAACCAAACATTTTCTGAATCAGCCCGCCATTGGGCTGGATTATTTTGTTCATTTGGTTGGCCATCCGGTAGCGCGAACCAGACAATCACCCCGGCCAGAAATGTCGCTGCTGTATATACGTGAATAATAACCTGCAGCGCCAGTTTCTTGTCTTGAAAACTGGCTGATGCAATACCCTCCGGAAACAAGAGGCTGAATACAAAGACCGCGACGGAAGCCAGTGCGGCGGCAAGTACGCCCCGTCCACTGTCCAGTAATCCATAGGCACGGCCCTGTTCATCGACCCCGCCCCACTCCCGCGTGGCCCGAATCAATGCTGCCCAGAACAACAGGATTGTACTAAAGCCGAAAAACCCCCATACGGCTATTGCACCCTCGAACTCCGGCAAGGTAGCCATATACAAGCCTCCACCTGCAGTTATCCACAAAGACAATGCCAGTAGCTTGCGCGCGGAATATCGGTCGGCAAGAGGGCCGCCGGGGAAATAGCAAAGCATGGCCACAATGCCATAAATGGCCTGTGCAGCGCCGAGTTCCGTGTTGTTCAAACCCAATACCTCGAGCACAGTTGGCCTGAAGAACCGGGCGACATGGAACGGCAACATATATATGGCCTCGCCCGCTATGATGAGCGCGGTCATATACCAGAACCGGTGAAACTTCCTTGGATGGGAGATTGTTATGTATCCTTGGTGTAGTGTGTTTTCAGAACTCGGTCTCGCCGCCTTGATAGACCTTGAAAGGCACACCCGAAAGCGCCTCGCCATGGTCCCTGCCAACCCGGTAGGTTTCCTGGAAATACAGTGCGTGGGTGCGCTCCTGGTTCATGAAATGTGGATGCATCGAACAGACCATGTTTTCCGGCAGCACAAAGTCGAAGCCTTCGCCGATACGCGGCATCTCGATCATGGTCATGCCGATGGAATGACCACAGACGTGTCCTGACCGGTAGCCACGGTCAAAAATGGGTTTCATACAGGCCGCGTTGACCGCCTCGGCGGTATTGCCTGCCTTCATGTGTTCCCTGGCCAGTTCATGGAATTCGTTATAGGCCTCGATCATCTCCTGCATGGTGTCGTCCAGACCGTTGGGGGCCAGTACACGGGAAAATTCCACCCAGTGACCGCCCTCGCCGGATATTTCCAGGCCGTACATGAGGCCGTCGCTGTCGAGTACCGGTCGCTGGCTGGGGAAGACCATCTGTGGCCGCAGTGAACCGTTCGGGCCGGTCAGGATCATGTCCATGGTGTTGCGCGCACAACCCATCGCGGAAAACGTATATTCTGCCGCCGCCATCAGTTCGGCCTCGGTCTTACCTGCCTGGTAGGCCTTTATGACCGCCAGTACACCCGCCTTGTTGATCTCCATGGAGTGGCGTACCGAGGCCATTTCCTCGTCACTTTTTTGTGCCCTGGAATAATCAAACGGAATCTCGAAATCGACCAGTTCAAAATCCTGTTTGGCCAGCGCAGCGTAATCGCGCACATTGATGATGTACTCCAGACCATAAACCCCAACCCGTTTCGCGCGCCTGGATGTCAGGAAGTCGGCCATCCAGTCACCACAATGGGAAGGAAACTCCCGTTGCTCGATGAACGTCGCGCTGTGGTCACCCACCCAGGTGGCCTCGCGTGGGAACACGCAGACCGGGTCACCATCGAGTGGCACCACGACGTAGGCGTATCGGTGCAGGATGTGGAAACCGCACATATAGCGCACCGCGCCTTCGAAGCCGCTGTACTCGCTGCCACTGATAACCAGGTAATCGAGGCCGTGGGCCTCCATGGCAGCGCGGGTATTGGTGTAGCGGCGCTCAATTTCCCCGGCGCTGGGCCGGAAGCGGTTGATATAGTCTGTCATGGTTTCAGGTTTCTCCATTCATCCTCGCGCCAGGAATATTCCAGACCCTTGATGATATCGGTCATGGCCTCGTTGAGTGGTGTGGCGACGCCGACCTCCTTGCCGATGCGTGCGATGCCGCCATTGAGGGCATCGATCTCCGTGGCGCGTTGGTTGAGCACGTCGCTGAGCATGCTTGGCGGGTGCTGGTAGGCTTTTTCACGACCATAATCGATCAGGGCGTCCGGGTCACTGTCCAGGCTAACACCCAGGGCCGCGGCCACGGCCTTGCCCTCATCGACCAGTGCACGCATGAGGCGGCGCACGCCGGGCTGGTCGCAGGCCACACCGTGCGGCAGACGCGTTAGCGCGCCCATGACATTGGATGCGGAATTGAAGATCAGCTTGGTCCACAAGGCACCGCGGGCGTCTTTCATCACAACGATCTCGGCGCCGCCCCGGTTGAGGGTTTCGGCGAGCTGCTTGACTTCCTCCATGCTGGCCGGTTTGGGTGAGAAAGGACCGATCCAGGTCTTGCC
>CAZAWX010000209.1:0-7034 GCA_964488985.1 uncultured Ectothiorhodospiraceae bacterium
CGCAGCGCCGCGATCAGCAGGTCCAGTACCTGGTTAGGTCGTTCCGACATCAGCATGTGGCCACAACGTTGCAGTTCATGGGTTTGCACACGGGGCATTGTCTGGATGAGTTTACGCGCCTGCCGGGGCGAGGCCATGATGTCCTGCTGGCCAAGTAAAATTTGTGTGGGACACTGAATTCGAGCCGCCATGTCCATACCCTGGGCGTAGTTGTTGCAGGCGTTCAGGTCGTTAAACAAGACGCCGTCCGCGCCGCGTTCAAGCAACCGCTCACCGCCGCCGGTCATCCACATCCCGGGAGCCTGTCCGCCTCCTAATTGTGCGCCATATCCATGGCCCCACAAATTGACCATATCGATTGCACTGTGCTCATTGTTTTTTGCGGCATTCAGCAACTCGTCTGATACCCGCATCGGCACAGAGATTCCCAGCAACCCGGCAAAGCTGA
Organism: uncultured Ectothiorhodospiraceae bacterium; assembly: GCA_964488985.1. GTDB lineage: Bacteria > Pseudomonadota > Gammaproteobacteria > HK1 > HK1 > CAZAWX01. The sequence goes on from CAZAWX010000209.1 coordinate 449, forward strand.
TACGTTCACTGTGACTGCCGGCAGTATGCAGTGCAACCAGTGAGCCCATGCTGTGGCCAATAGCAGCGCAGCGGTCAATTCCGAGTACGTCAAGAAGTTCCACCAGCCATTGGCTCATGGCCTCAATGCTTGTTAGCAGTTCGCCAGCGGATCGACCATGTCCAGGCAGGTCGACGGCTAATGCGTTATAGCCGTGGTGGGCAAAATAGCGACTCAACAGATTCCACACCGTATGATCAAGTCCACCACCATGAATGAAGGCCATGCTGGGCAAATGGGTATCAAAGGGCCGTGAACCCGTATAGATATAGCAGTGTTGCTGGTTAAGCTGGATGTCCATGGATGCTCGATGCTCCCGGCTTCAGGCTGTGGTGGATTGGGTGTGCTTGTGCGCACTGTGCAGGCCGCGGCTCAAGTCCGCGATGAGATCCTTTGGATCTTCCAGGCCAATGGACAGTCTGATGGTGCCCTGGGTGATCCCGGCGCTGGCAAGGGCCTGATCATCCATACGGTGATGGGTGGTGCTGGCCGGGTGGATGACCAGAGATTTAGCATCGCCGACGTTGGCCAGGTGTGAAAACAGGCGCAGACTCTCAATAAAGGCAATGCCGGCTTCACGGCCGCCGCGCAAATTAAAGCTGAACACAGCGCCGCAACCCCGGGGCAGGAGTCTGGCCGCCAGATCATGGTCCGGATGATCCGCCAATTCCGGGTAGGTAACCGTCTCGACGGCTTCATGCTGATGCAGGTAGTCGACGATTTTTCGAGTTGTTTCCACATGGCGCTGCATCCTTAAGGGCAACGTCTCCAGCCCCTGGAGGATGTGAAATGCAGTCGTCGGACTCATACAGGCGCCAAAATCACGCAGACCCTCTTTGCGGGCGCGTGTTATGAACGCTGCCGGTCCTTGTTCCTCGGCGAAATCCATATCATGAAAACCGGCATAGGGTTCGGTGAGGGTTGCGTATCGTCCTGAAGCCTCCCAGTCGAATTTGCCGCCATCAACCAGCAAGCCGGCGATGGCAATGCCATGGCCACCGAGAAATTTGGTGGCCGAATGAAAAACAAGATCGGCGCCGTGTTCGAAGGGCCGACACAGATAAGGTGTCGTAAAGGTTGAATCGATCAGCAAGGCGATACCCGCTTGATGAGCGATATCAGAAACCACCGGTATATTGAGGACATCCAGGCCGGGATTGCCCAGTGTTTCAGCGAAAAACAGCTTGGTGTTGTCTTGAATAGCGGCAGCGAATTGCTCGGGTTGGCGCGGATCGACGAAGGTGGTGTTGATGCCGAAGCGAGGCAATGTATAGCTGAGCAGATTATGGGAGCCGCCGTACAGACAACGTGAGGCGACGATGTGATCGCCGCTGCCGCAAACGGTACTGATGGCCAGATGCATGGCGGCCTGGCCGCTGGCTGTTGCGATGGCGCCAATGCCCCCTTCCAAAGCGGCAATACGCTCTTCCAAAACGGCATTGGTAGGGTTGGTGATCCGAGAGTAAACATGCCCGGGCCGTTCGGCATTGAATAATGATGCAGCGTGTGCCGAGTCCTCGAAAACAAAGGAGGTGGTTTGGTAAATGGGAGTGGCCCGGGCGCCAGTAGTGGGATCTGGCTGCTGGCCGGCGTGCAGGCTCAGAGTATCGAAACAAATAGGATCGGGTGCGGCCATAAGGGCTCTCCAGAATGAATGTGGTTCAAGTGTTGGCGGGATCGAGCAATTCGATCCAATGCACGACGCGACGCTGGGTTGCGGTTTCCAGGTGTGCCAGGCAACCAATATTTCCGGTTGCGATGAGTTCTGGATCACCTTGGGTCAGGGCATCAATTTTATTTTTCAATAACTGCTGGGAAAGCTTGCTTTGCAATATTGAGTAAGTGCCCGCTGAACCACAACAAAGATGTGCATCGGTCACCGGCGTAAGGCGGTAGCCTGCGCCAATCAGCAGCGCTTCGACGTGCCCGGCCAGTTTCTGGCCATGCTGAAGACTGCAGGGGCTGTGGTAGGCGATAGCGCGGCCTTCACCCTTGCCCAATTCTGGCAGATCATCGATCGTAATAACCTGTGACAAATCCCGGGCCAGGCCAGCAACCCGCGCTGCTTTATCCCGGTAGGCAGGATCGTGGGCAAGGGCTTGTCCGTAGTCTTTGATCGTCGACCCGCAACCACTGGCTGTAACGATTATCCCCTCAGCGCCTGCTTCGATGTGTGGCCACCAGGCGTCAATGTTTTTACGCATGAAGTCCAGACCCTCATTGAGTGCGCTGAGATGATAACTGACAGCGCCGCAACAACCGACGTCACGAAGGTGAATTAAAGAAATGCCCAGTCGGTCAAGAACGCGTTCAGCATGGACATTTATTTCTGGTGCGATTGCAGGCTGTACACAACCCTCGAGGATGAGCATGCGGCGCTTATGCTGACGTGTGGCTACAAAATGTCCGCCATGGCGTTTTATGGGTATTTTTGCTTTGAGCGCCGCAGGCAGGATGTTCCGCAGCATCTGGCCCACGGCCAGCAACGGCCCGAATCGTTCCGGGTAAGGGAGGATTTTTCGCAAACCCGCACGGATCATTTTTTCCAGCACGGGTCGGGTGACCTGTTGCTCCGCCACATCGCGACCGATATCGAGCAGACGCGCATAGTGTACGCCTGACGGGCAAGTGGTTTCACAGGAACGACAGGTCAGGCAGCGATCCAGGTGTAATTGAGTCTTGTGGCTGACTGGATTGCCTTCGAGTAATTCCTTGATCAAATAAATTCGCCCACGGGGGCTGTCCAGTTCATTTCCCAGGAGTTGGTAGGTCGGGCAGGTGGCCGTGCAAAAACCGCAATGAACGCATTTACGTAAAATTTCGTCGGCTTCGCGGCCTTGCGGAGTATCGCGGATGAATTCGGCAAGTCGGGTTTGCATGACAGAGTTTTTTCCAGGCTTAATGCAGCTTAAAGCAGCGCGTACATGCGCCCATGGTTGAAAATTCCTTCGGGGTCGAAAGCCGTCTTGATCTGTTGCTCCAGTCGCATTAATCCATCTGTCAGAGGGTGGTAAACCTCACTGCTCTGATCGCCATGGCGAAATGCCATGGCGTGGCCCCCCATACTGGCAGCAACGGCACGTACACTGCCGGCATCTGCATCGGACTTCAGCCAACGCAGTGCGCCTGCCCAATCCACCAGTACTGCGCCGGGTAGTGCCAGCGGTGGCGTCGTCGGTGGCAGTGACAAACGCCACAAAGGCGTATTATCTGCAAAGAAATCATGCCGTTGTTCCTTCAGGGCATCCCAAAAGATGGCCCCATCAGGCAGTTCTTCACCACCTAACGTCTGTCGCGCTGAGGCGAGTCCATTCTGTGTTCCTGACAGGCGGACATAGATGCGATCTTCATGCCAGGCCAGAGCGGATAACGGCAAGGGTTGCCCACACCATTGATTCATTCGGGTAATGGCCGTGGCTAACGGCGCAGCAAATTGCAACGTACACTCTTCCTCCACCACTGGCAGCACCTTTAGGGAAATCTCCAAAAGGACCCCCAGGGTTCCCATGGCGCCTGTCATCAGTCGTGAGACATCATAGCCAGCCACATTTTTCATGACCTGGCCGCCAAAATTCAAAACTTCAGCCTTGCCATTGATGATCCGGGTACCGAGTACAAAATCCCGACAGGCTCCGGCGAAGGGCCGCCTCGGCCCGGACACTCCGGCGGCAACGGTTCCTCCCAGGGTCGCCTCAGCGCCGTAGTGGGGTGGCTCAAAAGCGAGACACTGGTGATGTTCTTCGAGGGTGGCTTCGATTGTTGACAGCGCGGTTCCAGCGCGGGCGGTCATGACCAGTTCCGTTGGCTCATAACTGATAATTCCGCGATGCCCGGCCGTTGATAACTCGGTGCCCCGCACTTCACGGCCGAGAAAAGCTTTACTGCCCCCTCCTTGAATGGCCAGCGGAGTTTTTGTCCTCAGTGCAGCAGCGACCTGCTGTTGTAATTGCTCTTGTAAATCGTTGTTCACGTTAGTTCCGGTACGTCAGAAGCGTTCAATATCGGCAAAGGGCAAATTGCCTCCATGCACGTGCATGCCGCCAAGTTCTGCACAACGGGTAAGGCTTGGTACTGCTTTGCCTGGATTCAACAACCCGGTATTATCGAAAGCCGCTTTCAGGGCATGAAACTGTTCGAGTTCGGGGGCTGGGAACTGGGTACACATGCGATCTATTTTTTCTACTCCCACGCCATGTTCCCCGGTAATGGTTCCGCCCACAGCGACGCACAAATCAAGTATTTTTGCACCGAGTTCCTCTACCCGTTCAAGCTCACCTTCGTGGTTGGCATCATAAAGGATCAAAGGGTGCAGGTTGCCATCACCAGCATGGAAAACATTCATGATCGACAGGCCGTATTCTTCAGACATGGCCTCCATGCGACCCAGCACATTTGCCAGTTCCCGGCGCGGTATGGTGCCATCCATGCAATAGTAATCAGGTGACAGGCGACCTGCTGCCGGGAATGCAGCCTTGCGCCCGGCCCAGAAACGTTGTCGTTCCTGTTCCGAACCGGCAATGCGAATTTCGCTGGCGCCGCAGTCTTTCAGCAACGTATCGACACGTGTGATTTGCGCATTGACTTCAGTTTCAGTGCCATCCAGTTCGCAGAGCAAAATCGCTGCTGCATCAAGCGGATAACCCGCCTTGCAGAAATCATCGGTGGCCCGAATGGCAAAGTTGTCCATCAATTCAAGGCCCGCTGGAATGATGCCTTTAGAGATAATTTGACCCACCGCCTCTCCGGCTGCCTGGGCGCTGTCGAAAGCTGCCAGCAGGACTTTGGCGCATTCAGGTAGTGGCAACAGTTTGACAGTGATTTCCACAATCACTGCCAGCAGGCCTTCCGAGCCGGTCATAATCGCGAGCATGTCGTAGCCGGGGCTGTCGAGGCATTGTCCGCCGATATAGTGTAATTCGCCATCCATGGTGACGATCTGAGCGGCGAGAATATTGTGCACCGTCAAGCCATATTTGAGGCAATGCAGGCCGCCTGAATTTTCTGCGACATTGCCACCTATACTACAGGCAATTTGGGAAGAAGGATCCGGCGCATAGTAGAGTCGGTGTTGAGCCACGGCTTGTGATATAGCCAGGTTGCGTACACCGGGCTGCACCCGGGCGGTACGGGCTTGGGGATCGACATTTAAGATTTGTTTGAAGCGGGCAAGGCTCAGGACGACACCGTTGGCAAGGGGTAATGCCCCTCCGGATAATCCAGTTCCGGCCCCACGCGCGACGACCGGTACCTCGCGCCGGTAACAGATACGCAAAATTTCCTGAACCTGAGCGGTCGTATCCGGTAGAACGACCAGTAGTGGCAGTTGGCGGTAGGCGGTCAGGCCATCACATTCAAAGGGTCGTAGATCTTCTGCATCAGCCAGGATCTGATCGTGAGGAAGAATACTGCGGAATTCTTCGATCAACTCAGCACGCAGTTGCTTGTTATCAGTGTCAGTCATGGCTTGTTCCTGTCAGGATCATGTTGCGGCAGCGCCTTCGGTGCGCCATTTTGGCAGGTGGCCGCCAATTGCCGCGGTCACCTGCAGGGTGGTTGCCATTACCATTTTACCCAGGCTTTCAATACGTGCATCGGTAATTCGTGCTCTTGGGCCTGAAATGGAAATCGCGGCAATCGCCTCACCATGCTCATCGTGAATCGTACTGGCGACGCAGCGCAAGCCTACCGCATGTTCTTCATCATCGTAGGCATAGCCCCGAGCCCGGGTTTTTTCCAGTTCCTGTTTTAACAGTGTCACTGTCGCCAGGGTGTTATCAGTTATGCGTGGCAGACCGTGTTGTTTCAGCAGTTTTTTAACCTGCTGTGCATTCATGGCCGCCAACAGGGCTTTGCCTGCGCCCGAAGCGTGAATAGGGGCGCGAGAGCCAAGACGGACCAGCATGCGCATCATTTCCCGACACTGTACCTGAGCAAGAAATACCACATGTCCAGTATCGAAATTGGCCAGGTTGACCGATTCACCTGATTGCTCCATTAACGCGTACATAAAAGGCCGCGCTACGACGACATGGCTACGGTTTGCCAGAAAGGCATTGCCGACGCTAAAAGCACCCACACCGATAAACCAGACCCCCCGCTGGGGATCCAATGTTGCGAATCCGTGTTGTTCGAGGGTGTTAAGGAGTCTGTGGGTCGTTGAAGGGGCAAGGTCGGCTTGCTGGGCAAGGCTGCTTAACGATATGCCGTTGTTGGCCCGGGCGATTGATTCCAACAACCCGAGTGCTCTGGATAAGGATTGTACCGAGGCCGCACCATTGCGTCCTTCGATGCGCGGCGGCCGACCACGGCGGCGTAGCGTCGGTGCGTCGACATTGGGCTTGGAGCGATTGTGTTGTACGTCGGCCATGAATTTGTTTTATGCCATTGACAGAGTATGAATACTACAGAAATTTCCACATGACAGAAAAAAATACCAGAATTTGACACCTGTGTATGCCTCCTCGCTCATAGGTTAGTTCTTCAGCGCAACCAAGTGGAATAGATGGATATTGGTCCCAGAAGACGCCGTGAATCCGTCCCTGGAGGC
>CAZAWX010000210.1:0-7021 GCA_964488985.1 uncultured Ectothiorhodospiraceae bacterium
GGTTGCGCTTAAGAACTAACCTATGAACCTGCATTATTCATGTACTTTAACGAACCTTCCATGCCTGCGTCTTTTTGTCCAGAAACCGCGCCAACAGGTAATGCAAGGCGCGCACTGATGCAGCTGTATAGAAGATCATCATTCCCATCGCTGCCGCTGGTGCAATATCCCCTGCATCATCCATATTTAAAACCGCCACGGAAGCCAGCGTGGTATCCGGGCCATATAAAAAGATCACCGCTGAGACAGTGGTCATCGCGTTGACAAACAGGTAAATGGCGATATCGAGAATTGCCGGCAGACAGATAGGCACCGTGACGCGCCAGAATGTCCGATAAAACGGAGCCTTGAGAGAAGCCGCAACCGACTCGAACTCCACATCCAGTTGTTTGAGTGCCGTTATGGCAGTGAGGTGGCTAACGGTATAGAAATGCACAATTGTACTGATGACAAGAATGATCATCGTCTGATAAATGACATTGAGTGGGTTATCAGGGGCATTAAAGAAAAAGATAAACGCCAGTCCCAACACCAGCCCTGGCACCGCCATAGGCATCATCGCCAGCATCTGGAAAATGGATCGACCCTGGTCAAAACCACGACATTTTTCCACCATGTAGGCCCCGATGAACACCACCGCAGTGCCGATTAGAGCGGTCCATGAGGCAAGTTGAATGGAATTAAAATACGCATCCCAGCCGCCCCCATCCATGACATCAAACTGGTAGTTGCTCAAACCAAGGCTCAAGTCATAGGGGTAAAACTTAACCAGTGCCGCATACTGACAAATCGCCAGCATGCCGACGAGAAAACCACTCACCAGCAGACAAAATCCGAACATGGCAGTGTCAAAACGTTTATGGGGCTGAGGCACCAGTGCCACGGCATGGGCTGTGAGGCTGGCGGCCTGACGCTTTTGCACTATACGGTCAACGATAAAGGCAAATGCCGCCGGGATCAGCAGCACCATGCTGACGACCGCACCCATCTCAAAGTTTTGCTGACCAATGACCTGTTTATAGATATCCGTGGCCAGGACATTAAAGTCACCACCAATTACCTTGGGTGCGCCGAAATCCGTGATCGTCAGCGTGAAGACAACGAATGCCGCACTAATCAATCCATAGCGACAACCGGGTATGGTCACGGTAAAAAAAATCCGTGTTCGCGACGCCCCCAACGACAGCGCAGCCTCGTACATTCTCGAATCAGCAATCGACAGCGCGGTGATGAGGATAATGATCGCATGGGGCAATGTGAAAAATACTTCCGCTATCAAGATACCGATGGGCCCGTATATAGAATTGCCAAACATCAAGCCTTTAATCAACCCCTGATTACCAAACAAATAGACCAGGGCAATTCCTGGCAATAGCGACGGGACAAGGATTGGAATCATCGTGATCGCTTTGAACAACCCTTTGAACGGCATACAGCTTCGTGTCAACGCATAAGCAAAACAGTAGGCAATCGTGATGGTGATCAGGGTTGTCAGTGTGGCGATATACAAACTGTTCTTGATGGAGTACACCAACGCTGGCGTATTAAAGTATTCGGCATAATTACTCAGGCCAATAAACATACCGTCGGAATTTTCAAAACTCTTGGACAACATGGTGTACAACGGCATCGCCAAGGTCACCAGCAGATACAGTCCGATCAGGATCATGAAACTGCGCATGATCACATCATCGCGGCTGAGGTGCATTTTAAGTCGCCCGTTTATCGCTGTAGTTGGGCGGGCAATCGATTCAGACATGGTGTGTGCCACCCGGATAGATGCGAATATGCTCACTAGGGAGACTTACTGCGCGCGACTCTCCGCGTTTTAGATCAAGACGCCTGAACAGATTTGCGGATACATCGGCAAAGGCCTGCATAGGTTGGCCGTCACCCCATTCAAATCCGGTGCGCACGAAGGAGCCAAGAAATTCCAGCGAGGTAATTTTTACTGTCCATTTATTGCCATCTACATCATCGGTAGTGACAAAGTTAAAATCTTCAGGCCGCAATGCCACGGTCACTGTGCTGCCAGCAGCCATGTCCGGTGTCTCACAGGTAAATTGTGCACCGCCGACGCTAACCCCTGTGCCAACAACAATGGCGGGTAAAAAGTTCATGGAGCCGACAAAATCCGCAACAAAAGCGGTATTGGGCAGGCGATAAATCTCTTCCGGGGTGCCCACCTGTTCAATTCTGCCATCACTCATGACCACGATTCTGTCAGCCATCGTCAACGCCTCTTCCTGATCGTGAGTCACCATCACCGTGGTGATGCCGAGACGCTGCTGCAAATCCTTCACTTCATGGCGAAGATACCCTCGGACTTTCGCATCCAATGCCGACAAAGGTTCATCAAGCAACAATAATCCAGGAGAAGTGGCAATGGCCCGAGCCAGAGCGACACGCTGTTGCTGGCCACCGGACAATTGTGCCGGATATTTATCACCTTGATCCGGAAGCCCGACCAGAGCCAATAGTTCTTCAACTCGAGAACGGATGTCGGCACGGGAATGTCCAGACTGATTCTCAATTCCATAGGCCACGTTTTTTGCCACGCTCATATTCGGAAACAACGCATAGGATTGAAACACAATACCGAAATCCCGTTCTGATGGTGGCAATTCGGATACGTCTTTACCTGCCTGAATGATGCGCCCGCTGGTCTGCATATCGAGACCGGCAATCGCCCGTAGCAAGGTGGTTTTACCACACCCGGATGGGCCGAGGAAACAGACAAATTCGCCTTCGTAAATCTCCAGGGAAATATCACTTAAGGCATTAAATTCACCGAACCACTTCGATAAATCCCGAATACTTAGAAATGCTTCCTGTTCTGGCTTTGAATTCATGCCGCAATCCTGGATACGCGTAAAAGTGACCGCCGGGCTTTCATGTAACCCGTAACTTCTAATCAGCAAGTCTAATGTAATGAGAACGGCATGGAAATTCTGAATTCGCTAGAAACGATTATTTACAAATAAAAACGGCCGCCATTGCTCTCGCAAGGCGGCCGTAAAATGAGTCAATAGTTTTAAGTTTCTGGCTTATTTTGGCTCGGACTTCGAATCGTAATTGGCCTGCCAGGTTTTCAGTATGCGTTTACGATTTTTAGCGGCCCACTGAAAATCATTATCAATCATGGCCCCGGTAATATTTTCGGGAAAATATTTCACCGGTTTTGCCAACCGCTGCATACCAATTACAGCATAACCCTCGTTATACATTTTGTTCGCGGCTTCGGTAATTGACCAATCCATCAAGGTTTTAGCGGCGGCCATATTCTTGGAGCCTTTGACGATGGCGGTCGCTTCCATATCCCAACCAATTCCTTCGCTGGGAATGATGATTTCCAAAGGTGCGCCTTTGGCCTTTGACTTGGCACCACGAAATGCGAAGGAAACGCCAATCGCAGCCTCACCACGGGCCGCCTGTTTACAGGGTTTCGAGCCCGAGTGCGTGTAGTGATCGATGTTCTTGTGCAGACCATCCATAAACTTCCAACCGCCCTCTTCGCCAAACAACTGCAGCCAGCTTGAGACATCCAGGAAGCCGGTACCGGAACTGTTCGGGTTCGGCATCACCACGTGACCTTTGTAAACCGGTTTTGTTAAATCTTTCCAGGAAGTCGGTATCGGCAGATTGTTCTTTTTAGCTTCCACCGTGTTTACGCAAATTGCTGCCACCCAGGCATCCATACCGACCCAGGAGGGTGGATCCGATTTGTCGCGGAACTTCGGATCCAGGTTTTCAATTCCTTTGGGCCGATAAGGCTGCAACATGCCTTCCCCTTTCATCAGCAACAAGCTGGTTGCCGCCAGTCCCCAGATAATGTCGGCTCTGGGGTTGGATTTTTCTGCCAACAATTTTGCTGTAACAATACCGGTGGAATCACGCACCCATTTAATTTTGATATCTGGATGAGCCTTGTTGAAACGTGCCGCATACTTTTTCAGATCTTCTGCTTCGACAGCGGTATAGACCGTAAGCGTAGCGGCGCGAACTGGAGCGCTCAGCGCAGTGGCCGCCACAATACCTGCGGCCAGAAAACCAGCGGACTTAATCATTTTTTGCACATACATTTTTGTAAATCCTCCCTATTTAGATTTCACGACTCAAGGCCGTACCCCAGACTGCCTCCACGCATCCCAATAGCCACGTAGAGTAGCACCTGAATATGACAGTTTTATGTGTCCGCGCCAAGTGGTGGCATCTGACGCGGACTGTTCCAGGCATTGTAACCGCGACTCACATGCCCTCATAGGTTGGTTCTTAAGCGCTCTGGTCTCATCGTCAGTAGCGATAACTGTCAGGTTTGAAGGGTCCATCCTGAGAGACACCGATATAGTCGGCCTGCTTCTGGTTGAGGCGGGTCAAATGCACGCCAAGTTTGTCCAGATGCAGCTTGGCCACTTTTTCATCCAACGTTTTTGGCAGGACATACACCTTCTTCTCATAGTTAGCTGAATTTTGCCAAAGCTCCATTTGTGCCAATACCTGGTTGGTAAACGAGGAACTCATGACAAAACTCGGATGACCCGTAGCGCAACCGAGGTTTACCAACCGGCCTTCTGCCAGCAGGATAATCCGTTTGCCATCCGGAAATTCAATCTCATCCACCTGATCTTTCACTGGATGCCAGGGATAATTACGTAGTGCATTAACCTGAATTTCAGAATCAAAGTGGCCTATATTACAAACGATGGCTCTGTCCTTCATCGCCCGCATATGTTCGATGGTGATAATGTCTTCATTCCCTGTGCAGGTGACAAAGATATCTGCGATCGGCGCCATCTCTTCCATGGTTCTGACCGGATAACCTTCCATGGCTGCCTGTAATGCGCAGATTGGATCAATCTCGGTAACGGTTACCTGCGCCCCCTGGCTGCGCAGCGAAGCGGCCGACCCCTTGCCGACATCGCCAAAACCACACACCAGTGCAAGTTTGCCTGCAATCATAATGTCAGTGGCACGTTTGATGCCATCCACCAGGCTTTCACGGCAACCATACAGGTTATCGAACTTGGATTTGGTAACGGAATCATTCACATTGAAAGCCGGGACCGCAAGTTCCCCATTACTCTCCATGGTGCGCAGAGCGTGGACACCGGTTGTGGTTTCTTCCGATACCCCGCGTACATCTTTGAGAATCTGCGGGTACTTTTTATGCATCAGTGCCGTTAGATCACCGCCATCATCGAGCAGCATATTCGGCCGCCAGCCAGCCGGCCCTTCAATACTGCGTTCGACACACTGCCAGTATTCCTCTTCGGATTCACCCTTCCAGGCAAACACCGGTACGCCCGCCTGGGCCATTGCGGCAGCAGCCTGATCTTGTGTTGAAAAAATATTACACGAAGACCAACGGACCTCGGCCCCGAGGGCCTGCAGCGTTTCAATCAAAACGGCGGTCTGAATCGTCATGTGCAGACACCCGGTTATACGGGCGCCAGCTAATGGTTTTGCCTGTGCAAATTCTTCACGCAACGCCATCAGTCCTGGCATCTCTATTTCTGCATTGGTGATTTCCTTGCGGCCCCACTGCGCCAGGCTTAAATCTTTGACCTGGTAATCTGCTTGCTCACTCATAATGTGTATCCAATTTGAAAGAATATTCTGTTGTTTCAGTGCCGGGTGTTGCGCTGACCTACAGTGCCCCTTGGATTTTCTCGACCAGATCCAATCGCTCCCAGGAGAAATGACCCGCATCAGTCGTATTGCGGCCAAAATGACCATAGGCAGCCGTCGGGGCATAGATAGGCCGTGACAACTGCAGATGCTCGCGAATGCCACGTGGTGACAAATCCATCACATCCTGCAGCGCCCTTGCCAGATCTTTTTCATCCACTTTACCCGTGCCCTGAGTATTGACATACAATGACAACGGCCGGGATACGCCGATAGCGTAGGCAACCTGGATGACACACTTGTCGGCAAGTCCTGCGGCAACCACGTTTTTCGCCAGATAGCGCGCAGCATACGCAGCAGATCTGTCCACTTTAGTCGGATCCTTACCGGAAAACGCACCGCCGCCATGAGGCGCCGCACCACCATAGGTGTCGACGATAATTTTACGCCCCGTCAAACCACAATCACCGTCCGGGCCACCAATGACAAAACGCCCAGTCGGATTGATATACACATCTTCCTCGGGGCACATCCAGCCATCAGGCAGCGCTGCTTCTATAAAAGGCCGGACGATATCGTGGACCTGATCCTGGTCCAAATCCGCATCGTGCTGTGTGGACACCACGACCGAGGTCGCTCCCACGGGGACATCATTTTCATAGCGCAACGTGACCTGACTCTTCGAATCAGGTCCAAGACCTGTCTCACGCCCCGCGTGCCGGGCCTCGGCCATACGTTTGAGAATTTCGTGGGAATAGTAAATCGGTGCGGGCATCAAGGCAGGAGTTTCACGACAGGCATAGCCAAACATCAGTCCTTGATCACCCGCGCCCTCATCTTTGTTACCGGCGGCATCCACACCCTGGGCAATATCCTGCGATTGGGCGTGGAGGTGAATCTCGACGTCAGCCGTTTGCCAATGGAAACCCTCCTGGGCATAGCCAATGTCGCGAACTGCTTCCCGAGCTGCCTTCTCGATATCATCGTTGGATATCGTCTCCGGGCCTCGAACCTCTCCTGCGAGGACGATACGGTTGGTTGTTGCCAAGGTCTCACAGGCCACTCGCGATAGCGGATTCTGAGAAAGAAACAAATCCACTACGGCATCCGAAATCCGATCGCAGACTTTATCCGGATGTCCTTCTGATACGGACTCGCTGGTGAATAGATAGCTGTTATTGGGCATGGTGAATTCCTTGATAATATCTTGTAGATATGTACATTAATTTATATCTAATAACTAAAATTGCTCGATCTTTACCGGATTTTGATCGATTGCCAGTCCAACGACTCACACTTGGCACTGAATATCATTGGTCGGGGCGAGAGGATTCGAACCTCCGACCCCCACAACCCCATTGTGGTGCGCTACCAGGCTGCGCTACGCCCCGAC
>CAZAWX010000211.1:0-3197 GCA_964488985.1 uncultured Ectothiorhodospiraceae bacterium
ATCAGCTTTCCAGTTTGCTACGCAGGGACATGATCATTTCGTGGCGCATCTCGTACAAGGATGTTTCCAATCCGGTGACGTAGATATGCGGGTTTTTCAGACGCTTGTGGGTCGGATGAAGGCGGGCCATGGATTGCTGTGCCCGATCTCTGGCCTGATGGATGTCTTCAATCTCAACGACACGCTGGCCGTTATCGAATGCAGGGCGAATGGGCCGGTAAACCGGTGTCCCCACGGGAAAGGTCTTGCGCAGGGTTTCATCGTACTTGCGCACGGATTGGACCGGTTTCGTAAGACGGGCAGGGGCCTGTGGTGAGTGGGCCGATTCATCGGATATGGGATCGTGTTTCAGGGTTGAAATAATGGTGTCCCCATCAAATCTCCACAGGTCGTCTTCACGTTTCAGATAACGCAGGACATCAAGCTCACCCGGAATGGTGATCTTCGATGGCTGTTCCGATATTTTAATGACTTTGCGAACAAAACCGTCCATGTCGCCGAGAGCAACCTGACCCAGAGTGATTTTATGCTTTCGGGCGTCAATTTCCGGGCGACTCAAACCACCATCGAAGATTGCCCCCAGTTTATAGACTGCACCGAGGGCAGGTTGTGCCTTTGACGTCGACAGGTTGGTCCCGATCCCCCAGATATCAATCTTTGCACCTTGCTGACGCAAAGAGGCAACGGTATCTTCATCCAAATCATTAGAGGCCGCTACCAGGGCATCTTTAAATCCGGACTCATCGAGTATCTGCCGGGCGATTCGCGACAGATAGGCCAAATCACCAGAATCCAGGCGAATGCCTTTCATGCGAATGCCGAGATCCTTGCAGGCCAGGACCGCGTTTTTCACCCCGGCTGCCGAGGCGTAAGTGTCCACCAGGAAGATGCCGTTATAGGGCATCGCCCCTGCATAGTCCCGGAAGGCTTCCAGCTCATCTTCATAGACCATGACCAAAGCGTGGGCAAAGGTGCCGGCGGTTGGGATCCCGTAATACTTGGCTGCGAGCATATTGGAAGTGGATTTTACGCCACCGACATATGTCGCCCGGGAGGACTCAAGGCCACCCAGAGCCTGGGCCCTGCGCAGGCCAAATTCTATGATCGTACCGCCCTCGGCAACATCCACTAATCGTGAGGCCAGCGTTGCGAACAGAGACTGGGAGTTGATGATGTTGAGCAATGCGGATTCAATCAACAGGCACTGCCAGAGTGGACCGTAAACCCGCACGATGGGTTCATCTGGAAAGGCCAGTTCCCCCTCCGGCATTGCATCTACACTCAGTTCCAATTTTGAGGTTGCCAGCATTTGTAAAAAATCATCGCTGAACATGCGGTGTAGATCACCGCTGGCTGGATCCTCAGCGTTCATTTCCCGCAACAAGTAGATGTCCTGCTCATCAAAGTGCCAGTGTTCCAGCCAGTCAAAAAGAATATTTTGCCCGGCGGTGATCAGATAACCCCCGGCAAAAGGGTTTCTGCGGATAAAGCAATGGAATGACGTCAGTTGATTATGTTTGCCATGACTAAAAAAAGCCTGGGCCATGGTCAGGGCATACTGATCTGCCCACAAGGCACTATGCAATGCCAGTGCATCGCGGTCAGTCGCTGGGTTATGTTCCACTACGGGGTGCATGGTCGATCCGGGGCGGGGATGAACGGGGGAGTAGTATAGCGGTTGGGGCAGGGCAGGCCAACGTGGCTGCCGTTAGGGCCAGGTGTACCCGTCTGAACTGAATAGAGCCTGTACGTTCAATATGTGTGTGCGTTTGTGTGAGGACCATGAATCCATTTAATTGTCTGTGTGGACTTGATAATCACGGTAGTATCCCAATCTTTGCTGACCGCCCCTGACTCGCTACTCCAAGGTGAACGAATCGTGACACATCCACACCAACGCAGATTATTTTCTGTCGCCACTCTGTTGCTGTTTATTGCTGTTGGCTTGACGGCCTGTGAGCAAAAGACGCCTGGCCCGGCCTCCAGAGCACCGGCAGCGGCTAAAGTGAGCGTGGCCTTACCCGTAGTCAAGGAAATCCAGGAAACAGATGAGTTTACCGGTCGATTTGAAGCGATCGATGATGTGGAGATCCGTTCCCGGGTCGCAGGTTATTTGCAGGCAGTGCATTTCAAAGACGGTGCGCTGGTAAAAAAAGGGGATTTGCTCTTCACCATCGACCCGCGGCCTTTTCAGGCGGAATATGAAAATGCCACTGCTGCAGTAAATGTGGCACAAACCAAGCTTGATTTTGCCAAGGACGAATTCGAACGGGCCAAGCAATTGCAAAAATCCGGGACGCTCTCAGCCTCAGTTTTTGATGAGCGGCGGCAGCAGTATTTATCGTCCCAGGGAGATTTGGCCGGCGCCAGGGCAAAGGCACGTATCGCCAAGCTGGATCTTGGTTATACAAAAATCTATGCGCCATTGAGCGGTCGCCTGAGCCGTAAACTGCTTTCGGTGGGTAATCTGGTGCAGGCCAATTCGACGCTGCTCACCACTTTGGTGGTTCTCGATCCAATTCATTTTTACTTTGATGTCGATGAGCGTTCCTACCTTGCTTATGCCCGGCAGGTCCGCAGTGGCGAACGTATTTCCGGGCGTGAGCACCCGATCAAAGTGAAAATTAAACTCAGCGATGAAGAACGGGCACAACATCCGGGGCAGATCGATTTTGCGGAAAACCGTATCGACCGTGAGACCGGCACCATGCGTGTGCGTGCCGTGGTGGCGAACCAGGATTTATTTTTACAGCCCGGTCTGTTCGGCCGATTGTCAGTGCCGGGTTCGCCGCCTTACCAGGGTGTGCTGATCCCTGATGCGGCCCTGGCCAGTGATCAGGACCGGCGCATCGTCTATGTGTTGGGGCCGGAAAACAAAGTTCTGCCCAGGGTTGTGAGTCCTGGGCCAAAAATCGATGGTTACAGGGTCATTCGCAAAGGCCTCACGGGCACTGAAACGCTGGTGATCAATGGGTTAATGCGGATCCGGCCGGGAGTGACGGTGGATCCGCAGCGCAGTGAACTGCCGCTGGTCGCCACACAACCCCAGGCGAAGTAACCATGCGATTTGCACATTTTTTTGTCGAACGGCCTATTTTTGCCACGGTAATCTCGCTGCTTATCGTCCTGCTTGGATCGATTGCCTGGTTGAATCTACCCGTGTCCCAGTATCCGGACATCAGTCCACCGACCATTGT
>CAZAWX010000211.1:3297-7020 GCA_964488985.1 uncultured Ectothiorhodospiraceae bacterium
AAAAACACCGTGCGTGATGAATTGTTGCGCCTTGATGCGGTTGGCAGCCTACTGGTGTTTGGAGAGCGGGAGTACTCCCTGCGGATCTGGTTGAATCCGGACAAGCTTGCCGCTTACCGGTTGACGGCAGCCGATGTGGTTAACGCCCTGCGTGAACAAAACGTCCAGGTGTCCGGTGGTGCCCTCGGCGCTGAACCCACCAATGCGGGCAATGCGTTTCAATATGTGGTGACCACCCAGGGACGGTTTTCCGGTGTTGCACAGTTCAAGCAGGTGATCGTCAAAGCGGGTGCCGACGGACGCTTGACTCGGGTCCAGGATGTCGCCCGGGTAGAACTGGGGGCGAAAAACTATTCGACCAATTCGTACCTGAATGGTAAACCGGCGGTGGCGTTGGCAATATTTCAACGGCCGAATACCAACGCCTTGCAGGGTGCGAGTCAGATCAAGGCGAAGATGGCGGAACTGGCCCAACAATTTCCGCCAGGCATTGATTATCGTATCGTTTACAATCCGACCGAGTTCATCGCCCGTTCTGTCGAAGAGGTCTATAAGACCCTGTTTGAAGCCATTGCCCTGGTGGTGTTGGTGGTGCTGGTGTTTTTGCAATCCTGGCGCAGTGCGGTAATCCCGATTATCGCCATACCTGTATCTCTGATCGGCACCTTCATCGCCCTGCAGGCCTTTGGCTTTTCCCTCAATACCTTGACCTTGTTCGGTCTGGTGCTGGCCATTGGTATCGTCGTTGATGATGCGATTGTGGTGGTGGAGAATGTGCAGCGAAACATTGCCCAGGGTATGACGCCACGGGCGGCGGCGCATACCACCATGGACGAAGTGGGTACGGCGGTGGTCTCCATAGCCCTGGTGTTGTCGGCGGTGTTTATTCCTGCTGCATTTGTGCCGGGGATCTCGGGGGCCTTTTATCAGCAATTCGCGGTGACGGTTGCAGTGTCCACGCTGATTTCTGCTGTCAATTCTCTAACCCTGTCACCAGCACTGGCGGCGTTGTTGCTGCGCCCACAACAGGCCCAGGCACGCCGCAGCATTGCGCAACGTATAGGTCATGGTTTTGCACATTACTTCAATGCAGGATTTGATCGCCTGGGCCGGGTTTACAGTCGTGCTGTGAATTTCGTCGTCCGGCATAAATTTGTTTCCCTGCTGGTGTACGGTGTCTTGGCCGGTCTTACTGTATGGATTTTCAACACTGTTCCCAAGGGTTTTATCCCGGCGATGGACCAAGGCTATGGCATTGTCGCGATCCAGTTGCCGGAAGGCAGTTCGCTGTCGCGTACCGATGCTGTGGTCAAACGCGCCACAAAAATCATCAACAGCTCACCGGGGATTAAAAATGCCGTGGCATTTGCTGGATTTTCCGGTGCAACCTTTACCTCCGCGCCGAACGCCGCAGCAATATTTGCCACCTTTAAACCGTTTGCCGAACGCAACCGCCAGGGCCTGAGTTCAGCCGCTGTGATCGGGCAGCTATATGGCCGTTTGCAGCAGATTGAAGATGCCTTCATCGTGGTGATTCAGCCGCCCCCGGTTAGAGGTGTCGGGACCGGTGGTGGCTTCAAGATGCAGATTCAGGAGCGCCAGGGCACCAGTATCAACAGGGCTCTGGGTGCTGCCTACCAGATGATGGGTAAAGCCCGTGCGACCCCCGGGGTCAACGCCGTGTTTACGACTTTTTCCGCGAGCAGTCCGCAACTGTATCTGGATATCGACCGGGTCAAAGCGCGGATGCTGAATGTGCCCATCCCGGCGATATTCGAGACCTTGCAAATCAATCTCGGCACCGCCTACGTCAATGACTTCACCGCCTTTGGCCAGAACTATGAAGTTCGCGCCCAGGCCGATCAGCAATTTAGGCTTGAGCGTGCCGATATAGAACGTCTCAAGGTTCGTTCCAGCACCGGCGCACTGGTGCCTCTGGGTACGCTTGTTGAAATCAAGGATGTCAGCGGGCCTTACCTGGTGCAGCGTTACAACCAGTATCCTTCGGTGCCTTTGCAAGGTTCGGTGGCACCGGGTTATTCCTCTGGTGAGGCGCTTGAAATCATGGAGAAACTGGCCACCGGCAGCCTTGCCCAGGGCCTTGGATTTGAATGGACGGAACTGGCGCTGCAGCAGAAAAATGCGGGCAATACGGCATTATACATTTTTGCTTTGGCCATTCTTATCGTGTTCCTGGTTCTGGCGGCGCAATATGAAAGCTGGTCGTTGCCCCTGGCCATCATGCTGATCGTGCCCCTGTCGATGGGGGCAGCATTGAGCGGGGTGATGCTGCGGCATATGGATAATAATATTCTTACCCAGATTGGCTTCATCGTGTTGGTCGGGCTGGCGGCCAAAAATGCCATTTTGATCGTTGAATTTGCCAGGCAGCGTGAACAGCAGGGGTTGTCGATCCTGGCTGCGACGCTGGATGCTGCACGCATACGGTTGCGGCCGATTTTGATGACGGCCCTGGCGTTTATTTTTGGTGTTCTGCCCTTGGTTATTGCCACTGGACCCGGCGCCGAATTGCGCCAGGCATTGGGCACCGCGGTCTTTGCCGGCATGCTCGGTGTGACGGTACTGGGTTTATTGCTGACACCGTTGTTCTATGTGGTCATTCGCCTGGTGGTGGTGCGGTTGCGGGGTTCGAACTCAGATTCAAATCTCGTTGAGCCTACGATTCAGGCCCACACGGCCAAGCCTGACTGACAGGACCCGCGCCCCGACAAATTAAAGATTACAGGTTAGACTTGACGCCATGAAATTGCTCTATGTCTATCCCTATGCTTCTGCGGAGCGGGACCAACTCTTTGACTATCTGCTGCCCGAGTGGCAAGTCAGCAAAAGGCGCGACCTGCACCCGGATTCTGATCTTGCCCGGCAACTTGCTGACACAGATGCCATGGTTTCGATGCGGGTCCCGGCGCAGTTACCGGCGGCGCCGAATTTAAAATTATTGCAACTGCCCGGCGCCGGTTATGACTTCATTTCAACCGCTTCGTTACCAGCGGACTGCGCTGTGTGTAATGTCTTTGAGCATGAAATCGCCATCGGCGAATATGTATTGGGGGTCATGCTGAGTCTGGCGCTGGATCTTGGCGGCATGGATCGGGAATTGCGCCAGGGGGACTGGTCATCGAGTTTGATGCATTCCGGGCGCATGCATGGCGAACTGCGTGGCAAGACTCTGGGCTTGGTCGGTTATGGCCATATCGGTCGTGAGGTGGCCCGTCTGGCGGCCGCGTTTGGCATGAACACACTCTGTGTGACGCGTTCACCGCAGAAGTTGAACGCTGAGGAACACCTGTCCAAGGCCATGGGGATGACATCGTTGCCGCAATTGCTGGCGGTAGCCGATTTCGTAGTGCTGGCTTGTCCCTTGACGGACTCGACCCGCAATGTGTTCGCTGCCGAGGCGTTTGCCGGGATGAAATCAAGTGGGTTTTTTATCAATGTCGCCCGGGCTGGAGTGGTGGATGAACTCGCTTTGTATGAGGCCTGTAAAAACCGCACTATCGCCGGTGCGGCGATTGATGTCTGGTATCGCTACCCACAACATTCCGGGGAAACACTGAGCCCTTCCCGGTTCCCTTTTGAGGCCCTCGACAATGTTATCATGACGCCCCATGCCTCGTGTTGGACGGATCAACTCTGGGCACGACGGATAAAAGTGATTGCCGATAATCTGAATCGACTGTTACGAGGCGAGCCATTGCTGAA
>CAZAWX010000212.1:0-7004 GCA_964488985.1 uncultured Ectothiorhodospiraceae bacterium
CCGTGAGCAGCATGGATGCTGCGACCGAGCCCCCATGGAAGGGTTCACGGCGTGTCTGGTACTGTAGTGGCCGCCTCCCCTGGTGAAGCGCTTCATTTCAGCCCCAACTACGACCAAGCCGCCAAAGCCCTGTCCTTCACATACCCCTTCGCCCGTTTCCCTGGTGTCTCCCGGCAGAGCTTCACCAGGGGGGGCGGCCATTACAGTACAAGACCGTGAGCAGCATGGATGCTGCGACCGAGCCCCCATGGAAGGGTTCACGGCGTGTCTGGTACTGTAGTGGCCGCCTCCCCTGGTGAAGCGCTTCATTTCAACACCGATCCCCCGTCCACACATAACACCTGCCCCGTCATGTAACTTGCCCCATCGCCCAGTAAAAAACACACCACCCGGGCAATCTCATCAGCGCGCCCATAGCGGCGCAGGCAACTGTCCCGACAGCCTTTATTGCCAATTTTCGCAATCAAGTCCGCAGCCATCGGCGATTCAATGATCCCCGGCGCCACCGCATTAACGATACAATCCGGAGCCAGACGCCGGGCCAAAGAGCGCACCAATCCCTGCAAGCCCGCCTTGGCACAGGCATAGGCCACATGCATCGGCCCACCCGCCTCCGCCGCCAGGGAACTGGTGAAAACCAGATAACGGGGCAACGCAGCGGGTGGGCTTTCGGCAAACGCAGTAGCCATCCGATAAGCACTGCGCAGATTCACTTCAATAGCCCGATCCCATACCCCGTCCTCGGCACTGCGCAAGGGATCTGCTTCGAACAAGCCCGCCAGATGCGCCAGGCCAATTACCGGCTGATCCGCAGATTGCAAGGCCAGCGCACAGGCTGCGGCACTGTCAAGGGCACTGCAGTGGCAGGTTAATTGCCCCGCCAGACCACTCAAGCGCTCGGCTGCCTGGGCCAGTGCCCGGGTGTCACGGTCCACCAGATGGACATGGCCGCCACCGGCCAGGATAAAGCGCGCACATTCGCCGCCTATATGTCCGCCCCCGCCTGTTACGACCAGGCACTGGCCACTGAAATCGTATTGCAACATGATGTGCTCCCGACCCATCTGGGTCCGCTAAATGATGGTAATGTGTGTGTCGAATTCTGCCTGACTCTTTGTTCTCACAACCATAGTAAATCGTTATGCGAAATAGCCAAACAGGAACGCAACTGCTCATCGAATCCATGCTTGCCCACGGCGTAGATCACGTCTTCGGCAACCCTGGAACCACCGAGTTGCCACTGCTGGACGGGCTCATGGATTGCCCGCAAATCAGCTACATCCTCGCCCTGCATGAAGCAGTTGCTGTGACCATGGCGGATGCCTATGCCACCGCCACTGGCCACACCGGCGTCGTCAACCTGCATGTCGGGCCCGGACTGGGTAATGGTCTTGGTTCAGTTTACGACTCCTGGGAGGGACGTACCCCGTTGCTGATCACCGCCGGACAGCAGGACACGCGCATGCGCCTGCGCGAACCTTTGCTCGGCCATGATTTAGTTGCCATGGCCGAGCCTTTGGTAAAATGGAGTGTCGAAGCAGCCAGTGCCGATGAGTTACCGTTGATCCTGCACCGGGCTTTCAAAATCACCCAGCAAGCCCCCAAGGGTCCGGTGTTTGTCGCCCTGCCGATGAATGTGCTGGTAGCCCGGGGAACCACGCCGATGATGGCGCCGTCGAAACTCTACACTGCTGGCAGCGCTGATCTCGCAGGTATTGCCCAGGCGGTTGAATGGCTCGCCGCTGCGCGCCAGCCGGTGATCATCGCCGGTGATGGGGTGGCCAGTGAACATGCCGGCAAATCACTCCAGGCACTGGCAGAGTTATTGGGCGCGGCAGTGCATCTTGAAATTTTGCCGTCGCGTTTATGCATGCCAAATCTGCACGACTGTTTTCGCGGCCGCATGCCCCAGGATCAGGCCATGATCCGCGAACGTCTCGGCGAGGCTGATGTGGTGCTGCTGGTTGGGGGCGAGTTTTTCGAGGAAGTCTGGTTTGCAGACAGTTCGCCTTTTCCAGAGCAGATGCACCTTATCCATGTGGATTCAGCCCCTGCCATGGTAGGGCGAAATTACCGCGTCGACTGCGGCATCGTAGCACCGATCAAGGCCACCCTTGAAGCGCTTGTATCCGGGTTAAAACGTGACTGGTCTGACCAGCACCAACAGCTGGCGCAAGACAGACTGCAAGCCCTGGCTGCGGAAAAACGCATCGAACTCAATGCCCACGCCGAACGCGCTGCCCTGCAGACCGACAGCGGTCGCATGACGCCGGCCCGGCTTATGGATGAACTGGCAAAGGCTGTGCCAGAAAATATCTGTATCGCTGGCGAAGCCATCACTGCCGGGGCCACCGCCCTTTGCAGTTTTGATTTTCGCAACGATGATCAGTATTTCACTTCCCGCGGCGGCGGCATTGGTCAGGGCCTGCCCAGTGCCATCGGTCTGAAACTGGCCTATCCGGACCGGCCCGTCATGTGCCTGTCCGGCGACGGATCTTCCCTGTACACCATCCAGTCACTATGGACCGCTGCGCACCACCAAATCCCGGTGGTCTGGGTCATTCTCAATAACGGTTGTTACCGGATTTTGAAGATCAACATGAACAGGTTCCGCAAAGATGCTGGCATCGATACCGAACGCGGCTACCCACATATGGCGCTGGGTGAGCCGCAGGTCGACTTCATCAGTGTCGCTAAAGGTTTCGGCGTCGAAGCGCAGCGCATAAGCACGGCTGCGGAACTCGGCCCGGCACTTGCTGCCGCCCTGGACTCGGGCCAACCCTGGCTGCTTGATGTACTGGTGGATGCCAATAGCTGAGTCGGGCTGAGTCGGGCTGACTCGATCAATAGAGCGTATCGGTATAAATTGGCATGCCTGCATAACCTGATGCAGATTAAGGACAGTTGTGGCGACTGGCCATACTGACGTATAGGTCCCAATGAAACGATCGACCCGCACTTGCTGAATTACGGATCCATGCTGAAAGCCCCCTGGCAGACTGCACACTCGCTGCAGCACGTTTACGCGAACGCCACGGAGTGACCGTCATTGGTATCTGTGTGGATATGTGGGGTGCCAGAGACCTTGGAGGCTTATGCCCGTTAGCTGCTCTAGTACACTGCGGTACGCCAATGCGGGTAGTCATCAACTGTTCCCAGTGCCACATCCAGGTAACGCTTGCGTAAAGCCTGCACCAGCGGACCTGGAAAACCACCGCCTATGGACATTCTGTCAATACTGACAACCGGCGTAACTTCCCAGGCCGTACCACAGAAAAAAGCTTCATCCGCCAACGCCAGTTCGCTGCGGTCGACCTCGCGTTCAATAACCTCGATCCCCATATCTTCGCGTAACAGTTCAATGACTGTTGCCCGGGTAATGCTCTCCAGGATGTCGCTGGTCAATGTTGGTGTAATCGCGCAGCCATCGCGGAACATGAAAAAACACATGCCGTGGCCTTCCGCAACTTTACCCCGGGTATTTAGAAACAACGCCGTATCATAGCCATCAACATGGGACTGCATGGCAGCCAGGCGTCCATTTTGATAATTGGCGTTGCACTTGACCCGCACCGGCATAACGTTATCCGGTAATCGTTGCCAGGAGCTGACTTGAACGTTGGCCCCGGTTTCGGCAAGACCAGAGCCGATCTTTGGCGCGGTGACAATAGCGAGATCGATGGGCCCGGTTGCTGTAGGCGCACCAAAACCACTGACAAAACAGGTGGTCATGATGTGTACCGTCTCATGCAATGCATTAGCGCGCAGCAGGGCCAGGGTTTTTTCCTCTACCGTGGCACCGGAGATGACCTCCTCAAAACGCATAAACGTCTGGGAGAACTCGATGCGTCGCATATGCTCTGCCATGCGAAACAGATACATCTGTTCGCGCTGCGGGTTCCAATAACCTCGTAACCCTTCAAAGACACCTGCACCGAACTTGAACCCGACACTGGAAATATGAACTTTGGCATCCGCGAAAGGGACAATTTCACCATTGACATAGGCATACTCAGCATTGGCCATCTTTTAAAATCCTCAAAGGTTTATGACTCCACCAAGTTTAACCACACTAGAATGAATTTGCCGCGTAATGTCCTGCCATTGAGCAAAGCGTGTTTCATTCCGGTAGATTAACGACTTTAAGATTCAATCTCAGGAACACCATGCCGGGAAAAACAGACTTCCGTTATGCAACATCCCCGCTAACGCACTCCTTGGTCCTGGTCGTGCTGGCGCTGGTGACTGGCGTGGTCTGTGCCTATGCAGCCCTCGGCCTGACGCAACTCATTACCTGGGTGCATCTGGGTTTTTACGGCAGTACCGATCCCCACGATTACCTGGCCATCGAGACATTGCCGGTATGGCAGGTAATACTGGCACCCGTTCTCGGTGGACTCGCTGTAGGCCTCGCGGTGCGCTGGTTAGTGCCAGGCCAGACCTGCCTGGATCCATCCGATGCCATGCAGGCGGTGCGTGAGGACGAAGGAAATGTGCCGTTAGGTGCGGGCCTGGCCACCGCTCTGGTCACTGGCCTATCTATTGGATCAGGGGCATCACTGGGTCGCTATGGCCCATCGGTGCATCTGGGCGCGACTCTGGCTGCCTGGATTTCACGGTATTTCAAACTGATTCGTGCCGAACGACTGACACTTATAGGTTGTGGTGTCGCTGCCGCCATCTCTGCCTCCTTCAGCGCGCCCCTGGCCGGGGTCCTGTTTGCTCATGAAGTGATGCTGGACGCATTTGCGCGCCGGGGCTTTGTTGCCATCACCATTGCTTCGGTCACCGGCACCGTCGTAGCAAGAGTGCATAACACCAACTTCATGATGGCCAATCTTGCCACGGAACACATCGGCCAAACCTATGAATACCCACTCTTCGCGTTAGTCGGTGTTGTGGGGGGATTGCTTGCGATTACGTTCATCCGCGGCCTTGAATTATCCACCCGAGTGGCCCGGCGTTTACCGTTGGCACCCTGGGCGCGACCCGCACTGGCCGGCTTGGTGCTCGGCGTGGTGGTTTTGCAGTTTCCGCAGGTTATCGGCCTTGGCGAAGGGGCAACTCACGACGCGATCACACAATCTCAGGCCTTCAGTTTCCTTATTATGTTGCTGCTCGCCAAACTCATTGTTTCTTGCGTTTGCCTGGGATTCGGCATGCCAGGCGGGGTATTTGGTCCTGCCTTGTTTCTTGGCGCCGTACTTGGCAGTGCCATCGGTCAGGGACTCACCCTTGTGGATCCTCATCTTGTTTCCTCCACACATATCTATGCGATTGCCGGCATGGGCGCGGTCATCAGCATCGTCATCGGCGCCCCCATCACTACGATCCTCATTGTCTTCGAACTGACAGCCTCTTATGCCTTAACCACTGCCGTGATGATTGCCGTGGTGATGGCAAGCCTGATCACCGGGCGAATCTTTCCCTACTCCTGGTTCAATCTTAAATTGCTGCGCCGAGGAGTCGATGTACGCACTGGCCGGGAAATTCGAATTCTTAGGCAGCGTACCGTTGGAGAATTGGTTTCTCCCGATTACAGCACTATCACACCACTGCACAATATTGATGAAGCGAAGGAAATACTACTGCAACTGCAGGTCTCAGAACTGTTAATTGTTGATGAACAGGAGCAGTTGCATGGGCAAATTTCGTTAATTCACATTTTAGCAGCGATTCAAAGTGGCCGTGGTCATGAACCGCTTACCGAACTCACCTGTACACCCGCCATAATTCTGAATGCGACTGATAATCTGGACGATGCCATGCAGACCTTGCGCTATTTCGTCGGTATCAGCCTGCCGGTCGTAAACGAATCCGGACAACTGCTGGGGGTGGTCTATCAAAGCAGCGTAATCGGCGCCTATAACGATGCAGTCAAACAGGCACGTGATGAGGAACGGGGCAACGACTGACATCCGGGTCAGTGCAAATTAGTGTTGAGCAACTGATAGACCCCGTCCTTCAGTTCCCCAAATAACGTCCCAATCTGTGGGTGGTGAACCGGGCCTGCATCCCCATCGTCAAGCAGATTTTGCTCAGAGACGTAGGCAACATAGGTCGTATCGGTATTTTCCGCCAGCAGGTGGTAGTACGGCTGTTCTTTCGGCGGGCGCAGTTCCTCTGGAATCGACAACCACCATTCCTCACTGTTACTGAATTCCGGATCGACATCAAACACCACGCCGCGGAACGGATGGGTGCGATGGCGAACCACCTGGCCGAGTTTAAATTTTGCTGTTTCAGTAACCATGTTCATTAATTTGGTGATTCTACCGCTGATCACAACTCCTGTGGCGGATATTTAATTCGACTACCTATAGCGGCTTAAGGTTCAGTTACACGCTGCCTGCACGGCTTCGCAATGTCGTGCACCGCGCTGCTGATCCGAACACTAAGGGCGCTGGTCGAAGGCACCAATCCTCCCCATCGGAGTCTATAGTATTGTCT
Source organism: uncultured Ectothiorhodospiraceae bacterium (assembly GCA_964488985.1). Lineage (GTDB taxonomy): Bacteria > Pseudomonadota > Gammaproteobacteria > HK1 > HK1 > CAZAWX01. The sequence continues at coordinate 6,451 of CAZAWX010000212.1, forward strand.
ATGCTTCGATAGGCCAAATTCAAACCAGGCACAAGATAATGGCTGGATTTTTGCAAAGCCTGCTGACAGATTACCAAACGGAAATCCAACGTAATCGGAACAGACCGTTTCTGCATGCGGCCATGGCAGCATGTGCCTTGATGGCCAGCACCAGCGGGGAGGTCTCCTTCAGTCAGCGGGTACGGGTTGATCAAATTCTCGAAACCCTTGAAAAACTACAAATTTTTGATCCTCACGAAGCAATCGATTTGTTCAATCAATATACCCAGGCGATTCTGGATATACCTCAAGAGGGCCACGCAAAGGCTCTGGCGGCAGTACAAAATGTCACTGCTGATGAGGAAACGGCCGGGTTGTTGGTGCGAATTTGCCTGGCTGTAGCCCAGGCTGGCGGGGAGAAGAACCTGAGCCAGAAAATCGAGATAGCGATGCTCTGCAACCTCTTGCATGTCGAACCTCAGGCAACGGATTTGTCTATACATGCGGATGATTCCAGTCCCGGCTAAATAGGTGCGCATAAATCCAGATCACTGTAGCCAGTAAGAGGGGAGAAG
>CAZAWX010000213.1:0-6996 GCA_964488985.1 uncultured Ectothiorhodospiraceae bacterium
CGCGGCGGATTTTCAACGAATGTAAGACATTGCCTGAGCCGGAGCGCCCTTAGCCCTTGGCCCTTAGTCTTTAACGACCTCAACACCTTTGGTCAGGGTCGCTTGAAGTGATTGTTTCGATCCCTTCAGGCTGAATTCCTGCTGTCCATAACCGGCGCCCTGGAGGCGGTACCTGATTCGCAGTCGAGAGCCGTTCATCAATTCCAGAAAGGTCTTTGAGACCAGTTTCCCCTGCTTGTCTGTGGAGAGTATAAACCTTGCCAGAGCACCGTTGATCTCGCATTGGTGTCGCGGTTCATTAAAATTTTCTGGTGCTGTTTTGTCGACCTGCAAAGTCGGGCAGGTATTGGAATCGAGGCTGAGCAAACCTTTACCGAGCGTAAATTCGGCAATGAGTTGTTTATCTGCAGAGAGAAAAATCTGCAGTTGCCCACCCCGGTCACCAATGACCTGAGCTTTGGTGTGTTTAACACTGTCGCCGGTGTCGGCATCGACAGCCAGGACAGTGCTCCATTGTGCATGGACCGTGGTGCTAAACATAAAAAGGCAGACCACACCGAGTTTGCGTGACTGGGACGAGAGAATATTTTGTAAGGCGCTGTACATGCTGGAAAGTACGTTTGCCCGAGTGCTGGCTCAGCCACTCACCAGGGAAGGTGATCCAGATCGACGTTACCGCCGGATAAAATAATCCCTACGCGTTTGCCTGCGGTAGCTGCGGGATTATCCAGCAATGCGGCCAGAGGGACAGCGGAAGAGGGTTCTACAAGAATTTTCATACGCTCCCAGATGAGCCGCATCGCTACGATAATGCTGTCTTCACTGGCAAGGAGGATATCGGTCACGCCGTCGTGGATGATTGGGAATGTGAGTTCACCTATATCGGTTCGGAGACCGTCGGCAATTGTTTGTGGCGGCTGTGTCTGCGGGCAGCGTTGACCCTTATGCAACGATCTGTAGCTGTCATCGGCAGCGGCAGGTTCAGCGCCATATACTTGAAGTCGTGGTTTTATTGCCTTGGCACTGATGGTGCTGCCGGCAAGTAAGCCGCCACCGCCGACCGGGGTTATCAGGCAATCAAGATCCGGAGTTTGTTCGAGAAATTCCAAGGCGGCCGTCCCCTGGCCAGCGATAACCCGGCCATCGTCGTAGGGAACCACCGGTACACAGTGCTGTTTTTGTATAAGCTCCGCCACTGTTGATTCCCGGGCCTGTTGGTTAGGCTCGCACTCGATGATGGTGCCGCCATAATTGCGCACGGCGGCCTTTTTAACCTCATTGGAATTGCTGGGCATGACCACAGTGGCCGTTGCCCCGCGCAATGAAGCGGCGAAACACAGGGCTCCGGCGTGATTGCCTGAGGAATGGGTGGCGACGCCGCGGGCAATTTCGCTCGTAGCTAAACTCATGATGGTGTTACAGGCACCGCGAAATTTGAACGCGCCTGTTTTTTGAAAGTTCTCACACTTGAAAAACAAACTGGCGCCAAGTCGCGCATCCAATTGTGAGCAGGTCATTACCGGTGTCCGGTGGCTATAGTCGGCGATACGATGGGTGGCGGCCACTACATCGTTGAACCCGGGGGGGATCAATGCCGGGTCAAGCTCCTGCGATACCTGCTGCTGCATTATTTCAAATCCAGCGACGGGCGTTTCCCAGATAACACCCAGGCGGAACGAAGCGCCACAGTGCCAAGAATGATTTTTAAAATCATGCCTGGAATAAATGGATATAGACCCCAGGAGAGGATCGGTTTATCCCAACCCAGCAGCAAACCCAGCCAGATCAGGCCGGGGATAAAAATCAATAAATGACCAATGGACATGGCCGCAAGTGTCAATAAGTGGCTACGATCCCAGCCGCGTTCAGCAAGCCAGCCACAGGTCATGGCAGCGAGCACAAAGCCAAACAGATAACCACCTGTGGGTCCTGCCATGTAGACCAGACCCAGGCCCTTTTCGGGTGTTCCGGCAAACACGGGCAATCCCAGCGCACCTTGTACCAGGTATAACACCAGAGTTAAGCCGGCCAGACGCCAACCCAGGGTCATGGCCAGCACCGCGATTATGAAAGTTTGCAACGTCAGGGGTACGGGGTAGAACGGGATCTGAATTTTAGCTGCCAGGGTAACCAAAGCACTGGCGCCCAGAACCATCAGGGCTTTGCGTAAATAATCACCTTCGGTGAGGCTGGGACAAAGTGTGCTCAGGAGCGTCGGGTGGTTGAGGGTACGGGCCGTCATGATCATTCCTCGATGTCAATGACCGGGACTGGTTGCCCCGGTGTAATGTCTTACTATAGTGTGCGGGCGAAAGATCGGCAAAATCAATGACCGGAGGTATAAAAATGAAAACACGTGCCGCTGTTGCACATCGTGCGGGAGAACCCCTGAATATCGAAACTGTGGATTTACAAGGGCCGCGTGAGGGGGAGGTGCTGGTAGAGATTAAAGCAACAGGGGTGTGTCACACGGATGCCTTCACTTTGTCTGGAGAGGATCCGGAAGGATTGTTTCCAGCTATTTTGGGTCACGAAGGGGCCGGTGTGGTGCTTGAAACCGGCGCCGGTGTGAGCAGTTTGAAAGCGGGAGATCATGTCATTCCTTTGTACACTCCTGAGTGCCGTCAGTGTGACTATTGCACCAGCGGTAAAACCAATCTGTGCCAGGCAATCCGTGAAACCCAGGGCCAGGGGGTGATGCCCGACGGCAGTTCGCGCTTCAGCATCGGTGGCGAACCCATTTTTCACTACATGGGCACATCCACATTTGCCAATCATACCGTGGTGCCGGAAATTGCTTTGGCTAAAATCCGCGAAGACGCACCTTTCGACAAAGTTTGTTATATCGGTTGCGGCGTCACTACCGGCATCGGTGCCGTTATCAATACAGCCAAGGTGGAAGCGGGCAGCAATTGTGTGGTGTTTGGCCTCGGGGGTATAGGCTTGAATGTGGTGCAGGGACTGCGTCTGGTCGGGGCGAACCGGATTATTGGCGTGGATTTAAATCCTCAACGTCGGGCCATGGCAGAACATTTTGGTATGACCCATTTCGTCAATCCGGCTGAAGTCGAAGGCGATTTGACGGCTTATCTGGTGAATTTGAGCGGTGGCGGTGCGGATTACTCTTTTGAATGTATCGGTAATGTGAACACCATGCGCCAGGCGCTGGAATGTTGCCACAAGGGTTGGGGTGAAAGTGTCATCATCGGTGTCGCCGGTGCAGGACAGGAGATTTCAACCCGGCCATTTCAGTTGGTGACCGGGCGCGTTTGGCGTGGCACGGCCTTTGGTGGTGCTAAAGGCCGTACCCAGGTGCCGCAAATCGTTGAGTGGTACATGGATGGGAAAATAGAAATCGATCCTATGATCACCCATACCCTGGCCCTCGAGGACATCAATCAGGCCTTTGATTTGATGCACTCGGGTGAGTCCATACGCAGTGTCGTCGTGTATTGAGTTCACTGTGGATGAACGCCAATGAGTTGACTTTTCAGGAACTGATCCGGCCACTGAGTAAAGCACAGTTTTTCACCGAGGTGGAAGGCCAGGTGCCGCGGCATTTTCGCGGGGATGAGCGGCGTTTCAGTGATTTGTTCAGTTGGTCTGATGTGGAACACTTGCTGGACCAATCCAGCCTCTGGTCTGAATTGTCCCTGAAACTGGTCCTGGATGGCGCCGAGGTGGCGTTGGAAAATTATTCCGAGCAGGGTACGACCCGGGATGGGCAACGGGCCATGCTTCCGGTGTCCGCGCGGGTCAATGAGTATCTGCAACGTGGTGCGACTCTGGTGCTGGATCGGGTGGAGGTGTTAACCCCTGTGTTGGCAGCCTTGACCCGCCATCTGGAGTCTGTGCTCGGTGCCAGCATCGCGTGTAATGTGTATTGTTCCTGGCAGGCCCACCAAGGCTTCCCCAGTCATTTTGATACCACCGATGTTTATGTCCTGCAGATTGCCGGTATCAAGCATTGGAATCTGTATAGCGGTCGTGCACAGCAGCCGAGTGCTCACCCGGGGCACCATTATTCGCACTTCGATCTGCAACACCACGCCCGGGCCAAGGGAGCGGTGCTGGAAAAACTTGAACTCAGCGCCGGCGATATGCTGTATCTGCCCCGCGGGCAGTACCATGACGCTCTGGCGGGCAGCGCGGCAAGTCTGCACTTGAGCTTTGGTGTCAACCGGGCACTGGGGGTTGATTTCATGCATGCACTGATCGAATCCCTGGGTGACGATGTCTGTTTTCGCCAGGAACTGGCGCACTTCGATCAGACCAGAGCCCTGCGGATACAGTTACGCAACCTGGCCGATCGCCTGCATGAACAATTGACCGACGCGTCCGTGGTCGAGCAGGTCGCCGCTTGGCAGCGACAACGGGTGCTGCGAAGCACACCCGTCAACATGCGTCTGCCCGAGCGTCAACTCCCGTCTTGGTTCAGGGTCCGGCAAACGGGCCAGCGCCTGGACGCCAATCCAGCCGGCGTGCAATTGCACGATGGTGAAGGACGCGCACTGACGTTGTCCGAGGCAGATTTGCAGCCACTGAACTGGATCCTTGAGCAGGAATTATTTGCCGTACAAACGCTTGTTGCAGCACTGCAACTGGAACCTGCCCTGGTGCAGAATTTGCTTGAAAGGTTGTGCCAGGCCGGGTTTGTGGAAGCGATCTAAATCCTCGCCTACAGCACCTCAACACCGGTCGATTTTCCCAATAACAAAACGTCTGCACCACGGCAGGCAAACAGACCGTTGCTAACCACACCGCTTAGCTGGTTGATTGCAGTTTCCAGCGTCACTGGATCGGTGATGTGCAAATTATGGACATCTAAGATGACGTTGCCGTTGTCTGTTGTGAAGCCGGCCCGGTATTGCGGCTGACCGCCGAGGCCAACCAGTTTTCGTGCGACATAGCTGCGGGCCATTGGGATGACTTCCACAGGTAATGGAAATCTGCCGAGTCTGTCAACAAGCTTTGATTCGTCGGCGATACAGACGAATTTTGCAGCCACTGCGGCAACAATTTTCTCCCGGGTCAGGGCGCCGCCACCACCTTTGGTGAGGTATTTATTGTGCGTGGCTTCATCAGCGCCATCGACGTAAACATGGACTTCATCGACGTTATTGAGATCCAGAACTTCAATTCCATATCGGCTCAGTCTTTCGGCACTGGCCGTGGAACTGGCAACGGTGGCTTCGATGCGGTTTTTGATTTCGGCCAGGGCATCGATAAAATAATTGGCGGTGCTGCCTGTGCCGACACCGACGATATCTCCAGCCTGAATGTACTCCAGGGCAGCCCGGGCCGCAGCGCGCTTCATTTCCTCCTGGTTCATCTCTATCTCCGTCCAATGGGGTTGTGACTGTGCTCATCATACATGAGGTGGGTGGAGGGACTCGCGTCCATTTTTGTGCAACGACTCAACATTCGGTGGCGTAGGGCCAGCCAGCTGGATACACTCGGTGTTTTTTGTCCGGGGCAGTTCATGTCGAGAGACTATGTAGAAAGAATCCTCCGTGCCCGTGTCTACGATGTGGCGCGTGAGGCCAGACTGGATCCAATGTCGCGACTGTCGCGACGGATTGGTAATCAGATCATGTTGAAGCGTGAAGATTTGCAGGCGGTTTTTTCCTTCAAGTTGCGCGGTGCCTACAACAAGATTTCCGGACTCAGCGATGAGGAGCGTGGGCGTGGTGTGGTGGCGTCATCTGCGGGCAATCACGCCCAGGGTGTGGCGTTGGCGGCACGTAAACTCGGCGTAGATGCGGTTATCGTCATGCCGGCCACTGCCCCGGCAATCAAAGTCGAGGCGGTACGGGAACTTGGTGCGAAGGTCGAATTGTATGGTGGCTCCTATGACGACGCCAAGAACCGCTCACTCGAGATCGCCGAGCAGCAGAACCGGGTCATGGTGCACCCCTTCGATGACCCAGATGTTATTGCCGGACAGGGCACGGTGGCGATGGAAATAATTCGCCAGTTGGGTTCTGAACTTGACGCGATTTTTGTGCCGGTGGGTGGTGGTGGCCTTATCGCGGGCATTTCGGTCTATGTTAAGGCGTTATGGCCGCAGATCCGCATCATCGGTGTTGAACCTGAGGAAGCTGCGAGTATGCACCATTCGCTGGCTGCGGGGCGGCGGGTGGAGCTGGAAAGTGTGGGGATCTTTGCCGATGGTGTTGCCGTGAAAAAGGTGGGCAAGGAAACCTTCAGGTTGGCGCAGCAATTTGTGGACGAGGTCATCCTGGTCAGTACCGATGAGATCTGTGCGGCGATTAAAGATATTTACGAGGATACTCGTTCTATTTCAGAGCCGGCAGGTGCCTTGGCGGTGGCAGGTTTGAAGCGCTATGTAGAGCGCGAGGGTCTGCAAAATTCCACGCTTGTGGCAGTGGACAGTGGCGCGAATGTGAATTTTGATCGCCTTCGTCATATTGCCGAACGGGCCAGTATCGGCGAGCAGAGTGAAGCGTTGCTGGCGGTCACAATCCCAGAGCGGGTCGGTGCCTTCCGGGATTTTTGCGCACTCATCGGCAATCGCAGTGTGACTGAATTTAATTACCGTTATGCAGATGCCCAGCGGGCACATATTTTTGTCGGTGTCGAACTGCTAAAAGGCCGCCAGGAAAAACAGGAAATCATCGATTTGCTTGAAGCCCAGGAATACCCCGTGTTTGACATGAGTGACGATGAGATGGCGAAGATCCATGTTCGCTACATGGTCGGCGGGCGTGCCCAGGGGGCGCCCGATGAATGTCTGTACCGGTTTAATTTCCCGGAACGGCCTGGGGCGTTGCTGGATTTTCTGACGCGTATGGGCCGACACTGGAATATCAGCCTGTTCCATTACCGCAATCACGGTTCAGATTATGGCCGGGTGTTGGTCGGATTACAGGTACCGGAGGCCGATACAGAGGCGTTACAGCAGTTCCTTGATGAGCTTGGTTATGACTATCAGAATGAGAGTGAAAACCCGGCCTACAAGTTATTTTTGCGCGC
>CAZAWX010000214.1:0-6950 GCA_964488985.1 uncultured Ectothiorhodospiraceae bacterium
TCGCCAAGGCCCCACGGCTTACGCTCGAGTTCAAATTCTGCGCCGGCTCCTAACTGGGATAATACCCTCCGGAATAATCATCCGGACTGAAATTTTCAAAGCGTGTGTACTGATTGAGAAACGTCAGCGTGACTTTACCGATGGGGCCGTTACGTTGTTTGCCGATAATGATCTCGGCCTTGCCTTTATCGGCACTGTCCTCGTTATAAACCTCATCGCGGTAAATAAACAGGATCAAATCGGCATCCTGCTCAATGGCGCCGGACTCACGCAGATCCGACATCACAGGGCGCTTGTCAGGGCGCTGCTCCAGGGAACGGTTGAGCTGTGACAAGGCCACCACCGGTACATTCAATTCCTTGGCCAGTGCTTTCAGGGAACGTGAAATTTCGGAAATTTCCGTGGCGCGATTTTCCTTGCTACCCGCGACCTGCATCAACTGCAGGTAATCAACCACCACCAGACCGAGATTACATTCACGCGTCAGCCGCCGGCACCGGGCTCTTAACTCAGTCGGCGTCAGCGCCGGTGAGTCGTCGATATAGAGCTGGGTTTCATTGAGCATGCCCATGGCGGACGTAATGCGGGGCCAATCATCGTCGTTGAGCCGTCCGCTGCGTACTTTTTGCTGGTCGATACGCCCCAGGGACGAAAGCATGCGCATGATCAGCTGTTCAGCGGGCATTTCCATACTGAAAATAGCGACCCCGAGGCCGGCTTTAATCGCTGCGGTTTCACACAAATTCATGGCGAAAGCTGTCTTGCCCATGGAGGGGCGTCCGGCCACGATAATAAGATCCGAGGACTGCAAACCGGAGGTTTTATGATCCAGATCGGCAAAGCCACTGGTAACCCCGGTCAAGGCCCCTTTGGTTTCATAGAGCTTTTCGATACGCTCCATGACATTGACCAGCACCCGATTTACCGGGACAAAACCTGCTCCGCCCCTGGCGCTCTGATCCGTGATGGCAAAGACTTTACGCTCGGCCTCGTCAATGAGCTCGTTGACCCCACGGCCATGGGTATTGAAACCGCTCTCAGCGATATCATTTCCGGCACTGATCAGTTGGCGGATAACGGACCGTTCGCGGACGATATCTGCGTAGGTGCGGATATTGGCCGCGCCGGGAGTGTTGTGGACCAGTTCGCCAAGGTAACCCAGGCCGCCGGCTTCGTCGATCTGGTCATGGGCATCGAGATATTCAGACACCGTCACCACATCAAGAGGCCTGCTTTGTTCCACCAGCGCATGCAGCGCGGCGAAAATCAGACGATGATCACGGCGATAAAAATCGACTTCATTGAGAATATCGGCGATCCTGTCCCAGGCATCACCAACCAGCATCAAGCCACCGAGCACGGACTGCTCCGCCTCAACATGATGTGGCGGCATTTTCAGCGCCGAGGCGGCGCTGGCACGACGGTCAGGTACTGCGGGTTCGGGCATGTTCAGGGAAACTCAGCTACGGTGATTTCAGGGGTGATTGCACTCAAGGATACAACAGGGCCCTTGTCATCTACAGAAGAAAATGTTCCCCCACCGGGATTCAGGCTTCCGCGACCACATTCACCTGTACAGTAACGAGGACATCGGCATGCAAGTGCACATCGATACTGTACTCACCAGTCTGGCGAATGCTCTGCGGCACGCTGACCTCGGAACGCTCAACCTGATGGCCAGCCGCAACCAGCGCATCGACCACATCAATGGTGCCCACTGAGCCGAACAACCTGCCCTCATCACCCGCCTTGCGCGCAATCGTGATGCTGACCGCATCCAAATTTTTGGCACGGGCTTTAGCGCGAGCAACGATGTCAGCCTGCTGGCGTTCGAGTTCGGCACGGCGGGCCTCAAATTCGGCCTGGTTTTGTTTATTGGCCATGATGGCATGACCGCTCGGGATTAGAAAATTCCGGGCGTAGCCGGACTTAACGTTAACGGTATCACCCAGTTCGCCCAGGTTCTGCACCTTTTCCAGAAGTATCACCTGCATATTCGTATCCTCAGTTACAAATTCACGGTCATGCCGCAGCACACAGCATGGCCCTCAAACGGGATCGACTCATCCCCCCTTGTCAGGAAGCAGTCTTCACCCTTGAACGAAAATCAATCCAGCCATCCAACAACCCCAGCATGGACAACCCTGTTACAGCCAAATGCGGCGGTACCAGCAACAACACGTAAATTGTCACCAGCCAGACACGTCCAAGCTTACGCAGCTTGATAAGACTATGACTCACAGCCAAGCCCAAAAAGACCAGCATCGCCGCCACCGGCCCGGCCATATCAGCCAATGCAGGGCCCACCGTATCACGTGTAAATAATGCCGTGAGCACGACGACCACGGTGAAGGCCAAAACACCACGACCCACACGAACTGCCCTGAATTCGCGGCCAAATCCACCCGGGTTATCCAAAATGGAATGCCAGTAGCGTGCCAACAATGTCGTCAGCAGGATGCCGCTGGCTGTGGCGGCACCAAAATACTGGGTCATCAAAGGCGCCCATTGACTCAAAAGCAAATTAAGCTGCGATGGGTTCGGCGCACCTTGACTCAACGCCGGTTCTAACAGTATCCGCATCATCGACAGCCACCACAGTGCCGGATCGGCAATCATCACATGTATCGCCAGCACCGCAATCATGCCCATGACCGCAGCACCGATAAAGACCAGGCCCTGTTGCTGCCAACGCCCCAGCAACCAGGCCAGAACCCATGCCGGCAACCAGCTCATTAATAGAAAAGCACCGCTCGGGGCAAAGTTGCCAATCATGACCCAGGAGAAAAACCCAGCCAGGAGCAACGAACCCGCCACCACCACGGCACCCTCCCTGGGTCCATGTTTGAGGGTTGCAAGGCCGATAATAGCGCCACTGACATAGCTCAATGGCGGCATCAGCAACGACAGCGCCGCGCATACTGCCGAGGCTGTCATTGCCGTTACCCGGCCGCGCATAATGGCTGACAGCAACCTGCGCATGAATGTGCTTTCCACCTTCATTCTCATCTGCCGCCGGCCACAGTACGATGCTGGCCAGTGCGGTAAATTTTCGGCTTGGAGCGCCTCAGGACTCGTGTGCGTCGCTATAAGGCAACAGCGCCAGGAAACGGGCCCGTTTTACCGCTCGCGATAACTGCCGCTGATAGCGGGCTTTGGTTCCGGTAATCCGGCTCGGCACAATTTTGCCTGTTTCGGTGACATACGCTTTGAGTGTATTGAGATCCTTGTAATCAATCTCCTCAACACCTTCAACGGTAAACCGGCAGTAACGCCGGCGACGAAAAAATCTTGACATAATCTTGTCTCCTGGTACGACGCCCTAACCGGCGTTAACGACGGTCTTGCCTTCGCCGTCATCATCTGCGGCCGTGTCGGCCTGGGTGCTTGTGGCTGCGGCAGTATCTTCATTCTGCCCGGCATTGTCTGTTTTATCGGCACTGGCACTAGCACCCTCATCGGATTTTGAATCGCTATTGTCACTGGTGCGTTCCCGACGGCGTTCGTTTTCCTCTTCCCGGGATTTGACCAGAGGCGAGGGTTCGGTAACGGCCTTTTTACGGGTGAAGATAAGGTTTCGAATAACGGCGTCGTTGAAGCGGAATGCGCTGTTCAATTCGGCGAGGGTTGCGGCGCCAATCTCAATATTCATCAGCACATAATGGGCTTTATGAATTTTGTTGATTGGATAGGCGAGTTGGCGGCGGCCCCAGTCTTCCAGGCGGTGGATTTTTCCTTCTGCGCCTTCGATCATGGCCCGGTAACGCTCGACCATGGCCGGAACCTGTTCACTCTGGTCAGGGTGGACCAGAAACACGACTTCGTAGTGTTTCAAAATTTGCTCCCTACGGATCTGCAAAGAGCCTCTCCGGACTGCGAAGTTCGAAAGAGGCAAGGAGTTATGTTATTTCCGGACATTGTCCGGAAGGCGCGCGATTCTACGCCAGGCAGGCGACCGATTCAATCGCCAAGACGCCGCCGCAGCACTTCGAACAGGCAAATACCAGCCGCAACTGACACATTCAGGCTTTGAACCTGTCCACGCATTGGCAACGCTACCGTTTGCGTACACTGTTCCAGGGTAAGCCGTCTCAATCCGGCACCTTCAGCACCAAACACCAGCGCCACCGCACCTCGCCACTGCGCCTCGAACAATGACACCCCGGCGCGATGATCCGCCCCCATCAGGCAAACCCCGGCAGCAGCCAGCTCCGCCATGGCCCGGGCCAGATTTGCAACCTCAACCAGTGGCACACTTTCGGCCGCGCCACTGGCCACTTTTCGCACCACTGCGGTCAAACCGACACCACGGCTGCGGGGAATAATGACGGCATCGGCCCCGGCAGCATCGGCACTGCGCAGCACTGCACCCAGGTTATGCGGATCCTCAACACCATCCAGGATCACCAGCAGGCTGTTTTCATTCAGTCCCGCGAGCAGCGCTTTGAAACTCTGCTTTGCCCCTGGCCGCACCCGCACCACCACGCCTTGATGGCGTGCACCTGAGAATTGCCCATCAAGTGCTAGCCGGGAAAGCAGGTGCAGCGGCACCGCGCCGTTGGCGAAGCGTTTTTGCAGACGTTTTGCAAGCTTCGTCTCACGGCCCTGTTGTAGCCAGATTTCAACGATTCGCTCTGCCCCCTGGTCGAGTAGGACATCAACCGCGTGCTGGCCATAGACAAGATCCGTTTCCTCCGCGGTCATTTGTTTTTGCGCCGCCCACCTGTGCGGCGGGATCTGGTTCGTATCCGGCGTGGTTCGGCGCCGACAATCTCGAAGTCTATTTTACGCTCCTCGAGTTTGACCCGGGTAACCCGGACTTTAAGCGCATCGCCATAGCGGAATACCCGGCCACTGGATTCGCCCTGCAACACCTGGAGGCTCGGATCAAAATGAAAGTAATCGTTGCCGAGCATGCTGACATGGACCAGTCCCTCGACCCGCAAATCATCGAGTTGCACAAAAATGCCAAACGCACTGACTCCGGTGACTGTCCCGGGATAGACCCCGCCCAACTTGTCGCGCATGTATTCACATTTGAGCCAACTAATCACCTCACGGGTGGCATCATCAGCACGCCTTTCCGTCACTGACAGATGTTCACCGAGCACAACCAGGCGATCATAATCATAGGGGTATGGTGCCCGCCGGGCGCCTTTGTGCAGTTGTTTGATACAGCGGTGCAGGACCAGATCCGCATAGCGGCGGATGGGCGACGTAAAATGCGCATAATGCTCCAGCGCCAAGCCAAAATGGCCAATGTTGCGTGGGCTGTACACCGCCTGGGACAGCGAACGCAGCACCATGGTCTGAATCACTGGCGCATCCGGGCGCGAAGCCGTACGGGTCAGCAGGTTCCGGTACTGTTTAGGGGTGGGTTTATCACCCCCTGCCAGGGTCAGTTTCAATCCCGCCAGGAACAAACGCAGCGCCTCCAGGCCATCGGCCTTGGCACCATCGTGAATACGAAACAGGCACGGCAGTTTATGCCGCAGGACGAAACGCGCTGCGGCGCCGTTGGCCGCGACCATACATTCCTCGATCAAGCGGTGCGCGTCGTTGCGCTCGATGGCATCTATCGAAGACACCTTGGCATCAGCATCAAGACTGATGCGCGTCTCGCGACTGTTAATTTCCAATGCGCCGCGTTTGCTGCGGGCCTTGAACAGGGCTTTATAGAGCCTGTGCAGTTCATCAAGATGCGGCGTCAACGGCTGGTGTTCTTTACGCGTTGCGAGATCACGATCCTCAACGATGGCCGCCATCTGCGTATAGGTCAGGCGGGCTTTGGAACGCATCACCGCTTCATAAAATTTCGACCGGCGCACCTCGCCCTGTTTACTCACCAACATCTCGCACACCATGCACAGCCGATCCTCGTCCGGGCGCAGAGAACACAGACCGTTCGACAGCGCTTCGGGCAACATCGGAATCACCCGGTCGGGAAAGTAAACAGAGTTACCCCGTAACTGTGCTTGTTCATCAAGCGCCTGGCCGGGTTTCACATAAGCGGCCACATCGGCAATCGCCACCCAGAGCTTCCACCCCGACGGCGTCGCCTGGCAATACACCGCATCATCAAAATCCCGGGCGTCCTCGCCATCGATCGTCACCAGCGACAATTGGCGAAGATCCACCCGGCCACGCCGGGCCGGTGCCTTGACCCGGTCGCCACAGGCTGCCGCCTCAACCAAGGCCGCCTCAGGAAATACCGAGGGCAGGTTATGGTTATGGATGGCCACTTCAATTTCCATACCCGGGGCCATTTGCGCTCCCAGGACTTTCATCACCTTGCCGACCATCTGATGGCGCTTATCCGGGTACTCAAGAATTTTTACCAGCACCATGTCACCCGGGTTGGCACCCCCGGTGGCAGAATCAGCCAGCAATACATCATTGCGCAATCGGGCATCTTCCGGCACCACGGAATTAACCCCGGCATCACGCACCAGACGCCCAACCAATTGCGTGGTATTACGTTCCAGAATTTCCACCAACGCCCCTTCAGGGCGGCCCCGGTGATCAAAACCGACAATCCGCATGACCACCCGGTCGCCATGCATCAAAGTGCGCATTTGCCGTGGTGATAAAAATAAATCATCCCCGCCTGCCTCAGGCGCCATAAATCCATAGCCATCCCGGTGGCCAATCACCCGCCCACGAACCAGATCCATGCGCCCGGTGAGGCCATAGGCGCCCCCGCGGTTGCGAACAATCGCCCCTTTGCGGGCCATCGAACGTAATAACCGCGCCAGTTGTTTGCGCTGACTCCCCGGTTCGACACCACAGGCAGCGGCCAGGGCCTGCAAATTCAGCGGCGCCTTACTGGCACCTAAAAGTTTGAGAATTTTTTCGGAATTGGGAACGCTCATCAATTACAACTCTGGCGAAAAATACCGGCGGTCAGCCATAACTTGCCTATCATACGCCATCTGCGCTCAAGCTATGCG
>CAZAWX010000215.1:0-6894 GCA_964488985.1 uncultured Ectothiorhodospiraceae bacterium
CCGACCCCTTCCATTTTCTCTCAAACCCACAGTTATTGGGTACCACACAATTGTTCCAGTTTCGTCTGTTCAGTGGCGCCAGCGTGGAAAAACAGTAAAATTAAAGTTTCATCAGCGGAGTAGTTCATGGTTCCCGATCGAAGCGCACGTATGGGAAAACGTAGTGGCTTGCCGGGCTGGTGCGACCGTATCCGCTTTAATGAAATGTTGCGCCAGGGAATCGGTTTGCTGCTGGTGGCTGCCTGTGCCCATTTTACGCGTCCGGACAGGGGTCAGGTTGCGGCAGGCCTGGCGCTCGCATTACTCGGCCAGGTGTTCCGGGTCTATGCAGCAGGATTTATTTTCAAGAACCGGCAACTGGCGACGCGTGGCCCTTACGCGCTGGTGCGTCACCCGCTTTACCTTGGTAATATCCTGATCCTGACAGGTTTTGCGCTGGCCGCAGCGAATCTATATTTGTGGGCCATAGTCATGGTGTTTTTTCTGATTTGGTACCCGGCGGCGATTGCCTACGAGGATAAAAAACTGGAGAGGATTTTTGCAGACCAATGGCGTAGCTGGAGCAAGGATATTCACGCCCTGGTTCCACGCCGCTGTCACTGGTCGGATTTGAAGACCACCGATTGGGATACCTACCAGTCATTGATCCATAACGGCGAGTTACCGATATCACTGTATCTGCTCAGCTGTGGTATCTGGTTGTGGGTTGTGGCGCACGTCGTATGATTCAAACGACCCCGATATTCGCATGAGACCCATCCTGCTCAACCCCGGACCCGTGTCACTCAGTGAAGGCGTACGCAATGCGGTTGCCCACGTGGACCTGTGTCACCGGGAGCCGGAATATTTTGACTTGCAGGACGGGCTTATCGATGCCTTGCTGGGTATTTATCACTGTGACCCACAGGAATGGGCGGCGGTTTTAATCGGTGGCTCGGGCACTTTTGCCATGGAGGCCATGCTGGCATCTCTGGTACCCAAACAGGCCCGAATCCTGGTGCTTGAAAATGGCGTTTACGGGGAACGTCTGAGTCGAATCGCTGAAGTATATGCCCTGCCGCACCAGGCGATGCATGCCCATTGGGGTGCTGAAATTGACCTTGAGCGACTGGACGGGCTGCTGGCAACCGGTGATTTCACACACGTGGCCGCCGTCCATCACGAAACCACCACGGGTCGTCTCAATGACGTTGCCGCCATCGCAGCGTTGTGTGCTAAGCACGGTGTCCGGTTGATGCTGGATTCGGTTTCCGCATTTGGTGCCGAGGCCATCCCCTTTGAGTCGCCATCGCTGATAGCCGTGGCGGCCACGGCCAACAAGTGTTTGCACGGGATACCCGGTCTGGCCATGGTGTTGTGCCGTCAAGGTGTACTTGACGAGGCGTCAACAGTACGCAGTCTGAGTTTGCACTTACCCACCTGGGCGGCGCACCAGGCGCGCCGTTCGACGCCGTTTACACCACCCGTGAACGCCATGCTGGGTCTTGCACAGGCGCTTGAGGAGTTGCACCAGCAGGGAGGCTGGATGGCACGCAGAAAACGCTACCGCCAACTCGCCACACAGCTTGCCGAAACCCTGATGGACCTGGGTGTCGAGCCCTGGTTGCCGGCCGCTGAGAGTTCCTGCGTACTGCGGTGTTATCACTTAGCCGAAGGCCTGGATTACAATGCGCTGCATGATGGTCTCAAGCAGCATGGATTTATTATTTATGCCGGTCAGGGCAAGCTGCTCGGGCAATTGTTCAGGCTATCGACCATGGGTGAAATCAGTGACGACGACATGGCTCGTTTGCAACGGGCTCTCAAGGCCGTGATTAGCGGTGTATAGAACTCATTCCGTAATCGTGGTGGCTCGCTGGCTGGGCCGTTCATTTTTGCTCGCCCTGTTGTTAACACCCGTTTCCGCGTGGGCCTACCTCGATCCCACGACCGGCAGCATGGTGATTTCGGCAATCGTCGGTCTCATTGCATCACTGGTGCTGGGGGTGAGGACCTACTGGTACAAGCTAAAGGCATTATTCAAGCGCACACCGGTGACAGTTGATCCCGATGACAAGACCGGCTGACGGGGTTCGTTGACGGATGGGGTTCATCAAGGCCTGGGCAGGCTGGCGCAGTTATCGGAAACTGTCAGCCGAGTGGCGTAACATCGTCATTTATTCTGAAAGTGGCCAGGACTGGCATTATTTTCATGGCCTGGTTGAGGAACTCAACGATCGTTTACAACGCAGGGTGACCTATGTCACGTCCGATGAAAACGACCCGGGGCTGAGTTACAAAAACGGGTTATTCAAAGCACTTTGTATCACGGAGGGTTTCTTCCTGGCCCTGCATTTCAATCTGCAGCGGGCCGATGTCGTGGTCATGACCATGATGGATCTGGGTAACTTGCAGCTGAAAAAATCCATCAACGCAGTGCACTACGTTTACCTGTTCCATTCGCTCGGCAGTACCCACATGGTGGACCATGCCAATTCCTATGATGCCTACGACAGCCTCTTTTGCGCTGGGCCGCACCACGTCAAAGAGCTACGCAAACGTGAATCCATGGCAGGTCTGGCGCCACGCAACCTGTTTGAATACGGTCACCCGCGGCTTGAACAGCTTGTGGCCCTGGCGCAGGAACCAAGCGTTTCACCCAGGGGTATGCCAACAGTGCTGATAGCGCCGACCTGGGGTGATGACTCGATTTTCAATACCTGTGGGTATGAATTGACCGGCTTGCTGCTGCAGACTGGTTTTCACGTGATCATCCGGCCACATTACCAGACGTTAAAGCTGACACCCGAGGTGATTGAGCGACTCAGGGACAACTATCAGGCACACGCCAATTTTGAATACCAGCCACACATGGGCGAAAGTGATTCACTGCGGCGCTCAGATGTATTGATCAGCGACTGGTCTGCAATGGCAATTGAATACGCGCTGGGTCTGGAAAAGCCGGTCGTGTACATAGACCTGCCGCGACGTGTTCGTAACCCCGATTGGCAGGCGCTGGGTATTGAGCCACTGGAAGTCAAATTCCGTAGCCAGTCCGGCGCAATGGTTTCGCCACAACAGCTTGATGACGTTCCGCAGGTCATAGCCAGGTTGCTGGAAAACCGTGACGTTTATAAAAAGAAAATACGCACCATCAGGCCGGACATGGTGTTCAACCTGGGCAACAGCGTGAGCCTGGGGGCCCGCGAAATCATGCGGCTTGCCGATCAGCATGGCCACTGATACCACCACGCGGGGGCAGTTGTTTCGCTGGCTGGGCTGGTTTGCCGTCGCCAACGCGGTGGTGTTGGGTGTGGTTGATTTGCGTTACCTCGGTGGCGGCTTTGTCGCCATGACGCCCCTGTCGTGGCTTTACCTGGTGACAATTTACGCCAGTCATCATATGGGCCTGGTGTTGTTACCGCTATTGTTGCCTGCGTTGCTACTGATACTGTTGAAGCCGTCCTATAAACCCTTGAGAAGTGTGCTTGTCATACTCATGAGTGTGATGATCGCGCTCATCGTGCTTGACAGCCTGTTGTGGGCCCAGGGGCGTTTCCATCTCAATGGGCTGACCCTGAAAATTCTTGGTCTTAAAAGCTGGGTATTTGTCATCGTGATGTTTTTTGTGGCCATGCTATTCGAGTCACTGCTGGCCGGTCGCATCTGGTCATGGCTGCGGGCAAGCCCATCCCGTCATGGCTACACCCTGGCGGGGTTGTTGGTGGCCTGTTTTGTGATTGCGCAGGCCATCTTTGTATGGGCCGATGCGACCTACTACACACCGGTAACCGCGCTGGCCCGGCAACTGCCCGTCCAGCGGGGCTTTACCGCCAAGAAATTCCTCGTGCGACAGGGTCTGGTGGATATCAGCCAGAGTCATTCCAGACAACTGGCGCACCGGTTGGCGGACGCGGGCAAAACAGCGGCTTCTGGTGATCTCAGCTATCCTCTCAAGCCTTTGCAATGCGCCGCGGAAAAACCGCCAAATCTGTTGATCATACTGGTGGACGCCATGCGCAGCGATATGCTGGCTTCAGGGCTGACGCCGCGGTTGGATCGGTTTGCCAGTCAGCGGGCGACCAGTTTTCTGAACCATTACAGTGGTGGCAATTCGTCCAGGATGGGTGTCTTCAGTCTTTTTTATGGCCTGC
Organism: uncultured Ectothiorhodospiraceae bacterium; assembly: GCA_964488985.1. GTDB lineage: Bacteria > Pseudomonadota > Gammaproteobacteria > HK1 > HK1 > CAZAWX01. The sequence continues at coordinate 4,134 of CAZAWX010000215.1, forward strand.
CACCCGGTTATTTTGGCAGTTTCGAGGCACAGCAAATACCACCGGTACTCGTCAATCAGTTGTTGGCCGCCGGCTACCAGCCCGGTCTGTTCAGCAGTTCCAATATGTACCGTCCCGTGGCGCTGGACCGGACCGCGTTCGCGCGGGTTCCGAATTTGCGCATAGAGACCAGGCCGGTGGATGCACCCGCCTGGAAACGTGACCGCATCATGACCGGGGACTGGTTTGAATGGCTCTTAGGCCGGGATACTGCCAGGCCGTTTTTTGGTTTTCTGTTTTACGATGCGGTCAACGCTAAGTCTTTTCCACCTGATTCTGCTCAACACACAGAGGTTGATCCTGGAGACGCGCTGGCTGAAAAATTTGCCGCCTACCGCACAGCCATCATGTTTGATGACGCGTTGATCGGCCAGCTATTGGACGATCTGAACCAGCGCGGATTGCTGGATAATACCGTGGTGCTGATAACGGCTGATCATGGTGAGGAATTTAATGAAAACCATGATGGCATCACAGGTCACGGTTCCGGCTATAGCCGTTTTCAACTGGGTGTGCCAATGTTACTCGCGTGGCCCGGTCGAAAGCCGGGTATCATTGAGCGGCGCAGCTCGCATTACGATGTCGCACCCACCCTGGCGCACCGTCTGCTGGGTTGTGACAATCCGGCGGCCGATTATTCAATCGGTCATGACCTCTACGCGGGCCCGCAGTGGGATTGGCTGGTGGCAGGTAGCTATTTCAATTACGCGGTACTGGAACCCGGACAGGTTACCGTTACCTTTCCAGGCGGTCTTTTTGAGGTTCGTGACAATCATTATCGACTACTGGAAAAACCGCAGTTCAACCCCGAAATACTGGAAGCCGTGATGGTTGAAAACCGCCGGTTCTACAAGTGATGAGACACAGGGAGCCTTGCGGAAATGACATGAAGTACAGCCACGAAATCAACCGATGCCTGTATGCGGCAGGTTTTGGTCTGTTGCTCATGCTACAGGCACTCAATGCCGCTGCCGATACGATTATCGAAACCCGCTCCCTGAGTTTGCAATTTAACGGACGTGGCGATCTGTCGCGAGTCGAGGCCTGCTACCCGGACTGTACTGCAGCACATGCAAAAACCCGTGTCCTGTCATCGCGGCGTGGCATGTTGGTGTTTGCAGCACAGTCTGGCAATGATTTGCAGGTCAAGCAGCGGCACGAAGACACAGTCACCGTGCTGGATTTTTCCAACGCGATGGGTGAGGTGTTACGTCACTGGATTATTCCTGATGAGGGCTGGCAGATTTCCTTGCGCTTCACGGCTGCGCAGACGGCCAATCTGATGGCCGGTGTGGAATTCAGACCCACCCCGGCGAGTGGTTTTGCTTATCTCCTGGAGCAGATACGTTATCTGTTTTTTGATGGTGGCGGTGTGCACATCGCCGGGCTTGACGATGAAGACACGGATAGCCGTGAAGCTGGTGACTGGTTCGGGTTCCGCAACCGCTTCTGGACCGCCATGGTCAAACCGGGAGAGGTCGAACCGGGACAGGCATGGTCCGTCACGCCCGAGACGGGCGAAACGCTTGCAGACGCGGGTATTGCAATCAAGCTGCCGGCAGATGCGCCACAGAGTCTGGATCTGTATCTGGGCCCGGTCGAGCCTGGTGCGTTGGCGCAAGCTGCCCCGGAGCTCGAAACGTTGATGTACGCCGGTCTGTGGTTCTGGTTGCGCTGGATCTGCCAGGGTCTGTATTTTCTGCTCAGCGCTATCCAGTCGGTCATACCCAACTGGGCGTTGGCGGTGATGGTGATGTCATTGCTGGTCAATGTATTGATGCGGCCATTGAGTAAAATCGCTGAGCACTTGCAGGACCAGGTACAGCGCACCGATGCGCGTTTGCGGCCGTTGCTTGCGGACATCAAGAAAAATTTCAAGGGCGCGCAGCAGTCGGAAAAAATTCTGGCGCTGTACAAATCCGAAGGTGTTCACCCACTCTATAGTCTGAAAAGCCTGGCAGGTGTTGCCGTCGTGATACCAATCTTTATCGGCGCGTTCGACATGCTGGCTGAAAATATCCACCTTTCGGGTGAGACCTTTTTATGGATAGCCGACCTGTCGCACCCGGACGCCTTTTGGGAACTGCCCTTCAGCCTGCCATTTTTCGGCAGACACCTGAACCTGTTGCCGTTCATCATGACCGGCTTTTCATTTGTCGCTTCAAAGCTGCACTACCACCCGGCCCTGGACAGCGTACAGCAGCGTCGACAAGCACGAAATCTGGTGTTGATGTCCCTGGGTTTCCTGCTGTTGTTTTATACTTTTCCAGCTGGCATGGTGCTTTACTGGACGAGTAATAACCTGATTTCCGTATTCAGAATGCTGTGGCAAAGACGCACAAGGGAGCCAGTATGCTGAGCGCTGGCCAGATTACAGAATTCAAACGTGATGGCTATCTCGTGGTCAGGGCTATGTACTCCAAGGCGGAAATGCAAACCATCGGTGCCTGGACAGATGAAATTGCTGCGGAATCGGAAACGGTTGGTCAGTCCATGAAGTATTTTGAGCCGGGTAAGCGCCCGGGTTCACGGATACTGTCCAGGGTAGAGAACTTTGTGCCTTACCACGAGGGTTTTTCTGAATTGATCACACGCCGGCGAATGTTGCAGGCTGTCGATGATCTTTTTGCCGAGCCATCTGTTTTGTTCAAGGACAAGATCAACTTCAAGCTGCCGGGTGCCGACGGCTTCAGGGCGCACCAGGACGTACAGGCCGGTTGGG
>CAZAWX010000216.1:0-6871 GCA_964488985.1 uncultured Ectothiorhodospiraceae bacterium
GCTCATCGGTTAGTTCTTAAGCGCAACCGAAGTGGAATCGATGGCTATTGGTCCCAGAAGACGCCGCGAATCCGTCCCTGGAGGCTTGGATGTGGCATCCGAAGCCACATACACTTCCTCCACCAACACCTATCAATTCCACATGGTTGCGCTTAAGAACTAACCTATGAATGCAGGTTAGGTCGGCAATGCGAGGAATTCGAAGTGGCCGTAGATTCATCCTATGCCAGGCCTTGTGCCAGGCCAATGGAGTAGAGTGTGTCGATAAATAAATGGAAACCTGCCCCTGACAATGTCTGAAATGGTTACAAAATGGCTCGATGAGATCGGGCTTGGCCAATACGCCAGCGCCTTCGCCGACAGTGACATTGAGTTGGATCTGATACCCGAACTCGACCACGAAACGCTGGTGCACATTGGTGTCAACTCTCCCGGCCATCGGTTGCGGATACTCAAGGCAGCGAAATCACTTCAGGTTGACCCAGTTGAAGGTGGTCGCCGTGAGGGACTTGTCGCACCTCAGCAGGCTCCTGAACAGGCCGAAGCCGAACGGCGCCAGGTCACGGTCATGTTCTGTGATCTGGTCGGCTCAACCACACTTTCCACAAAGCTTGATGCGGAGGATATGCGCGACATTCTGCTGCTTTTTCAGCAGGCCTGTAGAGGGGTCATTACCCGCTATGAGGGGTTTATTGCCCGCTATATGGGGGACGGAATTCTTGTCTATTTCGGTTATCCAGTGGCCCATGAAAACGATTCTGAACGAGCGATCCACGCCGGACTTGAAGTCATCGATGCGGTTAAATCCATTGATGCCGATTGTCTGGAGCAGGTTGACCTGGAACAGGTTGGAGAGGGGTTCGCGGTGCGTATCGGGGTCGCATCCGGGAGTGTCGTGGTTGGCGATATCATTGGCGAGGGGGCCTCACAAGAGGCAGCAATGACCGGTGAAGCGCCTAATTTGGCCGCCAGGGTACAGTCCATTGCGGCGCCAAACTCAATGCTGATTGCCGAGGCAACCCATCGGTTGGCAGGGGCGTTGTTTAGTTGCACGGAACTTGAACCTAAGTCACTGAAAGGTTTCGATGTCCCACAGCGGGTCTTTCAAGTTCTCGGCGAGAACAGCGCGGATGTTGCAAAGACCAAACAAGATGCTGTCCTGCGGGGACTGGTTGGGCGCCAGAGCGAATTACGCCAACTCACCACGTTGGCCGAATCCTGTCTGGACACAGGCTCAGGGCAGACAATTGCCATCCGTGGCGAGGCCGGGATCGGAAAATCAAGACTTGTTGCTGAATTTATTTCAGCCGCCGAGGCGCGTGGGTATTCGGTGCACAAGGGACTCGTGCTTGGCTTTGGCGTGGGTAAGGGACGTGATGCCATTCGCACGATTGTGCGGCAACTATTGAACATACCGACGGATGCTGCTGAGGGCCTGCGAAAGCAGATGGCGCAAAAGGCAATCAGTCATGATTTTGTGGCAATGGATCAGCACATGTTTTTAAATGATCTGCTCGATCTACCACAGGCACTGGAGGTGAAATCGGTCTATGACGCCATGGATAATGCCACCAGAATCGAGGGCAAGCGAAGCACTGTTGCCGCTCTGATCTTGAGCAAGAGCCGCAATGGTGCGCTGTTGTTGATCGTGGAAGATGTGCACTGGGCTGATGCTGAGATTTTGGGCTATCTGTCGAGACTAACACGTGTGATCGCTGAATGTCCGGCAATGTTGGTTATGACATCACGCATTGAGGACTACCCACTGGGAAGCGCCTGGCGCAGCAGTTCCCGGGCCGATGGGATGGTGACGTTGGATCTTGGGCCATTGCGCGAAGCAGACGCCATTGCTTTTGCGGGTTCCGTCGCCGATGCCGGGCAAAACTTTGTTCGGGACTGCATCGCCCGCGCGGAAGGTAATCCACTGTATTTGGAGCAGATGCTACTCAATGCCCAGGAAGGTGGTGAGGAAAATATACCTCCCTCTTTGCAAAGTCTGATTGTTGCCCGATTGGACCGCTTGGCAAAAATTGACAAGCACGCCCTGCAGGCGGCCTCGGCCATTGGCCAACGTTTTATGCCGGATGTCCTGTGTCATGTTTTGGGGCAGGCGAGCTATCGATGCGATGCCTTGGTTGCGCAGCACTTGCTTCGATCCGAAGGAGGCGAATTTTTGTTTGCCCACGCCCTGATTCAGGATGTTGTTTATGACGCACTGCTAAAATCGACAAAACGTCAGCTCCACAAGCGCGCGGCGCAATGGTTTGCGGATCGTGATATGCCGCTGTATGCACGGCATCTGGAGCTGGCTGAAGATCCAGGTGCCGGGCGGGCTTATGTGCAGGCTGCGAGCCAGCTTATGGCGACCTATGACTTTGAACAGGCGCGGGCGCTTCTGGAACGCGGGCTTGAGTTGCCTGACACCGGTGATGTTCGATTTGAATTAATGTGCACATACGGTGAAGTGTTGCTGGCATTAGGTATGTCGCAAGAAGCGTTCGATATTTATGCGCGGGCCACAGGCAAGGCTGAGGAGGCTCAATCCATCTACCGCGCCCATACCGGTCTTGCTCAGGCTGCGCGACAGGCCAGCCGTTATGAGGCTGCATTAAAGAGTTTGAACATTGCTCAGACAGCGGCAGGCCGATTGGGCACTGATCTGAATCTGGCCCAGATCTACTACTTGCGTGGCAATATCTATTTTCCTCTTGGACGGATCGATGAATGCCTGAAGAGCAACGAACAGGCAATTGAATATGCGCGTAAGGCAGGATCAACGCGTCTGCACGTTGGTGCGTTGAGCGGCTTTGGCGATGCCAATTATTTGCAAGGCACCATGCGCACCGCCGATGATTACTATACTCAGGCGATCGATATTGCCCGGGCCAATAATCTGACCCGGGATCTGGCGGCGAACCTGCATAACCGCGCGGTAGCTCGGGCCTATACCGGGCGTATCGCATCGGCGCTTGCAGATGGCGAGGAATCGCTGGCTTTGGCCCGGGCCTATTTTGTTCCGGTGGCGGGTTGCGTTGCTTTGACGTGTTTGACCCTTACCTCAATGGTTGTCGACGACCTGGACGCTGCCCAGGAATTAGCTGCTGAAAATGTCCAACTGACCCATAAAATTGGCGCCAAACGCTTCGAAGCACAGGCAAAGAGCGATCTGGCCAGGGTGCTGGCTTGGCAAGGTCACTGTGAGCATGCCCACCAACTTGGCCGTGAAGCCGTCACAATTGCCTTGCAGTTTGCGCGTAATTTCGTTGGCCCTAAATCACTTTCGACACTCGCCCTGATCAGTGCCAGCAATGATGAACAAGACGCTTTGTTAGTCCAGGGTGAAAATATATTATCTGAAGGCTGCGTCAGCCATTGCCATTTTTTCTTCTACAGCGATGCGATAGCAATCATGCTCGCCCGCCAGAATTGGGATGGCGCGCTTGAATACGCCGCTTGTCTGGAACGTTTTACGCACTCAGAGCCGTTGCCGTTTATGGAGCTGACCATTCGCCAGGCCCGGCTCCTCGTCAGAATAGGACGGGAGGGGTCCAGCGAGAATCTGGAGCACGAATTGAACATCTTCAGGCATGATTGTGCTGCAGCCAGTATCAAGAAAACGCTTGCAGGGCTTTATGATCAGCTGCCTGTCTCGAATAATGCTGCGTGAACTGCGGGTTAAAGGCCAGGGAGGTAGCGCACGAATATTTTATTGCGCACTTGTTGGGAAACGAATTGTAATGCGCCACGGCTTTGCTAAAAAAATACAAAGAACCCATCCCAAAGACTCGCGCCGCCTATGAGAAAATGGAAATCGGACAATAGTCATTTTAAAGGGGCAAACATCGGGATTTCAAATGTATTCGGTCGCCTGGAACGGACGGGCGCTCGATGTGCAACGATGTCCCACGCAGGCTAATGAACGGCTATCGTCTATGGCCGACAAATTGGCGGGTCAGCTCCGACATGGAGGCCAACTCAAGGCCTACCAGCGTTGCCTGGGGGCGAGCCAGACCAGCACAGGCGGCTCCCGCCAGTCCCAGCGCCACCAGGTTGATGACCGCGCTATACAGTACCAGCGTGTGTAGCGGTGAAGCATACGCATTTCCCCCGGCCTCCGGTACACGTGCCTCAGAATACATTAAGCGCCCGGCCGGGCGCAGGCAATCACTCCGGCCAGTGTGGGTGCGCCGACGGCCTGGGGATCAGCAGCCGGCGGTGCAACGGCCCTGGAAATCGAACTCCATGGTCTGCCCGCTGAGGGGCAGGTGCACCGGCACCTGGCTGGCTTCGATGAACTGCGCCGTTCTGCTGCCGGCGACGACCTTGCCCCCCGGGTCGCCACCTCGTTGGCGTGGGAGGGAATGACCGCATTGGGTCTGACCATGGTGTTGATGACGTAAGCGGCCTCTTTCGGACCGGTGGTGAAAATATCACCGATATTCATGACCGCGAGTTTGGCCTGGTAGTGCTGGCGGACTACCAGATCCTGCTCGGCGGTGATTCCGGTATCCCCGGACAGGTAGACCACCAGGCCGTTGGAAAAGCGCAGCACGTAACCGGTGGGCGGCCCGGCGTAGGCGGTCAGGCCGGCGGCCTGGAGCTGCTTGCCGAGATCGCCCTCGATGAAGGCGCCGTTGACGCCGTTGGAATGAACCGCCGGCACCGTGGTGAATGTCACCCCGCCCACCTTGCGCGAGGCGCCGAAGCGCACCAGTTGGGATTTTTTCGGATCGCCGCCGAGCGCTTTGAGTTTGCCCGCGAAGAACTGCGGCATCTCACTGCCAGTGATGATCAGGGCCTTTTTCGCCAGGGCGATATTGACCACGTTTGTGTTGGGGGCGTCTTTCACTGAAAAATCCGGATTGCCGCACTCGCCCGCATCGACCGCGCTCTGATGCTTGTCGCCGACATGGTCGCCATGCATGTGGCTGACCAGGAGCACATCGATGTTGCCCAGCCGGGGATCGTCCGGGCCCGTCACCGTGCGCCCGGCATCGTAGAGAACTCGCGTACCGTCGGGATCCTCGAAGAGCATCGCCCGATCGAATTTACAAAACTCGGCCGTGTGGCTGCCGAGCGGGGTAATCTTTACAGTAGCCGCCAGTAACGGGGTGGCCGCTAAAACCAGCACGCCGAATAGACCGAACCGCAGGGATGATATCTTCATGGGCTGCTCCTTCTGAGGATATATATTCAGTCAGCAGAACCCTAGACAGGCACCACGATATCGTCAAGGGGGCCCGATATACGGTGATTCAAGGAGCAAAGATCCGGTGCCGGCCTGCCACAGGCCGCCGGGCCTGCTGGTGCTGCAACGCAATAGTTGCGAATCGGAACACCCAGCCGGGGTGGCGTTCAGGATTGCTCGCGTCTGCGCCGCTTCATGATGATTCGCGGTTGGTTGCCGCGGGTTTTGCCTGGCCGCTCGAAGTATTGCACAGTAGGCTGGCACGGATTGTCAAACACGGTAGAGGGGAGACACGGTGAGCACACAGTCGCGGACGCAGTCAGATTCCATCGAGGAACTGTGGATGTCTTTGCTGGAAGATCCAGTGCATGCATTCAGCCTTGGCGTGCAGGGTGCACTGGCGGAATTCATGCGCGATGAAATTGAGGCTGGAGAATCTCTGCAACGCGGACACTGGCGCGGCTGGGTGTCCCGCCGGGGCGCCATCGCTGTCGATTGCGCCGCGCCCCTGGAAATTACCGCCTGGGAGAACCCCGGCAGCGCAGCGGGTGGCTGGGGCCAGCATCTCGGCCTGTGCCTGCAGGCGCCGGCGGCGCTGGGCGCGGCCCGCCAGGGGATTACGGAACTGGGGGCGGACACGCTGGCACTGATGCCCGGTGCGGATTCACAGCGGCTGTTCGATCTCGGGCTCGGGATCCCCCATGTGGATGTCTGTGTCGGTACCGCGGACAAGCGGTTGATCGCACTGTTACGGGACCATGCGGGGGCGGCCCTGTTCGAGGCTGATTCCAGGCTCGGCGCTCAACTGCTGCGGATCAGCCCCCGGCGGGTCTTCATTACGGCGGTTTCTCGAATCGAGGTCGCAACGCCGATCCCGCTGGATCATTCCCCCGCAGGGCCGCACACGCACCTGCTGCCGGGACGTCTGGGCCGGCCCGATCCCGACGCCTGTTGTGACGGCCCGCAGCAGTATTGCATGCTGAACATACATCCAGCACATCCCTGCCATGATCTGCAGGGCCGTGAAATTCCCTTCGATGCCCGCCGCCATGCCGGGTTCCAGGCGCTGCTTGGACGCTATGGCGATAGCGACTATCTGGAGAGCAAGCACCAGGCATGGAAGTTGATCGAATCCGCTGCTGATCCGGGTTCCCTGCCGCGGCCGTTTCGTCGTGCGGCATGTCTGGCGTTGCGCCAGGGCGCCGCCGCGGGTTCGCTGGCGCCGGACCTGCAGCAACGCTGGCAGGCATTGCTGGAGGCCGCTGAACCCCGGGCCGGCGGGAGTTAATCAGCGGACGGTGTACAGGCGCAAATTCCGGAGGGTGTATTCACCGCCGCGTTACTGAACGCCAGCCCGTCAAAGTCACGCATGTTGCCGGTGCTGGTAGTCAGGTCAGAGAGAATAGGTCAGGGGACGGTCAGCTACTCCAAAGTACGCGCCATGATCCGCGTGGCCACCCCGGAAAATGAAGCTGAACTGATGAACAACGCCCTGTACGGTACTGCCGCACACATGGAAAAACTGGTGCGCTGTTACCGGCGGGTGCGCGATGGCCAATCCATGCAACGCGCCGAAGCCCAGCATCAGGCCCGGGGCCTGCACTACCATCATGATCCTCTTCCTGACCCGGACGGTCGGGTGGCCCCGGGCAGTTACCCACCCGGGGCTCCCACAGATCCGGA
>CAZAWX010000217.1:0-2242 GCA_964488985.1 uncultured Ectothiorhodospiraceae bacterium
AGTTAGGAGCCGGCGCAGAATTTGAACTCGAGCGTAAGCCGTGGGGCCTTGGCGAGAATCGACTTGAGCGCCCTGCAACATAATTTTAAATGCCTGCATGAGCGTGCACCCAAGGCCCGTGTCATGGCAATGCTCAAGGCCGATGCCTATGGCCATGGTGCGTTGCCCTGTGCCCGGGCATTGCTGGGCGCCGATGCTTTTGCCGTGGCACGGCTTGCTGAAGCACAGCAACTCCGTGAAGCGGGTATCAGGCAGAAAATTCTGTTGTTGCCAGGCGTATTCAGCGCCGAGGATTTAGCGTTCGCGGCACAGTTAAAGCTCGACCTTTGTGTGCATCAAATCCAACAACTACAGTTGTTGGAACAGTCACGGAGTTTAAGCCAGAGTTCAAGCCTTGGTATCTGGCTGAAAATCAATACTGGCATGAACCGCCTGGGCTTTGATTTGAGCGACGTACAGGCAGTGTCACAACGGTTACTGGCATGCCCGGCGGTCAAAGCACCATTGCAATTCATGACGCATCTGGCGGATGCGGATGATCCACAGAAGGGTAAAACCCGTCAACAGATCCAGGCCTTGCGCGATTGTATTCCACCTGACGGACTGACGAGCATTGCCAATTCTGCTGCGGTGCTGGCCTGGCCCGAAGCCCACGGGGACTGGATCCGGCCGGGGATTAGTCTGTATGGCGTGTCGCCATTTGCGAACGATTGCGGCGCCGACCATGGTTTGCTTCCGGTCATGCGTTTCACGACCCGGCTCATCGCGGTCAAAATGCTGCCCAAAGGCAGCGCGGTTGGTTATGGCAGTACCTGGATTGCAACCCGCGACACCCGCATCGGTGCCGCTGCCGTGGGCTATGGCGATGGCTATCCCCGGCAGTTGCCCTCGGCCACACCGGTTCTTGTCAACTCGCGACCTGCGGCACTGGCAGGTCGGGTTTCGATGGATACCATCAGTTTGGATTTAAGCGCTTGCGGCGACGCCCAGGTGGGTGATGAAGTCGTTTTATGGGGAGCCGGATTACCGGTAGAGACCATCGCCCGTGCGGCAGGAACGATTGGCTATGAACTGATCACCCGTATAGGGCGGCGGGTCCAGCGGGAATACAGTTCAGGGCACGGCTAGCCACAGATTGAGATCGCGCAGACAGGCAAGAATTCGATTTACGCACTCGGCACAGGAAACCTCGCTGGTATCGAGGCGAAGCTGTGGTCTGTGCGGCGCTTCATAGGGATCACTGACCCCGGTAAATTCCGCGATCAGACCGGCCCGGGCTTTGGCATACAGGCCTTTACGGTCGCGGGCCTCACACACTTCGATGGGGGTGTTGACATGGATCTCAACAAAGCCGCCATGTTGTTCAATCATCTCGCGCACCGCTGCACGGGTCTGGGTATAAGGTGCGATAGGCGCACAGATGGCGATGCCACGGTGCTTGACGATTTCGCTGGCGACATAACCGATACGGCGGATGTTCAGATCCCGGTGCAGCTTGGAAAATCCCAGTTCGCTGGACAGGTGGCGGCGGATGATATCACCGTCCAACAAACTCACCGGCCGTTGGCCCTGTTGCAGCAAGGCCGCTTCCAGGCCACGCGCAATGGTGGATTTACCGGAGCCGGAAAGACCGGTCAGAAAGACACAAAATCCCCTTTGCCCTGGTGCAGGCGTAAATGCTTCGATAGCCTGTAGGATGCGCGGGTACTGATGCTCTGCGGCCAGCGGATCAGTTGCATTGTCGAGTGACAGGATCTGCACCTCGTTGAGGTATTGCGGGAGTTGGGCGTCACTTCGTAGCGCCAGATAATGACAACCAAGATGCCTGGATATTTGGGCATCGGTGGCCTGTGTCTGTGCCAGCGTGGATTCGTTGGCTTCCGGACAAATCAGTAGCTTGCACCGTTCCTGGCCCAGGGACTTGCCCAGTTCATCAGCGACAATCTGGGTCATGGCCAGACGCTGGCGCAACGCCATGGCCTGCTGCCGATCCAGACGATCGGGCACTACCAGTAGCAGCCCGGCCTGTAAATCCGTGGCTTGTTGGCGCAGGTATTCCCAGTTGTCGCGGCTCAGGGTTTCCCTTACCGGGACGGCAATCCACGATGGCGTGGCATGTCCTGCAAGTTGCTCGCGGACGATGCTGGGTAACAGACGCAGGTGTTCGTACAAGGGATGCCAGGGCCGTTCAACGCCCTGCAGTTCGCCACAGCCATGGTCGGCAGTATCACCGTGGACAATG
>CAZAWX010000217.1:2342-6835 GCA_964488985.1 uncultured Ectothiorhodospiraceae bacterium
CTGCAATCTCGTTCTGTGCAGGCCATGAAGATACCGGAGTGGAGTTCATGTATGTTGTCGGTGCGAGTTGAGGACAAGGTTGAATTAAACCACGAAGTGGACGGGTGACGTGAAAATAAAAAATATTTATCAATGCCGGGACTGCGGCGCACAGTCACGCAAATGGCTGGGACAGTGCTCAGATTGTGGTGCCTGGAATTCCCTTGAGGAAGTCGCCCCGGTTGGCACGGACCGGCGCCGGGGGGCATGGTTTGGCAGCAAACAGGAAACTGCGGCTGTGGTTGATGCCGGCGATGTTGAGACCGGCGCCGATATGCACCACGCCACCGGTATCAGCGAACTGGATCGGGTACTTGGTGGCGGCCTGGTCAACGCCTCGGTGATTTTGATTGGTGGCGATCCGGGGATTGGTAAATCGACGTTATTGCTGCAGGCAGCGGCCACTTTGCGTGATGGTGGGCTCAGTTGCCTGTATGTCAGCGGCGAGGAATCCCTGAGCCAGATTGCCATGCGTGCGCGGCGGCTTAATATTGAGGCGAAGGGTTTGAAACTGCTGGCGGAAACCAGCGTTGAGCGAATTCTTGCTCAGGCGAACAAAGCCGGGCCACAGGTATTGATCATCGACTCCATTCAAACCGTGTTTGCCGAGGCGACGCCGTCGGCGCCTGGCAGCGTCAGCCAGGTACGTGAATCGGCAGCACAACTGGTGCGCTTTGCCAAGGCCACCGGCACCAGCGTGTTTCTGGTGGGGCATGTGACCAAGGAAGGCGCCCTGGCCGGCCCGCGGGTCCTCGAACACATGGTCGATGCGGTGTTGTACTTCGAAAGCGAAAGCAACCAACGCTTCAGGGTTGTACGGGCGGTGAAAAATCGCTTTGGTGCCGCCAATGAATTGGGGATCTTCGCCATGACTGAAACAGGATTGCGCGGTGTGAGTAATCCTTCGGCCATTTTTCTCAGTCGCCATCAAGCAAATGTTCCCGGTAGCGTGGTGATGGTGACACGCGAGGGCAGTCGGCCACTGTTGGTGGAACTGCAGGCGCTGGTGGATGAATCGCCGCTTGCCAATCCTCGCCGGTTGGCTTTGGGTCTTGAGCAAAATCGTCTGGCGATGCTGCTCGCGGTCTTACACCGCCATGCCGGTATCGCCGTGCAATCCAATGATGTATTTGTGAATCTGGTGGGCGGCGTGCGGGTGACGGAAACCGCCGCCGACCTGGCATTACTCCTGGCAGTGCTGTCGAGTTACCGGGATCGTGCCTTGGAGCAATCCCTGGTGGTGTTCGGCGAGGTGGGATTGGCCGGTGAAATCCGTCCGGTTCCCAATGGTGAAGAACGCCTGCAGGCGGCGGCCCAGCATGGCTTTCGTTACGCGCTGATGCCGTCTGCCAACCGCCTGCGCCGGCCACCAAAGGGCCTGAAATTAATGTGTGTGGATCGGTTGTCAGAGGCGATCGATGCGGCCTTTAGCTTGGAGACTGATAAGTAATTCAGCCACATAGGTTCTTAAGCGAATCTGTGCTGGAGGGCTGGGTGTTGGTACCAGAAGGTGCCGTGAATACATGTAGGCTTGGATGTGGCATCCCTGCCACATACACTTCTTATACCAACACCCGGCCCTCCAGCACGGATTCGCTTAAGAACCTGTGAATTCAGCCGATGCTCAGCTTGGGCGGACCGTGGCGGGCTTTTTGGTCAAGCGTGGACTGATGCGCACTGTTTTTACGGCATTATCGGTCGTTTGCACCACTTCCAGCGGGTAATTATTGATGAGAAAACTGGTCCCGGTTTCCGGGATCGATTCCAGGTATTCCAGCACCAGACCATTGATGGTTTTGGGGCCATGCGTGGGGAGTTCGAACTGAAAGCCACGGTTCAGATCGCGGATGTGAGTACTGCCGTCAACCAGGAATGTGCCATCGCTCTGGGGGTGTACATCGGTGGCGAGATCGGCCGGGTCGGTGGTGAATTCGCCGACGATTTCTTCCAGCAGATCGTTCAGGACCACCAGTCCCTGCACGTCGCCGTATTCGTCCACGACCAGCCCCAGCCGTTCCTGCTCGCGCTGGAAGTTGCGTAACTGCACATCCAGCGGGGTGCCTTCGGGGATGTAATAGGCCGGTTCACACAGATCAGGAAGCGCCTGTGCCGCGAATTCGTCGCGGTTCAGGATCGCCAGCAGGCGGCGCACATGCAGAACCCCGATGACAGTACCAAAATTACCCTGAATCAGCGGTAGCCGGGTGTATTGGCTATGAACCATCTGCTCGAGAATGTCATCTTCGTCATCATCGAGATCAATGCAGTGAATTTCTCCCCGCGGAACCATGATGTCTTCGACGGTGACCCGTTCTAAATCCAGAATGCTTACCAACATCTGCTTGTAACGCTGGGAGAGCATGGCGCCAGCCTCATTGAGGACGATGCGGATTTCGTCGCTGGTCAGTTGCTGGGACTGGAATTGATCGGTCGAAACCCCGAGTAAACGCAGGACGCCATTGGCCAGCACATTGGTTGTTGCTACCAGCGGGTAAAATATTTTCAATAATACGCTGAGGAGCAGGGCGGCAGGAAAAGCGACCCGCTCGGGGTAAAGTGCGGCGAGCGTTTTGGGAGCCAGTTCAGCGAATATCAGGATCAACAAGGTGAGAATGAATGTGGCAATTGCGATCCCGGCTTCACCATAGAGGCGCATCGCAATGATGGTGGCGATGGATGAGGCGAGGATGTTGACGAAATTATTGCCCAGCAAAATGATGCCGATAAGCCGGTCAGGGCGCTCTAGCAGGGTGTGAGCGCGCCTTGCGCCGGGGTGTACTTTCGCCAGGTTTCGTAGCCGGTAGCGGTTTAACGACATCATGCCGGTTTCCGCACTGGAGAAAAACGCCGACAGCACAATCAGTACGACCAGGATGCAAAACAGCACCCATATAGGAACTTCGTTCAAGCGTACCTCGCGGTATGTAGCAAAGGCCAGGAGTCTGCAGCACAGTATCCTGAGTTCTACAGGCGCCAAGCATGGGGTTGGCGGTGCTGGACTGTCAAGCATGTGGCTAGGCGTCATGGTTGACATCTGCGGCGAGGCGCGCTTGACTGCCGCCCCAGCCATTGATTTGCAAGTTGAGGACTATGTTTGAAAACCTGACTGAGCGGCTTGGCCGCACATTAAATAATCTGCGTGGTCTGGGGCGTCTGAGTGAAGATAATATTCGCGATGCCCTGCGTGAGGTGCGTACCTGTCTGCTGGAGGCCGATGTCGCCCTGCCGGTCGTGCGCAGTTTTATTGATCGCGTTCGCGAACAGGCGGTGGGCAAGGATGTACTGGAGAGTCTGAGTCCCGGCCAGGAACTGATCCGTGTGGTTCGCGACGAGTTGGTGCAACTGATGGGGGCGCAAAGTGAGTCGCTGGATCTGCACGCCGCGCCGCCGGTGGTCATTATGCTGGCAGGTCTGCAGGGTTCAGGTAAAACGACCACAGCGGCAAAACTGGCGGCCCGTTTGCAACAACACGATGGCAAGCGTGTCATGTTGGTCAGTTGCGATATTTACCGCCCCGCGGCCATTGAGCAGTTAAAGGTTCTGGCCGAGCAGATTGGCGCCGGGTTTTATCCCAGCGAGAGCACACAGAAACCCGTCGAAATCGCCCGCGGCGCTCTTGATCAGGCCCGGCGTGACCTGTTGGACGTGTTAATTGTCGATACGGCAGGGCGTCTGCATATCGATGCACAGATGATGGACGAGGCCAAGGCCATTCATGCGCAAGTGTCCCCCCATGAGACGTTGTTTGTGGTCGACAGCATGACCGGCCAGGACGCGGCCAACACCTCTAAAGCGTTTGATGAGGCACTGGCGCTGACCGGTGTCATTCTGACCAAGACCGATGGTGATGCCCGGGGCGGGGCGGCGTTGTCCATCCGGGAAATTACCGGCAAGCCCATCAAGTTTTTAGGCAGTGGTGAAAAAATTGATGCCCTGGAAATGTTCCATCCCGAACGGATGGCCTCACGAATCCTCGGTATGGGTGATGTCCTGTCCCTGATCGAGGAAGTCGAGCAAAAAGTCGACAAGGCCAAGGCGGAAAAATTGGCCAACAAGCTGAAAAAGGGCAAAGGCTTCGATCTTGAGGATTTCGCCGAGCAGATACGGCAGATGCGTAACATGGGGGGAATGCAGTCAATGCTGGACAAGTTACCCGGCGCCGGACAATTGCCGCCCGCGGCAAAAAAGCAAATGCTCGATGATCGGCAGTTCACCTCCATGGAAGCAATTATCAACTCCATGACCCCCCAGGAACGGCGCTTCCCGGCAGTGATCAAAGGTTCGCGTAAACGCCGTATTGCGCTGGGCTCAGGAACCCAGGTTCAGCAGGTCAACCGGATGCTGAAGCAATTCACACAAATGCAGAAAATGATGAAACGCATGAACAAAAAAGGTGCCATGCAACGGATGATGAGTGGTTTGCAGGGGCGTATGCCAGGCGGATTTCCGCACTA
>CAZAWX010000218.1:0-6809 GCA_964488985.1 uncultured Ectothiorhodospiraceae bacterium
GACGTTGATAGGCTGGGTGTGGAAGCACAGTAATGTATGAAGCTAACCAGTACTAATTGACCGTGAGGCTTGACCATATAACACCCAAGCAGTCTTTAATCTGACTACTTTGGTGCTGGAATAGACAAGTTACATCAGTAAAACACCAGTGCCGGAAACAACTTTAATCCCGAATGCAGTAAAGGAGACCGATCCAATCAGATCATGTTCTTTACGCACCAGCTTGCCTGGCGGCCATAGCGAGTGGGTACCACCCGAATCCATCTCGAACTCGGAAGTGAAAACGCTCAGCGCCGATGATAGTGTGGGGTCTCCCCATGTGAAAGTAGGTCACTGCCAGGCATTTATTCTAAAAAGCCCCGAATCGTAAGATTCCGGGGCTTTTTTTTGCCTGCAAACTATTCAATTTTAGCGATCCGTTATAGTACCTGTGTCGCCACAAACGCAGGTCTGTATCATTTAATTTTTCCAGGTCTGGAATGATATGTCGATTATTAAATCTCCCCGTGTTAAATCTCCCCGTGGAGCCCGCTTTGCTCTGCTGCCCTTACTGATCGTGGTTCTGGTCATCTATTGGCCGGGACTTCGCGGCCCATTACTTTTAGATGACGTCCCGAACCTTGAATCTCTGCGAATTCTAGATACGCAAGGGCAGCTTAATTTTCCAAATATAATGACTGAGAGGGGAGGTTGGTTGAAGCGTCCTGTTGCCATGTTTAGCTTTTACGCAAACTGGCTCAGCAGCGGTGATGACATCTGGATGTTGAAACTGACGAATGTCCTCATTCACCTGATGTGTGGTGTGTTGGTTTTTCTATTTGCAAAATTACTTCTGCAAAGAATTCAGAGTATTGCGCCTGACAATGTACAAATCCTGGCTTTGTGTACCAGCGCATTGTGGTTGCTGACCCCTATTCAAACCAGCACTGTGCTCTACATTATTCAGCGTATGGCACAACTTTCCATGCTCTTCAGCCTTGCGGGGCTATGTTGTTATTGTACTGGCCGCGACCGCTTGGAACGCACACCGATCACGGGCTGTTTGTATATTTTCTGTGCATTTGCCGTATTTTGGCCTTTGGCTACCTTGAGTAAGGAAAACGGTGCGCTTTTGCCCCTGTTACTTATGACAACCGAAGGTTATTTCTATCGTCGGGATAGACAGAGTGCTGTAGTCAAAAATGTCCGTGTGGTGTTAGTCCTTAGTGTTGTGCTGTCGGCCATGTTTGTTTTGGGTTATGCGGTAGTGAATCCACAATGGATCACCGACGCGTATCCCCTAAGGGATTTTACCCTCTTAGAACGACTACTGACCGAGCCAAGGATCCTGATCGATTACGCTCTTAACGTGCTACAAATCCCCTGGTTCAGCCCCCTCGGGTTTTTTCATGATGACGTCGTTGTGTCTACTTCAGTCATTCAGCCTACGCAGACTTTGTTCGCCCTGGTCTTCATTTTGGGTTTATTTCTTCTTGCGCTGCTGTATCGAAAAAGCACCTGGTCACCGGTACTTTACGGTGTGTTGTTTTTTCTGTTTTCCCATTCACTTGAAGCAGGCGTATTTCCCTTAGAACTGTATTTTGAACACCGGAATTATTTGCCAAGTGTTGGTTTGATGTTTGCTTTGGTGGTGGGGCTCAATCAGTTGGGGTGTAGCGATACATTTAAGATGCCAGGCAACGTTCTGTTACTGGCCATTCTGCTCAGCTATACCACCCTGACGGTGGCACGGGTTTGGATTTGGAGTTCATGGGAAGGGATCGTGCGGATTGCTGCAACGAAACATCCGGACTCAGTACGGGCCCAGGCAGGTATGGCCATTATCCACCTGTTGGCAGGTAAACCCGAAAGAGCATCAGAATATTTGCAACGTGAGCGTATTCTCGCCGATGGTCGGCGCGACAACGCTGTGAACTTAAAACGTATTATTGGTTTATGCCTCGCACAGCAACAGGTTCCCAAAGGTGGATACACATCGTTGGCTGCAGGAAAAGCCTTTGCCGACGATCCAGCCACAGTTTCCGCGCTGCGTTGGTTACACACAGTGATGGCGGACCATCCCTGCCATAACTGGATTGACGCGAAGGAGTTGGCGGCTATTGTGGAGGCCAAAGTAGCACCAGTATCAGGCCCGGGAAGGTATTCACATAACTGGGAATTGCACTTTAATACCGGGCAGATACTCCGCCTTTTGCATCGGCCTGCCCAGTCGTACCGCGAATTCAAGCGTGCCTACCGATATGCGCCGGATTCCCGCATAGAGGAAATCCGAGAACTCATGATGGTTACAAAGCCTTAAAATTCACCGCATCTGGAGAATCTATAAAATAAATATAATCTATTGATTACTAAATAAAAAATATGTTTTCATGGCGAAATACCATTCCGGGTGATAATAAAATAGGCTTGTGAATTACCTGAATTTTGGCTAGTGTTTAAGGCGATGCTCCGCAACGGGGCAGGCCACCGAGTGTGGATTCAACAACCTTCGATGGTGTGCTTATGTTCGAATATGACCAACCAATTGTTCAGTCTCTTCTCGATAAGGACGAGAATTTTCAAAGATTGTTTCAGCGCCACCATATGCTGAAAGAGAAAGTTAGAAGTGCGGAAACGGGGATCCTGCCGTTGGATGACATGGCATTGGGCTCCATTAAGAAAGAAAAACTCAAGACCAAGGACAAAATGGCAGCGATAATTTCTGATTTTCAGCGCAGCCAGTAAGCCTGGATTTATCACGGGTGTCAGCCCGGCAGTCGGTGGTAATCCCATGTTCAAGGAACCCCCGGTCAGTGACTTGGGGGTTTTTTAATTTATCGCCCCCTGATCTTCGCAGTGGAGCGAATTATGAATGGGAAGCACTATGCCTGAGAATTCGAATCCTAAACCGAGCCTGAAGGTAACCGTTTTCAGTGATTATATTTGTCCTTTTTGTTATGTCGGC
Organism: uncultured Ectothiorhodospiraceae bacterium; assembly: GCA_964488985.1. Lineage (GTDB taxonomy): Bacteria > Pseudomonadota > Gammaproteobacteria > HK1 > HK1 > CAZAWX01. Next base: position 2,945 of record CAZAWX010000218.1, read on the forward strand.
GATGCTCGCCTTGATGCCTTGCGCGATGAATTTGAATTGGAGGTGGAATGGAATTGGTTCGAGATCCACCCGGATAATCCACCCCAGGGGAAACCGGTAAGCGAATTGGGCTATGACCCGGCACGCTGGGCCCAGATGATGAGCAGCCTGGAAAATATGGCAAAACAAGAAGGTTTACCGCTTGCCGAACGGACGTTCACCACCAATTCCCACAAAGCGTTATTATTGGCTGAAGCGGTTAAAGATCTGAATACGGGCATTTTTGAACAATTGCATAAACGATTGTTTGATGCTTATTTTCGTCAAGCGATGAACATTGGGGACGAACAAATATTGCGTGAAATTGCTCAGGAATGCGCAGTGCCGGACGACGTGGTCGAGCAGGCGTGGAGCAACCCGGATCTGGAGCAAAGACTTAAGGCGCAATGTGTACGCAGTGCACAATTAGGAATCAATGGCGTGCCAGCCTATATTATTGGTCGTTATCTGGTTCCGGGGGCGGTGCCGACAGATATTTTGCGCCAGGCTGCCCGGGAAGCCGTAGAAACGCAACAGCAAGGAGCCATGAGTACTGATGACTGAAGAACTGTTTAGGGAAGATGCATATTTGAAAGAATGCGAGGCAGTAGTAACCGCCGTAGCGCAGGACTCGATTTGTCTGGATAAAACCATTTTTTACCCTATGGGCGGTGGCCAGGCGGGTGATTGCGGGGTCATGGTTCTGGAGGATGGGACTGAACTCGAAATTTCCGATACCCGCAAGGGTGAGCAACCAGGAGAGATCCTGCATATGACCGTGGAGCCGCCGTCAGAAGATCTGGTTAATCAAACTGTGCGGGTACGGATTGACTGGGACCGGCGCAAGCGTCTGATGAGTGTGCACACACTTTTACATTTACTCGGCTCAATTGTCCCAGCGGGTGTGACAGGGGGAGCGATACGCGATGATGGTACGGGGCGTCTCGATTTTGACATTCCTGAGTCTACATTGGATAAACAGGATCTGACCGAAAAGCTGAATAAACTGATCGAGGAGAATCATCCGGTTCGACATCGCTGGATCAGCGAGACCGAACTTGCTGCCAGTCCGGAATTGGTGCGCACAATGTCGGTACGGCCTCCCAGCGGTCAAGGGAGGGTTCGTCTGCTTGAGATTGAAGGCGTTGATCTTCAGGCTTGTGGTGGTACACACGTCGCCTTCACCGGAGAAATTGGCCCGGTAGAGGTGCGTAAAATAGAGAAAAAAGGGAAGCACAATCGCAGAGTGAATGTACGGTTAATACGCACCGACGCTGAATGAGTTAGACAGCGGCATCCATTACGCATCCCTACGGACGACTACAAGAGATTCAGCAGGTAGTCCCGCGCCTGATTGACCTGAGTGGCGAGGTAATTGGACCCACCACGATCAGGGTGTAGCTTTTGTATTAATTTTTTGTGTGCGCTAATAATGTCGTCGCGATTTGCCTGTGTTGTGACGCCGAGAATATCCCTGGCCTGCGCCTCATTCATGCTCCCCGAATTTGGATTGATGGGCCTGGCACTATCATTGCCCTGGCGCCATTGCGGACCAAAACGGCGATCCAGATAGGCGATCAGGGCAGCGGTAGATTGTTGATCCGAGGATCTGCATTCCACCATCAGTTCCATTAGTTGTTGTTGATCCAACTGCCCAAGAGTACTGCCTGCAAAGCGTCCAGCCAGGACGGTCCCGGTGTCTTGTGTGCCACTGTGGTTAAATAGAATTTCCAGCATTGCAGTGCGAATTCTAGAGCGTTGCTCATGTTTTGGATCAATGCTTGATTTGACTTGTTCAAAGAGACTTTTTGCCGCTGATATTCTCTGCAAAGCTGGAATTGCGGCTGCGACCATTGCGATTAATGGGTTTAACCGTCCTGTGACCAGGCCCAGTAATAAGATGCCCCCGCCGACATAAAGGGCGAGTTTAAACTGATCCGGAGCCTTGCCTTTTTCCGCTTGACTGTTGTACCAGCGAATGGCCAGGATGACACCGATGATAATGAGCAGAACGATGAGGGGATGCATTATTGCCTTGCCTGAGTATCGGCACCGATTCGGTGGTAACTCAAAAGCCGGTACGCCCGATTTTGTCTTGTAATTTTTCTTGTAAACGTTGTACCGCACGCATTGCGACACGCAGTGATTCTCGTTCGGGTTGCAGGAGTTCACCGGGGGCAACACGTTTGTCGGGCACTTGCCCGGCGCGGCGTTGTCTGATCTGGTGATTGAGGAGGATTTCCAGCAATTCGTCATGGGCCTCAGAAATAGTGGCACCATGATCCTGGCTTAGAATACCGGCTCTGACCAGGGCGGAGATCCGATCATGGGTGTTCCCGACCCCGATTTTGTTGCCCAGGCTCAAGATCCTTGCGGCGTTGACGACAATTCTCAAACCATTGCGTTTTACATCAACAATTTCGCGCCCGCTAGAGTCTTCATGCGTAACAAGGCGATTGAACCAGCCAATAGGTGCACGCCCCTGGGCATCATCATCGACCATAAACTGTAAAAGTTTTGGTTTTGATTGAACGATCTCCAACATGTTGCCGCGCAGAGTGCGGGTCAGGTTCACATTTCCATGTAAGGTGGCAAAATCAAAGATAATATTCGACCAGCGCGCAGCTTTCTGCGTAGGGTGATCAGCAATATGTTGGATCTGTTGTCGCCACGCACTGAGTGATTTGTGGTATTGCGGGTTATTCGCCATAATTTTGCCAGGACACAAAACATAGCCACAGAGGTCAAGGTTTTTGTTCACCCGTTCACTGAACGTTTTAAACCAGCGGCTAACCGCAATATCATCGGTAGCGGCATCATCAAGTATCAGACCATTATCCTGATCCGGATCAAGCAGCATCTCACGTCGCCCGCCTGAGCCCATGATGATCAGCGCATATTCAGCAGGCGCCTGTCCGAGTCCCTCAGCTTGCATTTCTTCCAAAGTCAGTTCGATGCAACGCCGCTGAATGTTTAAGTGCACATTACTTACAGTTTGCACTGTATCGTGAGCATAGCGGTGTGATTCCAGGCTCTGGGCGGCGAATTCGACGATTGTGTCGTAGCAGTCCCGAAGTGCTGAATAACTACAGCATTTTTGAATTTTATTTGCCAGTTGAAGTTGTGGCGAGGTGAGCAGCCGGGCTAAATCAGTTTGGGAAACAATGCCAACGGGGTTTCCCGAATCCATCACGAGCACATATTTTGCGCCGCGTTGCATTTGCAAATCCTGCACCTTCCAAATTGGCTCGCTGCACTCCACCAGCGGTAAATCTTCATTGGCCTGGCAGACATTAACGTTTGCCGCATCGATTCCAGGCTGCGCCAACTGCTGCGCCAGACTCTTGTATGTCACCTGGCTTGGTTGACCATTTCGGTCTGTGACGATAAGACTGCCACGGCCACTGCTCGACATCAGATTGACAGCATCGCGCAGTGAAGTTGTCGGTGCACAGGTCTGTAACGGCGTCGACATCAGGCGATCAACGCGTTGGTTGAGCAGTCCGTTCGCATGAATCTGCCGGCTTCTGCGTTGTCTCAGGCTGTGACCGATGATGCGGTTGAAGGCATCTGACAATGCCTCACTTTGGTGTTCCAGTCGTTCCAGGTCTGAGTGTGAGATGACCAGCAGATGGACTGCATCGACCGCCTCCGCACTTGCTACGTAATGCCCTTTCGAAAAGTAGCAGGACAAGCCCACCAGATACCCCTTCAGAGGCCATTCTGTGAGCCCATTAGGTCGTTTGATCTGAAATTTTCCAGACGCGAGCAAATAGATTTGTTCATGGTAGTCGTCACCAGTGGAGTAAAGTATTTGCCCCGCATTGAGATGACAGTGCGTTGCGCA
>CAZAWX010000219.1:0-6806 GCA_964488985.1 uncultured Ectothiorhodospiraceae bacterium
GACCCTTAGTCCGGTCATTTACTTTAAGCGACATGTCTATCGCCGCGCCCTGAAAGAGCTTGAACCGTTACTGTCCGAAGATTAACAACTGTTGTGTGCACAGTAGGGGCCGTAACCTAGGGTGGTGCGACTTAGGTGTATGGACACCTGTAGTCCAGTAGCTAAATTTTCGCGCCGTTGTGTTTGACCTGCTATCGCAGTCATTGATCCAATACCGCTTTACGGTGTTATGGGAGGATTTCACTTATCTGGTAAAGAGTGTGAAGCGATCATTCCCGAAACCATCCGGGATATACACGAATTTAATCTGAATCTGATCATTCCCGGTCACTGTACCGGATGGAGAGCCATTCAAAAACTGGTTGAAGAATCTTGGAGAGGAAGTCGTAATTATGTCGGCTGTCGGAAATTCTTACAGTTTCTAATGTCTGAGAGGGGTCGATTTCAGGTGCTGCAAATGAGTAGCATGGAGCTGTGGTATGGACCCAAGATGCAGATTTCAAAGACTTAGAAAATGTCAAGTTTTACCCGAAAGCAAGTGAATGAACTAAATTATATATACCCGTGGCAGGCCAGCTGCCGTTGTTCCTTATCGGTTTCCAGTTGCGGAGTCTGTTCTTGACACAGGGCATGCGCATGAGGGCAACGAGTATGGAATACGCATCCTGGAGGGGGTGACAGGGGAGAAGGCAACTCACCCACCAGTGGGATTCGTTCCCGCCGGTTTGCCTTTTCCAGTTGCGGGGTCGCCGCCAGTAATGCCTGAGTGTAGGGGTGTTGGGGGTTGTCGAAAATCTGATCACGGCTACCGTATTCCACCACCTTACCGAGATACATCACCATCACGCTATCGGCGATGTGCCGTACCACAGAAAGATCGTGTGAGATAAACAGATAGGCCAGGTTCATTTCCTGTTGCAGATCCATCATCAAATTCAAAACCTGAGCCTGGACCGAGACATCCAGCGCAGACACCGGTTCGTCAGCGACCACCAGTTTGGGGTCGAGCATCAGTGACCGTGCGACGGCAATACGCTGTCGTTGTCCACCGGAAAACATGTGTGGATAGCGACCGTAGTGTTCCGGTCTCAGGCCCACTTTGTTCATCATGGCGCGGACTTTCTTTTCTCGCTGCTCCCGGTCCATGTGCCGGTTGATGACCAGCGGCTCGCCGATGATGTCGCCGATATTTTTACGCGGATTGAGTGACCCGAATGGGTTCTGGAAAATCATCTGGACATTTTCCTGGGCCTTTTTTCTTTCCTGGTCACTGGCATTGGCCAGGTCAGCGCCTTCGAAGATCATCTCTCCGGAAGTGGGGCGTTCAATCATCGTGATCTGACGCGCCAGGGTGGATTTGCCGCAACCGGACTCTCCGACAATTGCAAGGGTTTTGCCAGATTGCAAGTTGAAACTGACCCCGTCCAGTGCCTTGACCTTTGCCGCTTGACGAAAAGGGCCACGAGAAGCATCGTAGTGTCGGCATAGATCTACGGCCTCAATCAGGCAATGATGCATCTGACGCTGAATGGCGGAGGCCTGGATGGTAGAGGTCTGGGGCTCAGAGCTCATACGTCGGCTCCTGTCATTGCTGATGCAGGTTGGTTTTGTGTTACTGGACTCAGGGGATAATGGCAGCGGACCTGTCGGTGATCGTCAAGTTGTTCCAGTATCGGGGCTTCGTTGACACAGTGTTCTGTGGCGTATTCACAGCGGGGATTGAGCAGGCAGCCCGTCGGTCGATCGTATTGCCCGGGTACGACACCGGGAATGGTTTTCAGCCGCTCATGGCCGACAGAGCGTTCCGGCAGGGCTTCCAGTAGCGCGGCGGTGTAGGGGTGACGGGGTGATTGAAATACCTCATCGACCGTCCCGGTTTCCACGATCTGGCCGGAATACATGACAATGACTTTATGAGCCGCTTCGGCGACCACGGCGAGATCGTGAGTAATCAGCATCAGCGCCATATCCTGTTTTTGCTGCAGTTGCAGTAGCAGGTCCATGATTTGGGCCTGAATGGTGACATCCAGAGCGGTGGTGGGTTCATCGGCAATTAACAGTCGTGGCTGGCAGGCGATGGCCATGGCAATCATCACCCGCTGACTCATGCCACCGGAAAGTTGGTGCGGATAGGCTTTCATACGGGCCTTCGGATCGGGAATGCCGACCTGTTCCAGCAGTTCAATCGCCCTTTGTCGCCGCTCGGTTCGGCTGCCACCCTGATGGATTTCGATCGCCTCCATAATTTGCTGTCCTGCGGTAAAGCAAGGGTTGAGGCTGGTCATGGGCTCCTGAAAGATCATGGCGATATCTTTACCTGTGATCTTGCGGCGTTGTTTTTCCTTCATCGCCAACAGGTCATGATGATCAAATACCAGTTTGTCAGCTGCTACTCGTCCGGGCCAGTCAATCAGTCCCATGATGGCTTTCGATGTCACCGATTTGCCGGAACCCGATTCCCCTACGATGCCGACAACATCGCCTTGTTCAACACTGAAACTGACTTGATCCACCGCTCTGAACGGCAGCGCCTCACTGCCAAACTCCACACTCAGATTTTCAATTTCAAGTAATGCCATAATCTATCTCTTGTTCAGGACACGACACTAGCGCTTCATTTTGGGATCGAGGGCATCACGCAGGCCATCTCCCATCAGGTTGAAAGCCAGGACGGTCAGCAGAATCATGAGTCCGGGAAAGGTGACTACCCACCAGGCCCGCTGGATAAATTCCAGCGCGTTGGCCAGCATGGAACCCCATTCGGGACTGGGAGGCTGGGCACCCAGTCCAATAAAACCTAATGCCGCAGCATCAAGAATGGCGTTGGAAAACCCCAATGATGCCTGCACGATCAGCGGGGCCATACAGTTGGGCAGGATGGTGACGAACATGAGGCGAAACACTCCGGCGCCGGAAACCCGGGAGGCGGTGACATAATCCTTTGAGGCTTCGGTCAAAACCGAGGCGCGGGTAATTCTTACATAGTGGGGCAGGTAGGTGATGGCGATGGAGATCGCTGCATTGATCAAGCCGGGGCCCAGAATGGTGACGATGGCCAAGGCCAGTAACAGACTGGGTAGCGCCAGCACAATGTCCATGGCCCGCATGATCAATGTGTCGGTCATGCCCTGAAAATAGCCGGAGACCAGCCCGATAAGTGTTCCCAATGCCAATGAGATGGAGACGACAATCAGGCCGATTAACAACGACATGCGCCCGCCGTAAATCAGGCGAGTGAGGATGTCCCTGCCCACTTCATCCGTGCCCAGGAGGTAGGTCCAGGCGCCACCGTCTTCCCAGGCCGGTGGCATGAGAATGGCATCGCGATATTGTTCATAGGGATCATGGGGGCTGATCAGATTGGCGCCCAGTGCGGCGGCGAGTACCAGCACGATGAAAACCAGCCCTGCAACCGCTCCCCGGTTCTCTGTGAAATAACGCCAGAACTCCTGCCAGGGGCCGGGTGGCGCTTCTTCGAGTCTCTGGGTGGTCGCGATGTCAGCGGATGTTGTCATGATTGTGCTTACTCATTCACTCACTTTTGGGCTTTCATTAACGGGCTTTAGCGGGTGTGTCTAATACGGGGATTGACCACGCCGTAAATAATATCCACCAGCAGATTGACCAGAATTACCACGCAGGACACTAATAAAATGCCCCCCTGGACCGATGGGTAGTCACGGCGATAAATGGAATCGAGTAACCATTTACCAATGCCGGGCCAGGAAAATATCGTCTCTGTCAAAATGGCGCCTGCCATGAGTACACCCACCTGTAGACCAATTACCGTAATGACCGGAATCAATGCGTTGCGCAGGGCATGAATCCAGATTACCCGCCACATGCTGAGACCTTTGGCCCGCGCCACCTGGACGTAGTCTTCTTTCAATACCTCCAGCATGGAAGAGCGAGTCATGCGGGCAATCACAGCCAATGGAATCGTTGCCAAGACGATGGATGGCAGAATCAGGTGACGCAGTGCCGACAAAAATGCGCCTTTTTCATCGGAGAGCAATGCGTCCATCAACATAAAGCCGGTGACCTCATCGACCCAGAATGTATCGGAGATGCGCCCGGAAACCGGTGTCCAGCCCAGGGTTACCGAGAACAGCAGAATCAGTAATAACCCCCACCAGAATATGGGCATGGAGTAGCCGGTCAGTGACAGCCCCATGACGGCATAGTCCGAGATTTTGCCTCGTCGAACTGCGGCCAGTATGCCCACAGGCAGGCCGATACCAATGGCGATGATCATGGCCATGATGCTAAGTTCAATCGTAGCAGGGAACAGGGTTAGAAATTCTTTTAGCACCGGCTGGTGCGTCACCACAGATTGGCCCAGATCACCATGAAATATGCCGGTTAGATAGTGCCAATACTGCACCAGAATCGGTTGATCCAACCCCATTTCAGCCAGCAGTTGGGCATGTCGAGCCGGATCGACACCTCGTTCTCCTGCCATCAACTCCACCGGATCGCCGGGAATCAGTCGAATCAGTGAAAAAGTCAGCAGGGTAATGCCGATGAAAGTGGGGACGACCACCATCAAACGTTTCAGTACGAAGGACAGCACTTGGTAAATCGCTCCTGGCTAGACAAGCCAGTTTGAGATTGGCTCATTGCTCTGTGAAAGCGGAGGTTGCCCTCCGCTTAAATTTCTCAGATATTGCGCCTTATTTTAAATCCACTCCGTAGAAAATATGACCACCCAGTGGATCAACTTTGTAGTTGGTCACTTTACGGCTAATGGGCTCAAACACAACAGAGTGGGCGATGGTGGCCCAAGGGGCCTGTTGCTTGAATACCAGTTGGGCCTTTTCGTAAAGCTTGGTACGTTCGCCGATGTCGGCCACCACTTTGGCTTTCTGGATCAAATCCTCGAATGGCTTGTAGCACCACTGGCTTCGATTTGAGCCACCGACACCATCGCAACCCAGCAATATCGCCAGGAAGTTATCAGGATCGCCATTGTCACCGGTCCAGCCCAGCAAAACAGCACCATCGCGGTTTTTGTCCTTGGAACGCTTCAGATACTCGCCCCATTCATAGGATACGATGGTCGCCTTGACGCCTATCTTGGCCCAGTCCGCCTGTATCACTTCCGCCATACGTCGGGCGTTTGGATTGTATGGGCGCTGAACCGGCATGGCCCAGATTTTCATCTCGAAGCCGTCCGCATAGCCGGCGTCTTTCAGTAATGCTTTGGCTTTGTTTAGATCGTACTCATCATCTTGAGTCGCCTTGTTATAGGACCAGATGGTGGGTGGAATCGGGTTCTTGGCAGGCTTGCCTGCACCCTGGAATACGGTATCGATGATCGCCTTCTTGTTGATGGCGTGATTCAGTGCTTTACGCACCCGCACATCATTGAAGGGCTTCATCAAGGTATTGTATGCCAGGTATCCCACGTTCAAGCCTTCCTGTTGCATCAGGTTGATCTTGCTGTCGGTTTTCATTGCTGCCAGATCAGCCGGATTGGGGTAGGGCATTACCTGGCACTCACCCGCTTTCAACTTGGCATAGCGTACGGATGCATCCGGAGTAATGGAGAATACCAGCTTGTCAATGGGCGCTTTTCCTTTCCAGTACTTATCAAATGCCAGATAACGAATCTGGGCATCTTTTTTATAGCCGGCAAAAGCAAACGGGCCGGTACCGATAGGCCACTGGTCGATTTTTTCAGGGGTGCCGGCCTTCATCATGGCATCCGCATATTCTTTGGATTGAATTACAGCAAAATCCATTGCCAGGTTCGCCAGCATGGGAGCCTCCGGCCGGTTCAGCACGAACTTGACGGTGTAATCATCCACCTTGACGATGTCTTTCAACAAATCCGGCATCGACATGCCGTTGAAGTATTCGTAGCTGCCTCCCGAGACTTTGTGGAAAGGATTGTTATCCTTCCATTGACGTTCGAAAGTGAAGATGACGTCGTCGGCATTCATGTCCCGGCTAGGTTTGAAATGTTTGGCGCTATGGAATTTGACGCCGTGACGCAGATGAAATGTATAGCTCTTGCCTCCGTCGGAAGCCTCCCAGCTTTCGGCCATTCCCGGTTCGATCTTGGTGGTGCCACGCTTGAAGTGAGTCAGGCCTTCAAAGACGTTTTTTGAACTGGCATCAAAAGTAGTGCCAGCGGTATAGAGCATCGGGTTGAAGCCCTCAGGGCTGCCTTCGGAACAATAAACCAGTGTTTTTGCCTGAACAACTCCGGCGAGTGGCAGACTGGCGAGTGCCAGCGCCATTAGCTTGCGTCGAATGGACATAGTGGATCTCCTTGCAAAAGTTATTTTATTTGGTGCAGCTCAGGCTACTTCCCGGTTCAGGAGAGCGGGCCAAGCGCAAAGCTAGTGACAAGCTTGTGGCCTGTCAAGCAAAACGTCCATTTTCCGGATGATTGATCCGGTATGAGTTACTTTTAACGATCCGGGTGTATTTATTTTTAGTGGAACTGGTTGAATTGGGATCGCTCCTGTCGGTACATCTTTTTTCGCTCAGTTGAACAAGGTTTGATGGCGCCCTGATCGAATTCAAACCCTATCGTTGTTGGTCCCGGAGAGTTAAGCAACGAGTCGTTGTCTGTCCCAGTGGCCCATCAATGTCTCATCAATGGCCCATGGGATCGTTCCATTGCGGCAGCAAGACAATACAGTTGGGATTCAGTCCATTATTTTTCAATGTGTCCATGGAGCGCACAACTTCATTTTTTTGCAGGTCGACGACTGTGATCGAACCGTCGCGCATACCCGGAAGATTGAGGAATGAGTTCTGTACAAAGGCATACTGGCCATCTTTGTTAAAGGCCA
>CAZAWX010000220.1:0-6725 GCA_964488985.1 uncultured Ectothiorhodospiraceae bacterium
CACCGTCGGCCAGGAAGACGCGTCGCACCAGCGCTTTCCCGGCTGCGATGGCTGCAAGGTCGCGGTCCTGTCGACTTTCAAGAACCGCTGTTTCGACCTGGCCGACAACCCGATGGTATTCAAACCGCAGACCGATCTCGCGATTATGAATTACATCGCCAATTATATTATCCAGCATGACAAGGTAGATCACGATTTCGTCACCAAGCACGTCAATTTCGTCAAGGGCAACGACGATATTGGCTATGGCCTCAGACCCGAGGACCCACGTGAACAAAACGCGGCCAACGCGGCCAAGGCCGGTGGTTCCAGCCCGATAGATTTCGAGCAATACAAGCAGTTCGTGGCACGTTACGACGTGGACTATGTCGCCGAATTGAGCGGCGTGCCAAAGGAAAACCTTGAGGCGCTGGCCGCCATGTACGCCGACCCCAAGGTCAAGGTCGTCTCTTACTGGACCATGGGATTTAACCAGCACACGCGTGGCACCTGGGCAAATAACCTCGTCTATAACATTCACCTTTTAACCGGCAAGATATCCAAACCCGGTAATGGCCCATTCTCACTGACCGGCCAGCCTTCGGCCTGCGGCACGGCCCGCGAGGTCGGTACTTTCGCACACCGCCTGCCGGCGGACCTGGTGGTCAAAAACGACGCGCACCGTGCCTTCGCCGAGAAGACCTGGAAACTGCCGGAAGGCACCATCCCCGCCAAACCGGGTTATCACGCGGTGTTGCAAAACCGCATGCTCCACGACGGCAAAATCAACGCCTATTGGGTCATGTGCAACAACAATATGCAGGCGGGGGCGAACCTCAATAATGAAACCTATCCGGGTTATCGCAACCCGCAAAATTTCATTATCGTATCGGACCCCTACCCGACGGTCACCGCGCAGGCTGCCGATCTGATCCTGCCGACCGCAATGTGGGTGGAAAAGGAAGGCGCCTACGGCAACGCAGAAAGACGCACCCAGTTCTGGCGCCAACAGGTTGATGCCCCCGGCGAGGCGCATTCCGACCTCTGGCAACTACTCGAATTCTCCAAGCGTTTTACCGTCGAAGAAGTCTGGCCGGAGGAACTGATCGCCCAAAAACCGGAATATCGGGGCCAGACCTTGTACGAGGTGCTCTATACCAACGGCCAGGTGGATAAATACCCGCTGTCCGATGTCAAGGATGAACGCGGTAACGTTTACCACAACGAAGAAAGCAAGCACTTTGGTTTTTACCTGCAAAAAGGGCTGTTCGAAGAGTACCGCTTGTTTGGAACGCAGGGACCGAAAAAAGGCCACGAACTCGGTGAATTCGATGCCTACCACAAGGCACGCGGTCTGCGCTGGCCGGTGGTCAATGGCAAGGAAACGCTATGGCGTTACCGGGCCGGTTATGACCCGCATGTCGCCGAGGGTGTCGAGTTTTACGGCAAAGCGGATGGCAGGGCGCTGATCTTTGCGCTGCCCTATGAACCGGCGGCCGAGCCACCCGATAAGGAATTTGACCTGTGGCTGGCGACCGGGCGGGTGCTGGAGCACTGGCATTCCGGCTCGATGACCCAGCGTGTGCCTGAACTCTACAGGGCGATGCCGGACGCCATGGTCTACATGCATCCCGATGATGCTGCCAAACGGGGCCTCAAGAGAGGCGCGGTAGCGAAAATCCAGAGCCGCCGTGGCGAGATCAGCGCCCGGGTCGAGACCCGGGGCCGCAACCGCCCGCCCGTGGGCCTGGTATTCGTTCCCTGGTTCGATGCCCGCAGGCTGATCAACAAGCTGACGCTGGACGCCACCTGCCCGATCTCGAAACAGACGGACTACAAGAAATGTGCCGTAAGGGTACGCAGCGTCTGACAGGCCGCTGCGATTGATGAGCAACCAGACTGGCAGGACCGCCCGGAAACCCTCTCCCGGCAGGGTAAACCGGCGCCGTTTCATCTCTGACACGGCCAGGACGGGCTGTGGCGTTGCGCTGGCTGGTCTGGCCCTGGGCGCTTACGCCAGAAAATCCGCAGCGCTGCCGGCGCAGGCCCTGCGACCGCCGGGTGCATTGAGTGAGGAGGCGTTTCTGGGTACCTGTATCCGCTGTGGTCAGTGTGTCCGTGATTGCCCCTTTGACGTCCTCCGGCTCGCCCGGCTGAACGACGATGTGGTGCTCGGCACCCCCTACTTCACCGCGCGCGAGGTGCCCTGCGAGATGTGTGAGGATATCCCCTGCGTGGCGGCTTGCCCGACGGGCGCGCTGGCTCCGTCCCTGACCGACATCGACAACGCCCGCATGGGACTTGCGGCCCTGATCGACCATGAAACCTGCCTGAACTTCAACGGCCTGCGCTGTGAGGTCTGTTACCGCCAGTGCCCGTTGATCGAAAAGGCGATCACGCTGGAATTGCAGCACAACGCGCGCAGCGGCATGCACGCCATGTTTATACCCACCGTCCATTCGGATGCCTGCACGGGGTGCGGCAAGTGTGAAAAAGTCTGCGTATTGCCGGAGGCAGCGATCAAGGTGTTGCCGGCCGCGCTGGCGAAGGGTCAGTCTGCCGATCACTACCGCTGGGGCTGGGAAGAAAAGCGCGCCGCGGGTGACAGCCTGGTCAGCCCGGACCCGGAACACCATTTCAACCTGCCCGAAGGCGTGCACTACGACTACCAGGGCCGGGGCCTTGAACGAAAGCAGCCGGACACGTCCGGCCCGTTCCCGGACAATCCGCTCGACAGCCTCAACGCGGCAGCACCCCTTGAAGAAGGGCGGAAAAACCCGTGAATGGAAGGGCCAAAAGCGTCGTCGATGAGCGTAGCTGGTGGTTGCAAAACCGCTGGTTGTTGCTACGCAGGTTGAGTCAGCTCGGTATCCTGGCGCTTTTCATGCTCGGCCCGCTGGCGGGCGTCTGGATCATCAAGGGCAACCTCAACGCCAGCATGACCCTGGGTGTGCTACCTTTGACCGACCCCCTGGTGTTGCTGCAATCGTGGCTGGCTGATCACCACCTGGGTGTCCAGGCCGCGCAGGGCGTCCTCATCGTGACGGTTTTTTATGTTCTCGTCGGAGGACGTGTCTATTGCGCCTGGGTGTGCCCGGTGAATATCGTCACCGATACGGCCCACTGGTTACGCACACGGCTACGCTTAGGCGGCAACACGCGCATACACCGCGATACCCGATACTGGCTGCTGGCGGTCTGTCTGCTGCTGTCTGCGCTCGCGGGCCACGTGGCCTGGGAACTGGTCAACCCCGTCTCGGTTTTACAGCGCGGCCTGGTCTTTGGCATGGGTGCCGGCTGGTTTATCGTCCTGGCGGTGTTTCTGTTTGACCTTGCGGTCAGCCGCCGGGGCTGGTGTGGGCACCTGTGCCCGGTGGGTGCTTTCTACAGCCTGCTGGCGAGCCGCAGCCCGTTGCGTATCCGTGCCGATGACCGCGATGCCTGCAACAAGTGCATGGACTGTTTCGAGGTCTGCCCCGAGCCGCTGGTAATCCGCCCGGCCCTGTTCGGCCAGAAGGATGGCGTCGGCCCGGTGATCGACGAGGCCAACTGCACCAATTGTGGCCGCTGCATCGATGTGTGCTCCCGGCGGGTCTTTGCATTCGGGACACGATTCAACAATCAACCTACCTGGCTACCCACTAAAAAAGGTGGTCATTTTTTAAACCGGATCAGCCCGGAACAACTCGGGAACAAGGAGACCAACACATGAATGGCAAACAAGCTATCTTACTTATCCTGGCGCTGGGTGCGCTGGCCTGGACAGGCCAGGTGCTGGCGCAAAACGGTGTGGAATCATTGCGTGGTGTGCAGGCAATCGATACAAACTCCAAGGCGCCCCAGGCCAGGCAATGGCAGGGGAAAACGGACCCCATTGCGCGGAATTACAAGCAGCAACCACCACTTATTCCGCATAAAAGCCAGAGTTTCAAGATCAACCTCAAAAGCAACAAGTGCATGGGCTGCCACGTGATAGACTCGCTTGAAAAATCTGGCGCACCGCGACCCAGTGAGACGCATTTCGTCAACCGTGATGGTAAAAAGCTGGATCACATATCCGCGTTGCGGTACTTTTGCACGCAATGCCACGTCGAGCAACGCGACGCCGTGCCGCTGGTGGGCAACGATTATGCAGGAAACGGCGATACGCCGTGAGAGCACAAAAAAGGGGCCGGATACATTAAATTGCAACACTATCCGGCCCTTTGTCCTCTTTTTTTGGATTTAATGTATCCATCCTCTTTTTGTAAACGGAACTTTTTTTTGCCGGGGCTTGTCTTAGCGCCGGAGCTGCCTGGCATGTATAATTAAGTGATGAGACATATTCTCCTGGCCATACTTGTTTTGTATGCAGCGCAGCCTGTACCGGCGGCGCTGGCAAACCACTGTGGCGGCATGGATGCGTCTCATGCGAGTCATAACACCATGCAACCCGGCGACACCTCCATGGCGGACTGTTGTGATCATAACCGGTCTGACACACCCGATGGCTGCGACCCTTTGTCGCACTGTGGTGCCTGCGTGGCCGCTGCAGTGTTTATTGACGTGACTACCACCAACGTTATGATCAGCACAACCGGGCAGCAATTCCTGACCGTGGCCGCCCCACTCCACGTCAGGACTCACTCTCCGCCCTTCAGACCCCCCATCGGCTAACCACATAACTGCCGAGGCCACTGTTTCAGTGGCCAGATTCTGATTGTTTCAAGCAGGCAAAACAGCACGCAAGCTGTGTGCCTGTGGTGTGGAGATTACGATGTACCCGATCATTAAGCCCAAGGCTTTTCGCGTCCAAATCGCGTTCGCCCTTATTTTATGTCTTGCTGCCGGCAATGCTCATTCTGCAAAGGCTCCCTTAGCGCCTCCTTTATCGGATGAAGCAGGACTCCAGAAGCAACTGCCAGCTTTTACTGAAGGCCCTGTATCGTCAGCAGAAGATCAATCTACTGATCCTATATTCTCTCTTAAGGAAGCCGTTGCTGTTGCTTTGAAGGACAATCCCGGCCTGGCCCAGATGCGCGCACGGGCTGAAGCATTGGCGGCAATACCCTCGCAGGCCGGCACACCACCCGATCTAAGGGTGAGCATCAACGCCATGAATATACCGACTGACAGCTTCGATTTCTCACAGGAAAACATGACGCAGAGGCAACTTGGGATCAGTCAGGTATTCCCCTTTCCCGGCAAGTTGGCGCTACGCGAACGGGCGGCTGAGTATGAAGCAGAGGCAGCAGCCAAAAATGTTGATGAGGTCCGACTGCTCTTGACGCGCGATGTGAAAACCACCTGGTGGCGGCTTTTCAATCTCGATCAGTCGTTGCGAATTGTATTACAGAATCAGGACCTGCTGCGGCAGTTCGTGAAGATCGCTGAAACCAAATACCGCGTCGGCGAAGGATTGCAACAGGACGTTTTGCTGGCACAACTTGAACTGTCCAAACTGCTTGATAGGGAACTGCGCTTGAAAGGGGCGCGTCGTAATCAAAACGCGCGGCTCAATGCGTTGCTCGATATGCCCTCAAATAAAAGGGTGCAACTACCCCGGCAGGTTAACAAAAATTTGGCTGGTGTAGTCAGTGAGCAAACGCTCTATCAACTCGCCGACCGGTCGCGACCCTTACTTGCCAGCCAGGAAGACCGCATTCAGGCGGCAAGCACCAGAGTGGATTTGGCAAGGAAAGATTACTATCCGGATTTTAAGATTGGCGCTGCCTACGGCTTGCGTACCGGCAATAATCCGAACGGTGTGTCACGCGCGGACTTTCTCTCGGTCATGTTCAGCATGAACGTTCCGTTGTTTAAAGGACGTAAACTGGACAAGGCTGTAGACCAGCGAGAAAGCGAGTGGAGCGCACAGAAATATCAGCTACAGGATTTGCGCAACAGGGTCCAGGCCGACATCTCTGCGGCGGTTGCCGATTATCTGCGCGCGCGGGATCAGTACGAATTATTCGGCAAAGGCATCATTCCACAGGCCCAACAAACAGTGGCCTCCATGATGGCCGGTTATCAGGTCAACAAAGTGGACTTTCTGAACCTGGTGCGTGCCCAGATCACCCTTTTTAATTATGAAATCAGCTACTGGCAGAAGTTGAGCGAGGCCAAGCAATCGCTGGCCAGGATTATCGCTGCCGTTGGTGAGGAGACGATTTATGAATAAGAAAATTATTATTGGTTTTTCTTTGGCGCTGCTTATTGGCGGCACTGGTGGCTACTGGTTTGCCATAAAGGCAGCTAATGAAAAAACGGTTGCAGCCACGCCGGCTACGACTTCCCAGGAACGCAAACCCCTGTTCTACCGTAACCCGATGAATCCAGAGGTGACTTCACCAGTGCCTGCCAAAGACGCCATGGGTATGGATTATGTACCTGTCTATGCCGATGATGCAGCCGGTGGTAGCAAGCCGGGAACGGTGGTTATCGACCCCAACGTAATCCAGTCAATCGGCGTGCGCACGGCAATCGCGACCCGCAAGGCGGTCTCGCGCGATATCGTGACAACGGGCCGGGTGGCTACCGACGAAGAGCTTTTATACCGTTTGCATCCCAAAGTTTCAGGCTGGATAGAAGAACTGTTCGTCAGTGAAACAGGAACAGAAGTCAAGCCGGGCACCATGTTGCTGTCCATTTATTCGCCTCAGTTGGTTACCAGTCAGCAAGAGTACCTGCTGGCACTGAACAATAAGAAAACCCTGGAAGGAAGTGAGCAGGAAGAAATCCGCCGTGGCGCTGAAGACATGGTAAAG
>CAZAWX010000221.1:0-6703 GCA_964488985.1 uncultured Ectothiorhodospiraceae bacterium
CTCCCATGGACTCCCTGACAGCTGCCCCGCTTACCGCGGGGCATTTTTTTTGCGCCTTATTAAATATCGTGAATTGCTTCCCTGGGTGCCAACTTTCGCCTTGATTGCAGTATAATTTGCCTTTAAATCTAAAGATTAATCGGACCCTCACGCAACCTCATACTGAGGACCCGGAGTTTTCAGGGTATCCTTACCCAATGCCTGTATACGATTACTACTGCGAAACCAACGGTCGTACCGTGGAACTCAGCCACCCCATCGATACAGAACTATGTATCTGGGGTCAAATCTGTTACGTGGCGGGGATCCCGTTGGGGAACACCGATCCGGCAGCCCCCGTCTACCGGGTTTTTACCCGCCCACCGGCAACCGTCACCACAACCGGTAACGCCGAGTTACGCAATTTGGGATTTACCAAACTGGTGAAAAGAGACAAGGGGGTCTACGAGAACGTCACCGCCATTGACGATGAAAAACGCTACATGGTGCAGGGTGATAATCGATCCCTGCCACACCTGCACCGCAAAATCCGGGACTGATGATGGACGAGTCTGTAGCTCCACTGTTGAGTGATGGAATTCAGCAAGAATTGATTGAGGAATTTTCTTTCTTTGAGGACTGGACGGAACGTTATCAATACTTAATCGACCTCGGCCGAAAACTCGAAGACTTTCCACAAGCATGGCGAACTGCTGACACATTACTGGAAGGCTGCCAGTCGCAAGTCTGGATACGCCATGAAATCAGGGCCGACAAACTTCATTTCGATGCCATTAGCGATTCCGCCATCGTTTCAGGACTTATCGCCTTACTGCTGCGAGTCTACAGTGATCGTACGGCGGCAGAAATCTTGTCCACACAACCTGACTTTATTCGTGCGATCGGCCTCGACTCGCACCTTAGTCCAACCCGCAAAAACGGCCTGCACGCCATGCTGGAATCTATCTACAATGTGGCTCGAGAGTCTGTGGCCGATAGCGTGCCTAACTGAAATCAGACCATTTTCATGAACGAAACAGATTTACAGGCCCTGTACAGCCACGTCCTGGCCCTGTCCCAGAACATCCCCAACACCGAACGTGTGGATAATGCCGATGCCACCGTCACGATGGTCAGTCCGCTGTGCGGCAGCCAGGTCACTATCGACCTGAGACTTAACGACGGTATCGTTTCGGGCTTCGGCCAGAAAGTCCGGGCCTGCACCCTGGGGGCAGCGGCAGCCTCCATTGTCGGCGCTCAAGTCGTGGGACGCTCCGTCGAGGAGCTAAAACAACTACGCACCGCAATGCGCACCATGCTCAAGGAAGATGGACCACCGCCGCAGGGCGACTGGAAACAGCTAAGCGTTCTGCAGGCTGCCCAGGATCTGGTCTCGCGCCACGGCTCAATCATGCTCATTTTCGATGCACTGAGTGAGGCAATTGACGAAATTCAAGGGGTATCAACATCACACCCGCAGGATAATACCGGCAAAGGAATCCCTGACACACTCCGCGCCTGAGTCGTGGCACAGATCCTGTCGCTGAGCAATCCACATGTACGCAAAGGGTTAAATCCCCTGGTAGGCAATCGTATCGATATTGCCGGACACGCGCATGTTACTTGATGCTGTGCCTGATTTATCGATGACGTGAAAATCACGTAAGCCTGTTGCGGGTGAAGTTCCCAGACGACGCTTATACCGCAGTGGACGGTGGATTAGTGCCTTTAGAACAGACAGCACAAACCCTCGAGGCGCCTGAAATTCGACTCAACCATTCGCCAAGAGCAGTGCAAACAACATGAGGATTACGGCCAGGGACTGGAACCCCACTCGGGAGACCATCAGCGGCACCGTGTGCGCCTGATCATAAGCGCCACCTCTGACCATTGAAATAACGCCGGCACCCAACGCCGCCAGAGTTGCAACCAGCGCAGCAATTATCAGTACTGATAAGATATTCATAAGCCGACCTCCCGCATTGAGATAAACACACAACACCTCAAGACCTGCTCTGTCGCAACGAAGCCATCGAGCAGGCATCGCTATGTTCTGAAACACGCTAACAAGCCAAGGGTAGATAAAATTGACCTGGATCAAGTTCAAGCACGGATTCCACGGACACAGTTACGGATGAGTCCAATAATGTAAACCATGCAGCTCGTTCCATCGGCTCGCAATACAGGAGGCAATTCGGGAAACTATGGCGCTTTCTGAAACCATTCTCATTGCTATGGGACTTCTCACCCTGGCAATTGCTGCGGCGGGAATTTTCCGTAAATCTCCAATTCCCTACACCGTCATACTTGTTGTTCTTGGCATGTTGATGGCTGGCCTCGGCCGCTACTTCACCCCCTTTGCTGTTTTGGAAGACGTTCACCTTAGCCCTGAACTGGTATTTTTTGTCTTCCTGCCTGCTTTGATATTTGAATCTGGGTTGAACATAAATTCACGTCAATTGATCAAAGAACTCGCCGCCGTACTGATGCTGGCAATTCCTGCGCTGATCATTTCAACACTGATGATTGGTGCTGGTTTATGGCAGATCCTCAATACTCCACTGTTAACCGCATTGCTTTTCGGTGCCTTGATCTCTGCTACGGATCCGGTCGCAGTGGTTGCCTTGTTCAAAGAACTGGGCGCGCCGTTACGACTGACGGTGCTGGTCGAAGGTGAATCATTGATGAATGATGCCACAGCGATTGTGGTCTTCGGTATCGTCCTTGATATGACGATACAACGTGGTGGCGACGCCTCTATCTGGTTTGCAGCCATTGATTTTTTGCGGGTCTTTCTTGGTGGCACACTGTGTGGTGTAGTGCTTGGTTTGCTCGCCTGTGAATTCATGGCCCGGTTACATCTGCCCGCCAGCGCTACACTGACCCTCTCCATTGTTCTGGCCTATACCAGCTTCATCCTTGCCGAGCATGTGTTCCATGTATCCGGAGTTATGGCGACTGCCAGCGCCGCGATCATGATGGGAGCCTATGGCGTACCACGCATGGAAGCGCAAGCAACAGCCGCATTAGGTGAAACCTGGGAATTACTAGCCTATATCTGCAATGTACTGTTGTTTTTGCTGATTGGTTTATCTGTAGATTTCGATGGTATAACAGCCAGTATCGGCCCCATCATCATCGCCGTAATTTTAGTATTGATCGCACGTGCGGCCACCGTTTACAGTCTCATCCCCATCACTACCCGATTGTTTTCGCTACCACGGATTGGCATGAGCGAACGTCATATCATGTGGTGGGGCGGGCTCAAGGGTGGCCTGGCGATTGCCATTGTGCTGTCAATCCCCAAAGACCTGCCCGGGCGCGATCTGCTTCTTGAATTAACCCTTGGCACGGTCCTGTTCACCCTGCTTGTAAATGCACCAACCATTCGGCCATTTATGTCCCGTTTAGGTTTGGATAAACTTGATGACGAGGAACAAGCCGATTTTCAACAAGCCCTGTTTAATGCCGAACAACGGGCTTTAAGCACACTGGAATCCTTTCAGGAAGCAGGGCTGACGTCAAAAACCAATGCCGTGCGCAGCAGGCAGCTCATCGCGAAAACTTTTGCCACTGAACTGCCAACACTGAGTAAAAATCAACAACAACGCCATTTATTCACACTGGCTATTCGCACAGAAATGGAAGAGCTTAACCATTTGCTCGAACTGGGGATTATTACCCAATACACCTTCCATGACATACGCAACGTTTTACAACGGGACCGAGACACCAAACAAAAACAAAAACAGGAACAGGAACAGGAACAGGAACAGGATAAAAATCGAGTGTCACGGGCCGTGCAAAATCCGTTTCTCAGGCTCGAACGCAGTTTGTTAAGGCGTCTGCGTGAACGTGATTGGGCCGCAGGGCTATTGGCACGCTACCAGAATATGCGTCTCAGTCAGCGCCTGCAACGCGATATTGCCGGAATTATAATTTGTGAAGTTGTGTTGGCCATGCTGTCCGAGCTTGATGAATATGAGCCGCAACTACGCAAAGAAGTCGCAGCCGTGTACAACCAACGCTTGGCATCGCGACAGGAACGCCTTGAGGTGTTGCGCCAGGAGTTTCCCGAGGTGTGCCAACGTTTTGAATCCAGATTACTCAGCCATGTCGCTCTGAACCGGGCCTTGCAAGGCGCCCGGGAGGATGAACGTGATGGACAACTGGGCGCAAAAGGTTTTACTTTGGTGCAAAAAATTATCAGCGCCGCGTTGCAGACATTACCGCCCTTGTCCTCGGCATTGCCCTCCCTTGATTCCCGGGCTTTGCTTGCACTGGTGCCGTTTCTCCAGGATTTACCTGACAACGCCCTGGCAGAGCTTGCCCGCCACACCCATACGGTCAGTATCTTACCGGGTGATATTATTATCGGTGACCGCGAACGTGGCGATTCAATGTACATCATTGCCCATGGTGAGATCGGTGTTTATCGGGACACCACTGGCAAAGATGAAATTGCGGTGCTTGGAGAAGGAGATTTCTTTGGTGAGATGGCCTTGCTCGGCAGTCAGGTTCGTAATGCCACTGTCAGGGCCCGAAGTCCCGGCGCCTTATTGCGCCTACGACGACGCGATGTTTTGAACCTGGCCAAAACCTACCCCGAGATTATGCAGCGACTACGCGAGGTCGAGAATTCAAGGCGTAATTCGACAATAACAACGACACCTTGAATATCGCCTCTGTGCTCTGCAGATCGAAAATAGTTCACGACTCACTGTTCCCGACTCACTTTGCCTGACGTTCAACTTGTGGCATTAACCTCAGTCGGCTTTTGTCATTGACCAACTCCACCCGCAACGAGTTAAGTTGCTCAAGTGCTTCCATCGTTGACTCGGGCTGCCTGGCAGCTATCCCCGCAAGCAAGGCTTCAATTAACCCCAATGTCGCCGTATGCATACTGAACAACGTTGCCCTGCCTCTTGCCACCGGCAATATCAAGTCGACTCTGGCCGCCAGTGCCGCCCGCAAAGTATCGGTAAAGAGTATGCATTTAACTCCATGGCTCTGCGCACAGCCAAGTGCCGCCTCAACCTCGCGATATATTCTGCTGTAGGCGAGAATGGTCAAGCAGTCTCCAGGACGCAAACGATGCAAACCATCCGCCAGAGACAGACCGGTATGAGTCAGCGCTTGGGCCTGAAAACCAAACCGCCCCAGTTGCAAAGCAAAGTATTCCGCCAGAGAACCCGATGGGCCGATGCCGAAAATAAACACCCGCCGCGCCTCAAGTAACCGCTTCACCGTGTCGTTGAAAAGTGACGCGCTGATATCCCGGCGAAGACTGTCTAAGGCGCCCTGGTGTATATCCAGTACCGAATCCAGAATGCGATTCGAATCATGGCCCAGCTCATCGAGCGTTCGGCCCAGGCGTGCCGCTGGCGTCAGATTCGTACCTGTTTCAAGCGCCAGACAACGGCGAAAATCCGCCATACCGGTATAACCCAAAGTCCGTGTAACCCGAACCACAGTGGCATTACTGGTTGTTGTGAGCTCTGCCAATTTGGCGGCAGAGGAGGTCATCGCAAGTTCACGATGCGCAGCAAAATAGGCCGCCACCCGCCGTTGTGCAGGACTCAGAAGTGCATCACAGGCAACCATTCGCTCCTCAAGGCTGGCATTGTCGGCGAACATTTTTCTCCTTGAAATTATCTGTAATTTTTATTACATTATAGTTCAATTAATGTAATATTTCATACAATTTATCTAAAATCGACACACCCCTGTGTTGAAGGAAGTGATGACATGGAGACGATCTCCTGGAGCACCTACGGACCCGTTGTCAGCGCGGCATTTCTGGCCTCGACCGTAGAATTTGTTGAGGCCCTGACCATCGTTCTCGCTGTGGGCACTGTGCGTGGCTGGCGGCCTGCCCTGGCTGGCGCTTTCGCCGGGACGCTGTTATTGATAGCACTGGTTGCTGTACTTGGCCCGTTGCTGTCGAAGTTACCTATCGGCTGGTTACAACTTGTTGTGGGTATTTTACTCTTGATGTTTGGCATGCGCTGGTTACGCAAAGCAGTATTACGCTCAGCCGGGATCATCGCACTTCACGACGAAACCAAAATATACGCAAAACAATCGGCACAACTGCGTTCAGATACAACCACGCTCGGACCCTGGGATCCGATTGCCCTGATCACCAGTTTCAAGGCTGTGGTGCTGGAAGGACTGGAAGTCATCTTCATCGTCATTGCCGTAGGTGCTGGCGGAGGAATGTTAATCCCTGCAGCCTTGGGTGCCGCCGGAGCACTGCTGCTGGTCGTTATTGTCGGCCTTGTTGTCCATCGACCCCTGGCACAGGTACCCGAAAACACCTTGAAGTTTGCAGTGGGGGTCATGCTCTCGGGGTTTGGGGTGTTTTGGATCGGTGAGGGTACCGGACTGCAATGGCCAGGCGCTGATTTGTCAGTGTTGGCGCTGGTTGCCGGCTTTTTACTCTCTGCACTGCTGGCCGTACGTCTTGCGCGGCCCGCAAATACTCAAGCTTAGGAACCTCCCATGAACTGGCTACGTGCTGCAGGCCTGGAACTGTTTTCTCTGTTTGTCGATGATGTCGCTTATTCCCTGGCCATTATCGCCTGGATTATTATCGACACCCTGCTTTTACCCGCCCTGGCCCTGGGAGCGAAAGCACATGCCCTGCTCCTGTTCACCGGTTTTGCCGTGATATTACTGGCCAGCGTCCTGCTTACCGCCAGACACCCCCCGGCTAAATAGC
>CAZAWX010000222.1:0-4961 GCA_964488985.1 uncultured Ectothiorhodospiraceae bacterium
TTCACGGCGTCTTCTGGGACCAATATCCATCGATTCCACTGGGTTGCGCTTAAGATCTAATCTATGAGCCGGAATTGGTTCAATGACAGTTTTTACCCTTGCTGTTGCTATTCTTATGGGTGATCCAAGAATTATCGATTAGAGGCCGGGATCGACAACTCCTTAATAACAATGGTCGGGGTAGCAGGATTTGAACCTGCGACCCCCGCCTCCCGAAGACGGTGCTCTACCAGGCTGAGCTATACCCCGATGATTGCCAGTTCCCACGAACCTCGAAGTCATCATCAAGGTCTGCCAGACAGACGAATATTATAAGAATGATAACGTCAGCAAGTCCAACCCTAGCTGAAGGAATTACAACAAATCGCGATCAGTAATGCCGCTGCACGGCAAATTCGGCAAGAGATTCAAGCGCCTCTTTGTAAGGCGATGCCGGCAATACCTGTAAAGCCTGGATTGCCAGACTGACCTGCTGCGCAGCACGCTGCTCTGTGTACTGTATGGCGCCGGAGGATTCAACGACGGCGATGATGTCTTCAATCTGCTCCAGACCCCCTTCCTCTATGCTGCGACTCAACAACTGCGCTTGCGCGGCATTACTTTGGGTGAGGGCATAAATCAGTGGCAGTGTTGGTTTGCCCTCAGCGATATCATCACCCACATTTTTACCGATTTCCGAACTGTTGCCCTGGAAATCAAGCGCATCATCGACCAATTGGTATGCTGTGCCAATGTGTATGCCATATTGTGCCAGGGACTCGGTATGGGTGGGTGGTGCATCGGCAATGACACCGCCAATCTGTGCTGCCGCTTTGAATAATGTCGCTGTCTTGGCCTCGATAACACGAAGGTATTGCTGTTCTGTGGTTCGTGGGTCATGGCAATTGAGCAATTGCATGACTTCGCCTTCCGCAATGGTGTTGGTGGTATCGGCCATGATGGACATAATGCGGATTGATCCCGATTTGACCATCATTTGAAATGCGCGGGAATACAGAAAGTCCCCGACCAGTACACTTGCCTCATTTCCAAACATGGCATTCGCCGTTAATTTCCCCCTGCGCATTTTCGATGAATCGACCACGTCATCGTGGAGCAGGGTCGCCGTGTGGATAAATTCAACAATTGCAGCGAATTCCAGATGAGCGCTGCCCTGATACTGGCAGGCCAGTGCCGACAGTAAACTGACCAGAGGGCGCAAGCGTTTGCCGCCGCTATGAATAATGTGCTGTGAAATCTGGTTGACCAAGACAACTTCGGAATGCAGACGCTCGGCAATAATCCGATCGACCTGGGCAAGTTCGGAATGGACCAGATTTTGAATTTCCGCAAGGTCAACGGTGGGTTGGATGGCTGATTTTATCGCTGTGGTCGGCATGTGCGGAGCAGTCCTGGAAATTTAGTGCAGATTATACCCTTTCAAGGCGGTAAATATTGTTCGGCGTTACTAATTTAGCTTGTTTATTATTGAATTGCTTAATACAATTTCGCTTTTGGCTCGGACGGAATCAGGGGAGACATAATCTTCGCTGACCGCGTTCGGTAAGTGCGTGTATCTGGTGGAGAATATGTCAATGTATGCGGTAATCGTTACCGGTGGCAAGCAGTATCGTGTTGAAGAAGGCGAAACCCTTCGAATTGAGAAACTCGTTGCCGAAGATGGTGCGAATTTGGAATTTGACCGCGTGTTGATGATCGCCGACGGTGATGATGTCAAGGTTGGCACCCCTGCGCTTGAAGGCGCCAAGGTCAGTGCAACCGTGACTGCGCAGGGACGTGGGGACAAGGTCAGAATCATCAAGTTCAAGCGACGCAAAAACTATTTGCGCCATCAGGGACATCGACAGTCTTATACTGAAATTAAAGTCACCTCAATTGCAGCGGCTTAGACTCTGCGGCTAGCCTTGGTGAATGACTAAATAGATTTGGAGTACAGTGTAAATGGCACATAAAAAGGCGGGCGGCAGTACCAAGAACGGTCGCGAATCAGAATCAAAACGACTTGGCGTAAAACGTTTTGGCGGTGAGCAGGTGTTGGCAGGAAATATCCTTGTTCGCCAACGCGGTACCCAGTTTCATCCCGGCGTCAATGTTGGATGTGGACGTGATCACACCTTGTTTGCAAAAGCCCCGGGCGTTGTACAGTTTCAACGCAAGGGTCCACGCAATCGCCGTACTATCAGCATTATTCCAGGTACTTCTCCAGAGGCCTGACTGCGGAATGCTGAGGTGCACCGCTAAAACCCCGCCACTGCGGGGTTTTTTGTGTCCGCTTAGCGACTGTGGACTGCTGGAAAATTTATCAAAACCACCAGGATAAACCTGACAGTATGCGATTTGTTGATGAGGCCAGAATTTCAGTTGAAGCCGGAAAAGGTGGTAATGGCTGTCTTTCATTTCGCCGGGAAAAGTATATCCCACGGGGTGGACCGAACGGGGGTGACGGCGGTAAAGGTGGAGATGTGCTGCTGGTAACTGATCCGGCCTTGAACACGTTGGTGGATTTTCGCTATCAGAGACATTACCGGGCCAGCAGTGGCCGCCCGGGTATGGGATCGAATCGTACCGGTGCCAATGGTGAAGACTTGCAGATACGTGTACCGCCGGGAACCATCGTTTTTGATGACGAGACAGGGCGTTGTTATGGGGAACTGCTGGAGGCGGGAGAACAGCTTTGTGTTGCCAGAGGCGGCGAGCATGGTTTGGGTAATACCCGCTTCAAGAGCAGCACCAACCGCACCCCACGCAAAACGACCCCGGGGACTGCCGGCGAAGCCAGGATCCTGCGCCTGGAGTTGAAATTAATCGCTGATGTTGGTTTGCTGGGAATGCCAAACGCAGGAAAATCGACCTTTATCAGTGCTGTTTCTGCTGCCAGGCCCAAAATTGCCGACTATCCGTTTACGACACTGTTCCCCAATCTAGGGGTAGTGAGAATCGACACCGATGCGAGTTTTGTTATTGCCGATATTCCTGGCTTAATTCCCGGTGCCGCACAGGGCGCTGGTCTGGGGACACGATTTTTGCGTCACCTGAGCCGAACCCGTTTGCTTTTACACATCGTTGATGTGGCGCCACTGGCTGCTGCACCCTGCAAGGCAATTGATGAAGTGCGTGATATCGCCATTGAACTTGAATCATTCAGCCCGGAACTTGCTGCGCGGGAACGCTGGCTGGTCTTGAATAAAATCGATCTGCTGGCACAGCAGGATCGCGTACAGGAAGCGGAGAATTTTAAATCTGAGTTGCAATGGCAGGGACCGTTGTTTCTGGTATCGGCGGTCAGTGGTGAAGGTTGTCAAGATTTGTGTGCTGCAGTAATGCGCCGTCTGCAAGAGCTTGACGAGTTCGATGAGGTGGATGGTGATGAGGTCTCTTGACGGGCCCTGCTGGGTGATAAAAATAGGCAGCGCTTTGCTGACACGGGACGGTGATGGACTGGATCGTGAAGTTTTGCCGCCCTGGGTGGAGCAGATTGCACAATTACGCCAACAGGGCATGCATTTTGTTCTGGTGTCTTCCGGGGCTATTGCCTACGGGATGCATCGGCTGGGCCTCAGCCAACGCCCCGACGGCCTCAATGATTTACAGGCGCTGGCGGCGATAGGCCAGATGGGCCTTATCCGGGCGTATGAATCGTGTTTTCAGCGCCATTGTATTTCCACGGCACAAATTTTACTCACCCATGAAGACGTCCGTGATCGTCGCCGCTACCTGAATGCACGCACCACACTGCGCAGTTTGCTTGGCTATGGGGCAGTGCCGGTGGTGAATGAAAACGACACCGTGGCAACCAACGAAATTCGCCTGGGCGATAATGATACCCTGGCAGGCTTGGTGAGTAATCTGGTTGAGGCTGAACTGTTAGTGATCCTTACCGATCAGGACGGCCTGTACAGCGCAGATCCACGCTCGAATCCGGATGCGCAATTAATTCCCATTGCTCAAGCGGGGGATCCGGGCCTGGAAAAAATGGCCGGGCCGAGTGGCCGCCTGGGGCGGGGTGGCATGCATACAAAACTTACGGCCGCGGCGCTGGCTGCACGATCCGGAACGGCCACCCGCATTGTCAATGGAAGCCGCCAGGGCGTTATCAGCGCATTGGCTGCGGGGGAGTCTGTGGGGACCCTGCTTGAACCCGCACGGGCGCCGATGACGGCGCGTAAACGCTGGCTGGCAGGGCAGGTGCAGGTGCGCGGCAAGCTATTCCTGGATGTCGGTGCCGTGCGGGTATTGCTGAGCTGTGGCAAGAGTCTTTTGCCGGTTGGTGTGCTCCGCGCCGAGGGGGATTTCATGCGCGGAGAGGTTGTTTCCTGCGTGAGTCCGGAAGGCGAGGAAATCGCACGCGGGCTTGTGAACTATGATGCCAGGGAGAGTGAACAGATCTTTGGCCTTGATTCTGGACAAATCCAGGCGCATCTCGGCTATGCCCGTGAACCGGAACTGATTCACAGGGATAACCTGGTCTTGATGAAGATCAGCGAACAAGCGTGATGCACAAATTCGCTACCCGCAATCTGCGCTGCGGGTTCAGGATCCTGGCAGAATGGCTACGCCAAAGCGCGCAGGCGTGTATTCAGCCTGCTTTTATAGCGATTGGCCTTGTGCTTGTGTATGAGGCCTTTGTCCGCGGCCTTGTCGATTGCCGGAACTGCTGCTTTATAGGCATTGCTGGCGGCGTCTTTATCGCCTGAATCCAGTGCCATCAACACTTTTTTAACCTGAGTGCGCATCATGGAACGCATACTGGCATTGTGTAAACGGCGTACATCGTTTTGTCTGGCGCGTTTACGCGCCTGGGGGGAATTGGCCACGGAGTCTCCGCAAGTGGTTGCTGTACAAAGGCGCGAGATGATACGCATTGGGGGGCAAAAGTCAAAAGTTTCAAGCACCTTGGAATTAAATTACCATTTTCCGGCAGTTTTGACGTCAGTCTGTGCCAGGATCCGCTACCCTGCGCG
>CAZAWX010000222.1:5061-6610 GCA_964488985.1 uncultured Ectothiorhodospiraceae bacterium
GCTATTGTCAGCCTGAACACGCTGCTGTCCAGGATCCTGGGATTTGCCCGGGATATGGTGATCGCACTGGTGTTCGGGGCTGGACTGCAGGCAGATGCATTTTTTGTGGCCTTTCGTATTCCAAATTTGTTTCGGCGACTGTTCGCGGAAGGTGCATTTTCACAAGCCTTTGTGCCAGTGTTGGCCGAACATAAACTGAACCAGGGCGACACCGGGGTGCGTGATTTAGTCGCCCACATCGGCGGTTGCCTTGGCTTAATCCTGGTGTTGGTGAGCGCTGTGGGGATGATTGCTGCTCCGGTACTGGTCATGGCCTTTGCCCCGGGATTTGCAGAGCAAGGTGATAAATTCCAATTGACGGTCGAACTGACCCGGATTTGCTTTCCCTATTTACTGTTTATTTCATTAACCTCGCTTTGTGGCGGTATGCTCAATACCTATGGCCGCTTTGCTATTCCCGCATTCACCCCGGTACTTTTAAATCTTAGTCTGATCGGTTCGGCATTGTGGTTAGCACCTTATTTTTCTGAGCCTGTCACCGCACTTGCAGTCGGTGTTTTCATCGCCGGGGTACTGCAGTTGGCGTTCCAATTACCTTTTATTGCGAAACTGGGTTTGTTGGTTCGGCTGCGTCTAAATTTTCGCCATGCCCAGGTCAGACGCGTCTTGATACTGATCGTACCAGCGCTGGTGGGCGTATCTGTGGCACAGATTAACTTGCTCGTGGATACCTTGATCGCATCATTTTTACAGCAGGGCAGTGTTTCATGGTTGTATTATTCAGATCGGGTGATGGAGTTTCCCCTGGGGGTGTTCGGTATCGCTCTGGCCACCGTGTTGTTGCCCAGCTTATCCAGGCAGTTTGCCGAGAAATCTCAACAGGGCTTCAGTGACAGCCTTGATTGGGCCCTGCGCTGGGTGTTCCTGATTGGGCTCCCGGCTGCGTTGGGATTAGGATTTCTGGCACTACCAATTTTGTCAACATTGTTTCGATACGGTGCTTTCAGCGTAGCCGACGCACGAATGGCGAGCCTCAGTTTGAGTGCCTTTGCGATTGGTTTGTTGGGTTTTGTCACTGTTAAAATACTTGCACCGGGATTTTATGCGCGCCAGGATATGAAAACGCCAGTTCGCATCGCACTGGTATCAATGCTCTGTAACCTTGTTTTAAACCTGCTGCTGATGGGGCCGCTCGCACATGTTGGACTGGCGCTGGCAACCAGTTGTGCGGCACTGCTGAATGCTGCTTTGTTGTATGGTGCCTTGCGCCGGGCCGGTGTTCTGGTGTTGAGTCCTGGTTGGGCTGTATTTTTGCTGAGAATCGTACTTGCGTGTGGCCTGATGCTGGCTTTTTTGTATTGGCAGTCGGAGTCGGCATTAAACTGGCTGCAGTCTCCTGTCGAGTGGCGGATTCACCATTTGCTGGTGTTAGTGGCAGGTGGCGGTGCGTTATATTTCGCCGCGTTATGGTTGTTGGGTATGCGGGCACGGCATGTACTGCAAAGCGGCATCGAGAAACATGGCTAAATACCCGTGCATAAAGTCTGTT
>CAZAWX010000223.1:0-3607 GCA_964488985.1 uncultured Ectothiorhodospiraceae bacterium
AAGACGGGTCAAGATACAACACCATTGCCGGAACATTATCGATCAGCAAGTGCAGCTCGCCTTCACTTTCCTGCAACGCATTCTCTGCATGTTTGCGATCTGTAATATCGGTGTATGTGGAGACGAAGCCACCGCCTGGTAGTGGTGTCCCCCGGATTTCGAGGACGTCACCATTGGGCCTGACTCGTTCAAAGGCATGCGGTTGCATTTTTTTGGCCCGATCGATTGCGGCTGCCGTCAGGGCATCGGTATCTCCCTCGCCGTAATCACCGCGCAGTGCATTGAAATGCAGGAGTTTCTCCATCGAAGGAAGACCCTCTGCGAAGAGCGATTCAGGGAAGTCAAGCAATTCCAGTAGCCGGGAATTGTAAGCAACCATCTGCAGGTCAGCATCAAAAACAGTCAGCCCACAGGGCAGATAATCCAGGATGACCTGTAAAACAGACTGGCGCTGAATCTGTACGCTCAGCGAAGTATCTGAATGGTCAGTTTGTTTTTTCATTTCAACTTCCGGCAGGATTACTACGATATCTGCAAGATGGCAAACCAATCTAACTACAATTTGATGATTATCGGCACAAGTGTAAATTTTCTTGAGCCCGCATTCGTATCCAATTTCAATGGCGTAGGGGCGTGCGTTTTAGTCCATGCTGTAGATGGTTTTATGGTGATTCACTCAAGCGTCTAAAAAAACGAAGCATGATTAGACGGATAACTGCACCTCCTGAACCTGGATTTACCAAATCTGTTTATGCGATAAAGCTTATACAATTCATTTAAGTGCAGAGCAAAATCAACGCAAAAGGATCAAATCTGTGCAAATAACCAGCTATAAAACCGCCGCCCACTACCAATGGGGCGACCTCTGTGACGGATGCCATTTATTAAACACAGATCAACTCAGCGTTATCCAGGAACGGGTGCCGCCGGGGGGTGCGGAGCAAATGCATTATCACCGGCGTGCGCAGCAGTTTTTCTTTGTGCTGGCCGGGCAGGCGAGGCTCGATATTGACGGCGAAATCCATGTGCTGCGTGCGCAACAGGGGATTTCTGTGCCGGCAAAATTACCGCACCGGTTGTCGAACGAATCCGATCAGGAGTTACGTTTCCTGGTGATTTCGGCGCCGCACAGCCATGGTGATCGGATCACGGTCGAATAAACGCCTGCTTTGATCGCAACACGGTTTGTTTACCAGCCACCACCGCCGCCACCACCACCGCCGCCTCCGGAACTACCGCCACCGCCAGAGCCGGAAGATGATCCCGGGGCAGTGGAGGAGGAGGCGATACCGCTGCTCAGTCCTGAACCGATGCTTGAGGTAAATGAATTGGCGGTAAATCTCCCGGCGCCCCGGTACCAGGTGGGTCCCCGGTAGTTTTCTTTTCGGCTCGCAGCGGCTAATACCGAAGTAAATTTTTCGCCCCAGATCCCTTCAACCTCCAGGGCGATTGCATAGGGCAGATAGCGTTCAAATAATTCCGGTGTCTTGACCGGGGGATTTTTAAATCGCAACTCATCGGACTCGGCAACGCTCAGGTACTCCATAAACCCATCGACCTTGTCCAACAGTTTACGGCCCGCCAGGGTGGGTGCTTTCAAAAGTTCATAAAACAGCCAGTTGATTGCTGCCAGAGCGAGTAACAGCATGGTGATACCGCCGCTGGCGGCCTGCCGCATCATGCCGATGCCGTAAAACTCGGCAATGACGAAGGGCGCTGCGAACAGGCTGAGGAATAAGGCGCTGCCATAGCGGCCATTGGATTTTGCGGCCGTCCAGGCCAGCAGTGCTTTTTTTAACATGCCGAACACAGCCGCACTCCAGATGGTGAGCCAGACGCTGATGAACAGTGCGCCGGAAATGTCGACCACACCTGGCGGCGTCATAACGGCGATGATAATCGTCATGATGGACAGCAACAGGCCGGGCAGGAGGTACAGGCCGTTGGTCTGAAAGTAGCGCGCCTCGTATTGGGCCTCGAGGCGGACCTTATGGGCATCCATCGCCGCGCGGATGCGTTTGTGGTTGGCCTGTTCAAGCGCGATGGTGCCGGATGCAGAGAATAGTTTCTTCAGCACAGAGCTTTCCGCTGATTCCAGTGGCGCTGTCCCTTCAAGACGCTTGAGGGTAAAGGTGCCACTGAGATGACGGATATCCAGATAACCTTTGACGGCCAGACTGACCAGTGCCGTACTGAAGGCTTTGTCATCATAGCCCATGTGTTTGATATAGCGCATGGCCGCCGGGGAGTAGCCCTTTGGGGGTTCATAACGGGCAAATACCACGCCTGGTTCAGGATCACGCCCGACCCGGAACCAGACTGCGAGGTAATACAAAAACACCACCGCGATACCGAGTAGGCCGACGACCAGATTGCCATTATCTTCCAGGAACCAGCGGGTTCGTTCCCGGGCCGTGGGTTCATGGACATAACCTTTGGGCCAGGTGGTGACCAGGGTCAGGCCCTCGCCAGGGCGTAACGGGCGCGTGGTTTCATACCAGGCGATGCCTTGTGGATCCAACCCGTACGCATAATCCTGACCTTTGCTGCCCTGCCTGCCGGTATAGGCCTCGCCCTCGATGGTGTTGTTGGGAACAGCCTTGGGCAGATAGACATAGGCTTTGACTTTGTCGATGCTGAAGGCCCAGCCATTACCGGTAACGTTCCAGTACAACTCATCATGATCCTTGAAAAATCCCAACTGCCGATCGGTTTTGTAGGTGATTTCGTATTCATAACTGCCCTTGGGTAAAAAGACGTTTTTACGGCCAATGTACAACCGCACCCCATTGCGTTGCTTTTTAATATGATGGGCTTCGGGTTTACCATCGCGGCGCACATTGAGCACATCGAAACGGACTTTGAGGCGATTGTTGAACCGGTCCCGGTAAACGGTTGGGAAATCCCGGTAGATGCCGCGCTTGATCCGGCGTCCTTCGGCAATAACGCGGATGGTTTCGACGACTTCCATGGAACCATCGGCGCTGACTTGCAAATCACTTTGAAAATAGGTGATCCGTTCTTTGGCCTGCACAGTGGTCAGGGGCAGCACTGTCAGCAGCATCAACAGGATACGTTTCATTGAACATCCCCGGTGGTTCATTCTTGTGGCGGGTCCGCAATCTCGGTGCAGACGCCGGCTAATGGGTGAAGAGCTCGGGTCAAACTGATTTTACCACCTTTGGCGCCGATCCACCCCCCATGACCGCGTTACTCGCAGGTTGCACTTAAGAACGAACCTATGAGGTTGTATAGCACATTACTTGCCTTGTCTGGCGGGCATTCAGACGCCCTGGATGAGAACGTCATTTTCACCTGGGTCCCGGGTGTATTTAAAATCAGGTTCGTTTGTACCGGCTGGTCGGATCTCGATCAAGACGAATCCTTTGAGGGTTCACGTACCTTGAGCATCACCAGCCCAGTACCGAGGGCGACGAAGACTGCCGTGGCAATCCAGCCATTGGCAAGATCCCCGCTTAGATCAACAACAGCGCCAAAGAGCGGCGGGCCGATAACCCCGCCAATGGAGGTGCCGACCAGGGTGTAGCCCAAGGCGGATCCGGATTGGTCTGCGGCGGCAGATTCCACGGCGAGGGTCTGGGCAAGC
>CAZAWX010000223.1:3707-6549 GCA_964488985.1 uncultured Ectothiorhodospiraceae bacterium
GGCGGATCCGGATTGGTCTGCGGCGGCAGATTCCACGGCGAGGGTCTGGGCAAGCGTCGGGTAGGAGGCGATGCTCAAACCCAGTCCCAGTGCCAGACTGATCGCCAGCCACAGGCCGATGCCCGGGTGCACGGTACTCATGGCCAGCATCAACAGGACCGACGTTCCGCACAGGCCGACGATGACTCGTTTACGCTGGCCATGAAACCAGGTGTCACTGACCAAACCCCAACCAATGCGCCCCAGGGCGCTGGAAGCCTGGGCAAGACCCAGCACCAGGCCGGCCATGGGTTGGCTGGCGCCAGCGGCATCACGCAGGAACAGGGTCAGATAGGAAAAGAAGTTTGTCTGGCCCATATTCCAGGGGATGCTGGCCACGAACAGCAGACGAATATTGATATTGCGTCCGACCTGGATCATTTGCCGCAGGGCGGTGGCCACACTCATGGTGCCCTGGAGTCGGCGGGGTTCAATCAGCAGCAGGCATAGCGCGGCGTTCAATGCAATCACCACAGCGATCATGACAAACAGGTGTTGCCAGGCGAAGATGCTGGCCAGTGCGCCATTGCCGGCGGACAGCACCCCGCCGATCGGTACGCCGGTTTGTTTGACACCCATTGCAGTGGCGCGCCGGTGCGCTGAAAACCAGCTCAGGATCCCTTTCGCAGTGGCGGGGTTTACCATTGAGTAACCGCTGCCCATGATGACGGTAGCAAGCAGTGCCTGGGCAAAAACTTCGGCCTGACTGATGGTCAGGGCGCCGAGCAGGAGCAGACAATGGGCCACCAATAAAGTCCTGCCGACGCCGACCCGATCCACAAAGCTGCCTGCGGGCAGTGCGCACAGGGTCTGGGCAAGGTAGTAGCCGCTGACGAGCAGTCCCACCTGGGTGACGCTCAAGTCCAGTTGCGCCTGGATCACCGGCGCCATGGCCATAACCGAGACAATAGGCAGGGTACCGGCCACGTGGGCCAGGGTGAGGATGGTAATACGCACCCCCCAGTGAGTTCGCATTAATGCATCACCTGGTTGGAAAAGGATCGTGATAGAGACTGCACAGTACTAGGTTAGCAGCAGATCTTCTGCACAGTAGTGTGCCGTGTGACAGAACGTTAGTGGGGGACGCGAGCAAGGCCACCAGGACCGATCGCAACAGCATCACCAGTGGTGAAACCCTGCATTTGGTCGAGGCTGATTTCGACCACGGGGATCGTCAGCCCATACAGCCGGTTTGCCACCATCGCGCCGATGGCGATATTCAGATCGGTGTGGCCGAGCACGATACCGGCCGGGCCGGTGCCGTTGCGCAGGGTTTCGGCGATGCCGCCGGGCGTTCCGGCGGAACCCCGGCTGGCGGGTATGAAAAGGATGTGCTCACTGACTTTTTGTTGATATTGCGGATGGTGGATATCGATGATCTCGCCGTTGTGCGGATTAAAGCCGCCCCAGAAACTTAACGGTTCTGTGAGCACCAACGCCGGGCCTGTGGCGCGCCCGGCAACCAGTATGCGGTCTTGAAGATCCAACTGCCCGGAATCGATCATTGTAAAATATACCGTGTCAGCCTCATGTCGCCAGCCAGTCGTCAAGCTCGACCCGTCCACTGACTGCCGATTCCACGCATTCACGCAGACTGCCGAGTATCACCTCGACCGGTAACATTCCCGGGGCGTAGTAGGCCCATTTCGCCGATGAGGTCATGACCAGACCTTGGAGGCCTTTGAGGGCCGGGGAAAAATAACTACAGGTATCCGTAATGATCTGCACACCGGCCTGTTGCAGTTCGTCGGTCCAGCCCTGTTGTGCGGCCAAATCAAGGACATGGCGGCTGGTGGTCAGGTAAAAGGTGATGCCGGGATGGATCCGGCGAGCGCCGAGTAACGGCATGAGACGGGCAAACTCGGTAAAGGAAAAATGCGGTGTGCCAAGGGCGATGGCCGCCAGGGGTTGATCGACGGCTGTACTCAGTTCGCTGCGGGCGGTTTGCAGATCGCCAATGCCGAACTCCAGTACCGATTGTGCCGGGCTGTTTTGAAATGCGTCTGCAGCGCTTGGTGCCTCTGGTGTTACCCCGACGGCATGAAACAACGGCACGCTGCCCGAGGAACAACAGGCGGCGCTGATGGCTTTCAGATCATCTTCACAGGTGCTCGCTGGCAAGCCTTCAACGACCGGAATCCGGGACCCGCAATGCCGACCGAGCAAATGCCCAAGCAGATGATAGAAAACATCCTGCCGGCGTATCGCTTCGGGGATGGCGTCAAGGCGCACCTGTATCTGTCCCTTGCGTAATTCCGTGCGCTGTAAACCCGTATAGGGAACTTTGCCAGTCAGGGCGGCGCAGACATCGAAGTAATCGCCGTACTTGTTGGTGCGGGCGCCGATTGCGGAATTATAAAAACTCACGGCATTCGATTCCGAACCGACGATGTGATCGCCGAGCTTTGGCCGCCCCGGCAACTGATAGGGGGCACAGGTCCACACGGGCCGGCAACCGAGGCGGGCGTAGCCGAGCATGAGTTGACGGGCTTCGTCCATCTCCCGGCTTTGCGTTGCATTACGCGCATCAGGATCAGCCAGGCTCACCAGACCGGAGTTGGTCCAGGCCGGGACCGCGAGTTCGGCTTTATGCTCTAGCAGGAACAAGACGAAATCAAGATGTGCGCGACCGTTGTAAAAGCAGGCATCGATGTGGGCAAAGCTGATGGGGACGAGCGATGTTGCGGCCTCGATTTGTGCAGCCCGGACAATAAGTTCCATGGCGAATTGCATGGCTTTGCCGCGATGTCCAGCGAGGAGTTGCCGATCTTCAGAACTTAGCTGCAGTGCGTGTCGGGACATC
>CAZAWX010000224.1:0-3665 GCA_964488985.1 uncultured Ectothiorhodospiraceae bacterium
ATCGACTGTCGTGTCAGTGCTCATCGAGGTCTGTTTTAGACCACGTTCGGATGAATTCATCGATCATCCCGAGCGTTTTTTGACCGGCTTCGCCCAAAGCGCTGGCACGCAGATGAATAATAACCAACGTATGTGCGGTCAAAGCCACCGGGTTAAATTTGCGCCGCGCTTCCCGGTGCAAACTGGTATGGCGTTCCAATTCCCGCTTCCTTGATCCGGCACCGGAACGGGTATTGGTCTCAATGTGCAACAAATCAGTTTGAATCTGTCCGGCAATTTCATTCAGTAACTGTTCCCGGTAAGTGTGAGTTGCATCATCGATGATGACCCGGGCATCTCTGTGCAGTCCACGGGCCTCGCGCTGAGGATTATGAAAAAACCCGAACACCACCTAATCCGTTATCAGAGGTTAACACCCACCACACGCCAACCCGGCGCAATTGTGTTGGTGTTGTGGCGATGATGAATGCGGGTTATTGAGACGTTGTCTATCGTAAAGGCAAGTGCATCCGCAGGTTGTAACCGCAACGCCAGCGCCAGTGCGGCGCGAATACTGCCGCCATGGGCAACGCAGACAATATCCTGACCACGATAACGCTGCGAATAATCTTCAATAGCTTCACCAACCCGGGCCATCAACTGAACGAAACTTTCACCACCAGGGGGAACCTCATCGGGAGCACAATTCCAGATACCGATGAAGGGATCAGTTCGGGTTTGATTATGATCAGCATGGGACATTCCATGCCAGGTACCGAAACTTTGTTCACGCAGGCGTTTTTCTTCATGCAACGGGTCCGGCAGCGAATAACCTGCTGCGGCGATAGCCGCCGCAGTTTGCCGTGTCCGCTTCAAATTCGTGACCAGCCAGACCGCTTTTTCAGGTAAGCATCTGGCAACAGTTTCAAACTTGTGCTGATCTCCGGTATCCGCATCAGGATCGCTGTCACCATAGATCATTCCATTGAGGTGCGTCACCGGTGCATGCCGGATCCACCACCATCGCGTCGTATCGTGATTCATTTTATTTCAACTTGTAATTACACAGCGATGGCACTACGGCTGTCGCTTATTTTGGATAGGCTGCGAATTTTGTTGATTCCACGCCCTCATCATACCAGGGTGCACGATCGTCCCAGAAAATATTATCCTGCGGCCGAATTTCCGGATCTTCATCCAAAGAGCCAGCGGGGATCAGTAAAACCTCGCCCGTGCGGCTCACATAGGGCACCGTTGAACCGCACTGGGTGCAAAAACACTTTGAAAACCTCTTTGCTTCCGGCAACTCAAAACGTTTGATCAAATCCTGCCCCTGCAACCAGGTAATATTTTCCGGGCGAGTAAATATATTCGCTGCATGCGCCGAGCCGGTACCTTTACGGCAACGTGAGCAGTGGCATAGATGAAACGCTTCGAAAGGCCCTTTCACCGTCCAGGTAATCGCGCCGCACAAACAACTGCCGTTGATTGATTTTTCCATTTCTAAGCCCTCAATGCTTTTAGTTATTCAACAATCCTTTCAGGGCACCACCAATCCCACTGCCGGCTTTCTTGGCGCCACCTAAAATGCCTCCACCGGCTTTTTTAGCCCCGCCCAGGATACCCCCGCCCGCTTTTTTTGCGCCGTCAAGAAGTCCCCCACCAGCACTGCTCGCCCCGCCCAACACGCCTGCGCCAAGATTTTTAATCTTGCTGGTCGCCAGCGCCTGACCCAGAGCACCCATATCCAAACCGTACTTCGGATCCTGGAAGGTTCCGGTAACATGGACCGGGATCGGGACGCCGGCGAGGTCCTGCAAATCAGCACCACCCTGGCCTTTGGTTGTCGCCACGACTGTCGCCGTAACTCGGTAATCGATCGTTTCCGCCGGTAAACTGGCCTTGCCCTTTCCTGTCAAACGCAACAGGGGTGACTTGGCACTGAGATCGGGATTAGTCACCAAGCCGTTTTTGACGACGGCCGTGCCCTTGATTTCAGCAAAATCGGTTTTTTGTGTGGCATTCGCGGCCGCTGATTTACCGCCCAAAATAGTTGCTTTGGCATTGCGAATCATTTGCCCAAGGTTGATCCCGTTGACTGCGCCGTCGAGAAACTGAAAGCTGAGATTACCGTTGAGACTACGTTTTACAGCTTCCGGGTTCGCACCTGTTGCTCTGAGTTTGGCATTAAGATTCGCTGTCCCGGTGAGCCTGTCCTGGCCTTGCAAATCTTTGAGCAGTTGACCAATTTGAACTTTCGCGAGCTTTTCATTTACCGACAAACGCGGTTTGGCCGCGCGTGCATCCAGCGCAATATTGCCGCCATAGGTGCCGTCATAGAGTTTTGCTGCAATTGGATTCAGGCGTATCAGGCCTTTTTTCGCGTTCAATTTCAGCGCCACATCAGAGATATGCAGTTTTGCAACCTTCAGTTTACCGAGCGTGAAAGTCCCATCGATATCCAGACCACGCAGAGTATCCATCGGTAACTGAACTGCCTTGCCGGCCGCCGCCCCCGGGCTTGCCGCTGGCGTTGAGGCATCTTCCCGTACGGGGGGCAGGTAACGATCTGCATCAATCTGATCCACCGCCAGGGCAAAGCGTACGGCATTGCGGGTCAGATCCACGATACGTAACTCGCCTGTGAGGGATGTCTCATCCAGTTTGACCAGCAGTGGTTTAAGACTCACCGCCTTGTTATTGCCGCTGAGACTGGTCTTCATCGACAACCGGGTCATGGCCTTGTCATCGGCCATATCCGGCTCAGGCTGACCCAGCGCTTTGAGTAATTGTCGCGGGTTAAATTCAGCTACCGACAACTCACCTGAGATTTTTCCTGCCTTGTGCATCTCACTCAAGGTCACGGCGCCACTGGCTTCAAGATCCAGTAACGACAGTTTTAACTGACTGAGCGCCATCGTGTGCTGGGCACCATCAAGCAGTGCATCGGCCTGCACAGAGAACTGCGCAGTCCCCCCCGGCAGCGTTTTACCCTGTAGATTCGCTTCGATGTTCAAACCTGAGAGCTTGATCTGCTGAATATCGGGCCTGGCATCGACTTTCACACTGCCGATCACCTTTCCAGTAATGGATGGTTTGGCGCTATTGACGTTAAATCCGAGATCAATTTCGACCGGTTCACCCAGGCGCACTGCACCGGTTTTCATGTGCAGTTTTTTAATCGCAAAAGCCTGCCCGGCGCGAACATCCTTGAAACTCAGGTTTGCATCCTGAATATCCAAACCACCAATGGCCAGAGCCGCCATGCCTTCACCCATGTCATCGCCACTGGTTTTTGCTTTTTTACCTTTACCCCGGGTGGTTAAATCCTCCCAGTTGGTGCGACCCTTTTGATTTCGTTCCAGATTCAGACTCAGCCCGTGTAAGGTCACCGTATCCATTTCCAGGCGACGTTCAAGTAACGGCATGATTTTGACCCGCACATTGACATTTTCGACACTCGCAAATTTGGCATCACTGAACCCGGGAGCATTGCCAAATTCCACCGTCCCCAATTTCACTCCCAACCAGGGAAAAACGGAAAACGAGACCTCACCGGGGATTTGCAAATCCCGCCCGGTCTCTTCCTTCACCTTGGTGCTAAGTTCAGCCTTGATATCCTCGGGGTTGACCAGCATTGGCAATACTGCCGCTGCACCACCTATCAGCACGACAACCAGCACGAT
>CAZAWX010000224.1:3765-6486 GCA_964488985.1 uncultured Ectothiorhodospiraceae bacterium
CGATACGCACATTCAGCATTCTCACAGCGCCGTTATAATACCGCCGCGCCATCTGGATATGGTTTTCAACCTCACTGATATCATTTTGCAGGTTAAGAAACGATGCGCTGGCTTTAAGTTGCGGATACGCCTCCACCAGCGCGAACAGCTTGTGAATCCCCGCCCCGAGATGGGCCTCAATGCCACCGATTTCCCCGACCCTGCGCGCCTGTTGGCTTTGCAGCCTTAATTCAATGATGCCCTCCAGTGTTGCGCTCTCATATTGGGTATATTGACGTATCGCTGCGACCAGTTTCGGAATCAGGTCATGACGACGCTTGAGTTGCACATCGATGTCACTCCAGGCATTCGCCACTCGATTCCGATACCGCACCAAACGGTTGTAGATATAGATGGCGTAAAGCAACAGCACCGTCAGGAGAATGGATGCGAACACCATCGGCTTATAAATTCAGCTTTAACCAGATGGGCTGATGATCGGAGCCTTGAGCCACATCATCAATACGAGCCTGTTCGATGTTGGCCTCGAGTGAGGTGCTCAAAAAGCAGTAATCCAAACGTACAGGCTTGCCTTTGATATCAGCGGTTTTACCACTGTCCGGGCGATTACCCGCGGCTACCCAGGCATCCACAAAACCTTCAGGGTTGGTCACCCGCCCACCATACGGTGACTCGGGACCAACCCACAACTCATACTCTTCAGAGTCCGGCTGAAAGTTAAAATCCCCCATGAATAACGCCTGCCTTGGCATCGCCCCGGGCAGACCCTCAGGCAACCAATCCTCGACATGCGCCGAACCGGTGATGGCGGCCCCTTCTGTTGTCGCACGACGATCAATTTCAAGCAATGTTTCGACCTGGGGAATCCGGGTCTGTGCCGTCAGGTGTGTCAGATGGACTGAATACACACGCAGAGCCCCAGCAGGGGTTTCGATGACCGCTTCTACCGCGCTCCGTTGTAAACTCACCGGTCCAGTACTGGCATATTTTGGCAGTAGATGGTGACGGCTGCTTAAGATCGGTGTCTTTGATAGCAATAAATTGCCGAACTGGCGGCGCCTGGGCGGCACCTCAGCGGTGGCATTTCCATCGACATGCAAATCAACCCCGGGGCCATACACCCAGTAATAGTCCCCCAGCAAACGCACCAGTTCAGCAACCTGATCAACATTTCCTGAACGTTTCCAGAAACGCTCCACTTCCTGCATCGCGATGACATCTGCCCCGGCCACTTCAGAGGCAATACGGGGTAAATCAAAACGCTGATCCTTGCCGCGACCAAACTGAATGTTGTAGCTTGCAAAAAGCATCGTCACTCCTGAATTTCTGTTCGTTTATGCGCCATTATCCATCAATTCTGCCAGGCCCGACTGCTGAAGATGCGAAATGGGCCAATGCGGCCTGATTTGAACATTTTTGTCCGGTGCTTGTCTTAAATTTACGCTATTTTTCAGTGCTGCGGTCACTTCGAGTCAGGCGTTCATTGCCTTGTGCGATAAGCAAACCTCCGTTGCTCTGCAATCGCTAGAACCAGGAGAGTCCATCGTGCCGCGAATCCATCTCAAGCTTATCATCACCATTGCGGCGCTGTTGTTGGCCAACACTGCTTCAGCCCGACAATTGGATATCAGCAGTTCTGTGATGGATTAATCAACACAATTGAAGTCCCCGGGAATGATCTAACACACGATACGCTGCCAATCGCGTACCGCGACACTAAAGCCATCGCAGTCATTGCCAGGAACCGTTTTGAACCGACGTCGTAGTTCCTCGGGGGCATTTGCCACTACCTGTGCCTGTTGTGCCCACTCCAGCATGTCAAGATCATTGTAGTCATTTCCTATAACCAGAATTTCCCTGGAGTCCATGCCATAACGCGCCACCAGCCATTCGATGCCGCTCGCTTTGGAAACACCCGCCGGAAATATTTCAAACCAACTTGAACAATGATCGAGCGGCGAGGTTGTACGAATCACACTGAGTGGCGCCAGTGTTTTGCTCAGCAGCGATTGACTGACATTACTGCTGTTGGTCTGTTGTATGACCAATAACTGACTGAAATCCTCAGTCGGCAGCGCGATTTGTGGCCAGGGTTGACTGTAGTCAAGATAGCGTTCGATGCGGCGATCAAAATCCGGATTCGGCACCCCACAACGGTGATACCAGAAATGATGGTTATCGGGAACAGTTTTGTGCAGCATAAAGTCACAACCCAGTTCGCGCAGTGTCTCAGAACTGGCCAATGCCTGTTTATGGGGCATATGTCGAGCATGTAAAAGTTCACCTCCGGGCCAACTGACAATACCGGCACCGGAGGCAAAAATCAGGTAATCAATTGGCGTCGTGGTATCCAGGACCTTCAACGCAGACCACAGTGAACGACCGGTTGCAACGACTCTCAAGCAGCCTTTTGCCGCAAGGGACTCCAGTGTCTGACGATTGGCGCTGCTAAGCCGACTGTTGGAATCCAGTAGGGTCCCGTCTAAATCGGTCACCACCATCGTTGCGGTGTTTGCCTTCATCAATGCATACCCATTAGCGAAGTCGTGTCTTTTGCGGCTCGCATTGTTGTGCATCACTGCGGCCAGCCAAGAATATTACAAGTGTATCTCCAGAATCCCAACGCCGTACAATACGACCTCATGGGTTAGTTCTTAAGCGCAACCAAGTGGAATCGATGGGTGTTGGTGGAGGAAGTGTATGTGGCAGGGATGCCACATC
>CAZAWX010000225.1:0-6435 GCA_964488985.1 uncultured Ectothiorhodospiraceae bacterium
TTCAGTAGTGATGCTGGTATAAGGCATTGAAACTTTATTGGTATGGATATTGCATGCTTGCAGTCTGCCGGACTTGGCCGATCGTAGCGAGGGAAAGCCGATTTGAGTCAGATTTTTCGATCTTTTGAGGCCAATAGCACCGCTATTAAACGAGAAAGAGCGGGAAATCTGGCCAAACTCGGCTTTTACGCAGTAGGTTATGTTAAGTCCGACAGGCTGCTAGTACAGCTAAGGTATAGACAATGCACTGGAGGACTCCAGTTGGTTAATGTCTCATGAGATGTGACAGGCAGTTAATCAAAGGATTTACATTGATCGAATTGATGATCGTTATTGCGATCATCGCGATCCTGGTCGCACTGGCGGTTCCAGCCTATAAGGACTTCGCAATTCGAGCAAAAGTAGCCGAATGCATCTCTGATTCAGCACCGGTGAAAACCAGCATATCAGAATTCAGGCAGACGATGGGCGTATTTCCTGCCAACATGGCAGAAGCCGGCATTTTCGACGATAGAAGCAAGAACGTAAGCCGGTTTTGCAAATATTTTCTATATAACAATGCAAGGGGTCCGATGGGCGACTTCGCCATTGAAGTTGATATGGCAGCGGTCGATTCATCCGTTGCCTCTCTCCGGTTGGTGATGGTCATGA
Source organism: uncultured Ectothiorhodospiraceae bacterium (assembly GCA_964488985.1). GTDB lineage: Bacteria > Pseudomonadota > Gammaproteobacteria > HK1 > HK1 > CAZAWX01. The sequence continues at coordinate 652 of CAZAWX010000225.1, forward strand.
GTCCGGTAGTATCAACATCAGGTGGAGTGGATTGGTTTTGCACAAGAGGCTGGGGTGGTTCTGAAACGTTGAAGTACATGCCTGCCAGTTGCCGTGGCGAAAACATATACAAATAGATGGCCATCAGGACCGTACAAGACCAGGAACCATCAGGATGATTTTTCACCTCCTGGCAATGATTAACTCCACGGAGCCGGGTCCTGGCTTTCAAGGTTCCGCCGTCTTGTTGAAAAAAGGTAAAAAATACTCCCCAGCACGAAGAAGGCCGCCGTGGTAAGCCAGGCGGTGGCTGCGGCAAAGGTGACCAGCCACAGACACAGGAGCATGGCCAGGACCGGTACCAGGTAGCCGCCACGTAGACGGAAATGCCCTGCGCTGGTTTCCAGTTTGCGTTCCAGCACGGGCAGGGCGGCGACACTCAGGATATAACTCAACAAACGTGCCACGGTACTGACCACCGCCAGCCAGATAAAACTGCCGCTGAGAGCCATTAACAACGCCAGCACGGCGTAAAACACGATGGAATTAACCGGTGTGTGGTAGCGTGGGTGCACACTGCCAAACCAGTCAGGAAGAGAGCGCATTTGTGCCAGTGCATAGGTCATACGTGGTGCCGACAGCATTGAAGCCGAGCAATTGCCGCCGATCGAAAAGACCGCACCAAAGATCAGTATGGCGGCGCCGGCAGGGCCAAGGATGACGGCGGCCACATCGGCCAGTGGTGTCTGGCTATTCGCAAGACCGGGGAGTACCGATATCGAAATCCATTGGATCAGAAAGTATAAAACGGTGATGATCAGTACCGTCACCGTCAGGGCATGCGGGATGTCACGACGTGGGTCGCGGCCTTCGCCAGCGGGCACGACGGCGCTTTCAAAGCCGACGAAGGCGTATAACAACACCAGCACCGTTTCACCAAAGGTATTGATTTCAGGAAGATTTCCAGAAACCAGTAAACCCGGGCTCATGTGTGGCAGCCCCAGCAGCATCAACAGGAACAACGGTGCCAGTTTGAGGGCCGTAAACAGGTAGACAACGAGCATGCTTTTGCGTACACCGATGACGTTGGATACGGCCAGGATCGTAAACATCAGGGTGACGGCCAGTTGGTGCGCAAGACCGGATTCGAGCGGCGCCCAGAACCAGCCCGCATAGATGACCATCAGCTTGGTATTGGCCGCTAACGCGGCGAGTCTGCCAATATAGGTCAGCCAGCCGGTCTGAAAACCGACAAACGGCCCGAATGCCTGGCCTGCATACTGGATTGGCCCACCCGTGTCACTGACAAAACTGGCGGCGCGTGAAAAGCTCAGCACTACCGTCATGATCAGCACGGCGCAAAACAGAAACAGCCACGGGCTGAAATTGCCGCTGCGCTGAGCCGCGGCCGCCGGTAGCGCGAAAATGCCGGCCCCGATCACACCGTTCAGCGTTATGGCGGCAAACCCCAGTTTGCCAATGTCGCGGTTGAGGGAGACTTTTTTGTTATTCATTGTTCTTTCCTGAAGACCTGTTCAGCCAGGGACAACAGGAAAGCGTATTCACGGGCAATTTCCTTGTAACGCCGGTAACGTCCCGATGCACCGCCGTGACCGGCGTCCATATCGGTGTGCAGGATCAGCAGGTTGTTGTTACTACGCAGTTCGCGCAAACGAGCCACCCACTTGGCCGGTTCCCAGTATTGCACCTGTGAGTCGTGCAGACCGGTGGTGACCATCAGGTTGGGGTAGGGCTGTGCCCTGACCTGGTCGTAGGGTGAATAAGACAGCATGTAATCGTAATATTTTCTTATATTCGGGTTACCCCATTCATCGAATTCCCCACTGGTCAGTGGGATGGACTCATCCAGCATGGACGTGACCACATCGACAAACGGCACGGCAGCAATGGCACCGTGAAAAAGCTGTGGCGCGATGTTGATCACCGCGCCGATCAGCAGACCGCCGGCGCTGCCGCCCATGGCGTAGCTGTGCTCAGGGTCGATCAGGCATTTTTCCTGTAATTTATGTGTCACATCAATAAAGTCATTAAAAGTATTGTATTTATTTAGTTTTTTACTATTATAATACCAGAGTCTTCCCATCTCCTCTCCCCCGCGGACATGCGCGATCACATAGATGAACCGACGCTCCAGTAGGCTGATGATGGAACTCCTGAAAAATGGGTCAATGCTGTGACCGTAGGAACCATACGCATAGATCAGCGCGGCAGCGGTACCGTCCATTGGGGTATCCTTGTGGCGCACCAGCGATACGGGTACACGCGCACCATCCCGGGCTTTGATCCAGCGCCTCTCGGTCACAAAATGGCTGCGCTCATAGCCGGCGAAACGCTCCTCCTTCAGCACGGTCGTGATCCCGCTTTTAAGGTCGATTTCAAGTGTTCGGGTGGGTGTCACCAGACTGGAATACGCATAGCGTAACTTGCTGGTATGGGTGCCGGCGTTAAAGACCGGCCACATCACGTAATCCGACTCGTCGGCTTCAAGATAGCGGTCCACACTGCCGTCGTGCGCCATGACGCGTATCCGGCGTAAACCGTCAGAACGCTCACTGATCAGCAACCAGTCATCAAACGCCTGGATGCTCTCAACCATAGCATCGCTGCGTGCTGCGGTGATCTGCTGCCATTTGCTGATGTTGGTGGCGTTTTCGATTGACGTTGAAAAGACACGAAAATTGATCGCCTCAAAGTTACTGCGAATATAAAAACGACCAGCGGCGTGGTCAAGGTCGTATTCGTGCCCGCATTGACGCGGCAGAAAAGGTTGGAAATGCTCCAATGGCCGGGTTGCGGGGAGATATTGCACTTCGGAGGTTTCGCTGCTGTGGTGGTTGAGGAAAATGTAATCACGTGAACGGCTGCGTTCGAGCGAGGTGTAAAAACTGTTGTCGGACTCCTCGTAAACCAACACGTCCTGCTTGCAGTCACTGCCCAGTTCATGGCGCATCACCTGGTAGGCCAGCAGGGTTTGTGGGTGTTTCTTGAGGTAAAAAAGATAACGTCCGTCAGCCGACCAGGCCATCGAGGCCGCAGTGCCGGTTATCAGGTCAGTGGTAAATTCATGTGTTTCAAGGTCAAGCACGCGGATGGTGTGGAGTCCTCGGCTGACGGTGTCCTCGGCAATCGCCAGTCGCGTTCCGTCATCACTGACCTCGAACCCGCCAAGTGAGTAGTACTCATGACCCTGTGCCCGCTGGTTGCAGTCCAGCAGAATCTCCTCATCGGTTGCCATGTTGTTTTTGCGCCGGGCCTGGATTGGATATTCCCTGCCGGTTTCATAACGACGGTAGTACCAGGAACCACCAAGTGGGTAGGGTACGCTGGACTCATCCGGGTCCAACCGGGCCGTCATTTCATCAAACAGCGTATTCTGCAATGCGCGGGTGGGCGCCATGATCCTGTCGAAGTATTTATTTTCCTGCTTCAGATGGGCAATGACATCAGGATCGTTGCGTGTGTCATCCCGCAACCAGTAATAATCGTCAACCCGTGTGTGTCCGTGCGCGCTGATCGCGTGCGGGCGTTTTTCAGTCCTGGGCGTAGTGGGCATGGTTCTGTGATTCTTGTTCCGGCTGGTGCAAACTGTCTGGGAAATGTCCAAAGTTCATGATTCAATGCTGCATTGTAAAACGTACGCCGCCATCACCGATATACCCCCTTGTGTGTGGGACGGTCTGTTTGCCACTGACAACCCGTTTGTCAGCCATGCGTTTTTGAGCGCTCTGGAGGCCAGCGCTTGTGTTGGTGCCACAAGTGGCTGGCAATCCCGGCATATGTTGTTGATGAATGGCGACAAGGCGGTGGCCGCCATGCCGCTTTATTGCAAGCACAATTCCTATGGTGAATTTGTCTTTGACTGGGGCTGGGCCGATGCCTTCGCGCGCCACGGTCTGGAATATTATCCAAAACTGGTTACGGCGGTACCGTTCTCGCCGGTTGCGGGGCCGCGTATCGGTATCGCCAGTGGTCAGGATGACGGTGCGATTTACGCCGCGTTGCTCAATGCGGTACGTCAACAGGCGGAAGCGGAGAACTTTTCCAGTTGGCACTTGCTGTTTCCTGACAAAAGCCAGCAACAGGCACTTGCCGGCAAGGTCGATGAACGGCTGTTTCTGCGCCGGGAAGCGATCCAGTTTCACTGGTTTAACCAGGCTTACCGGTCATTTGATGATTTCCTGGCAACCTTCCGGTCCGCACGGCGTAAGAACATCAGGCGGGAGCGCCGCAAGGTGGCGGAGCAGGGTATCACGCTCGAGCGTAAAACCGGTGCGGATATCACGGGCGCTGAATGGCGCGGGTTTTACCAGTGCTACCGGGACACTTACCGCAAACGCAGTGGTCACGATGGTTATTTAAACCGGGCATTTTTTGAAAAGCTGCGCGAGGGGATGAGCGATAGTCTATTGATGGTCATTGCGCGTGAGGGTCAGCAATTGCTCGCCAGTTCATTGTTTCTCTATGACGATCATCGTCTTTACGGCCGCTACTGGGGGGCGCTACAGGATGTGTCTTGCCTGCATTTTGAAACCTGCTTTTATCAAGGCATTGAGTTTTGTATTGAACGGGGTTTGAGTGGCTTTGATCCGGGCACACAGGGTGAGCACAAGCTCTTGCGTGGCTTTGAGCCGATCAAGAGTGCTTCATTTCACTGGATCGCAGATCGGCGTTTTGCTGCTGCGATCGCAGATTTCCTGAGCCGGGAGAGGCGTCATACTGATGCTTACCAAAGGCAGGCGGCGGCCTATTTGCCTTACAAAAAAAGTCTGTAGCCAAACTACCCAGCAATAACGCAGTGGTAGCTTGTGCTGCTGTGTAGTTGCAGACGAGCACGGGTGGGTCATCGATCGGGACTATTGCGTATTTTGGTACACACTGCGGCCATGCGAAAAAGTTTCAAGTACGCTGATCTCGCGGATACGCTCATGGTCCATTGTCAGGGGGTCCTGCGAAAGGATCACGAGATCGGCCAGCTTGCCGGGCGTAATCGAACCCTTGCTGTCTTCCTCGAAATACTGATAGGCGCCATTGATCGTAACAGCCTTGATGGCCTCATACGTACTGACCCGCTGCAGAGGGCCGAGGATGTCCCCGCTGCGGGTTCGGCGACTGGTGGTGCTCCAAATCAGGTCGATGGGAACCGGCGGCGTCACCGGCGCGTCGTTGTGAACGGTGAAAACGATGCCTCGATCGAGTGCCGAATGGGTCGGGCTGATACGGTCGGCGCGCGCCGGACCCAGTACCGACTCGCGGTGCCAGTCACCCCAGAAAAACGTGTGGGCAGAAAAAAATGAGGGGATCATTCCCAGGCCTGCCATGCGATCAAGTTGATCGTCGCGCACCGTCTGGGCATGAATCATGACGACCCGTGTGTTACCAAGCGACAGGGATTGGGTCGTCTTGTCCACCGCGTCAATCAGCATTTGTGCTGCCGCGTCACCGTTGGTATGCGCGGCCAACTGGATATGCTGGGAAAGTACTTCGTATACGGCCTGGTCGACGACTTCCGCCGGATAGGCAGGGTAGCCGCGGTAATCCTTGCCCTTTCCGGGTGGCGGAACATAATAGGGTTCGCTCAGGTAAGCCGTTTTACCCTGCGGCGAGCCGTCGAGCACCAACTTGATCGCGCCGACCCTGAAGCGATCGGAGTAGTCACTAAAATTTTCCGGTGCCGGCATGGCGGTCTTAGCGGGTGCCCACAGCATATAAGCGACGATATCGAGGAACAGTTTACCCTGTTCGGCTGCTGCCCTGAACGTCGCGATCTTTCCGGCGGAAGCGCCG
>CAZAWX010000226.1:0-2353 GCA_964488985.1 uncultured Ectothiorhodospiraceae bacterium
GTGCCCTGTATCCAGGCGCTTAATAAATTCTCACTGTTTTTGGTCAAGAACAGGACTACCTGACACAGGATCTTGCGCGGATGAGGGTAGAAGCATTCAGGACACAATTTTTTATTTCCAGCCGTTTTTCACGCAAGGCAACATTGTTTGATGCCAGTTCATCGTTCTGGCTGAGCGCCTTTTTATAGCCATTCATCATGTCATCGTATTGTGATCCGCAGACAAAACCGCCACCCGGGTCACATGGGAAGTCATCCAAGCAGGTCGCGCCATCATCTACGCACTTCGTTGTGCCCGGGCAGACTTTATCACCAGCGTTCAAACAGGCGGGCTCGAACCCTTCCGGGCATATGAAACCGCCAAGCTTGCCATTGCCAATGGTGATTTCAGTGGCGACGCTGGTACGTTCTTTCAAAAAATCAAGGTCGGTTTGTTGGTGTTGGGTGGCCGGGGTAGCAGGTGCTGCAAGCGGGTTGGTTTTTCTGATGATGGGGCTGACTGTTGCAGCGCGAGGTAAAGACGCTTTATGCGCCTCGGTAGCCACCTCCTGTGCCGATACCATGGATGATAGCAACCAGGCCGCTATGATGAGTTTACGCATGTTGAATTTCCCGGTTTGTTCTCCTATAGCATAGCGCAGCAAGGCTATTACACCGTATTCGCAACCATGATCATGCTACATCCCGTGTACCACACAGCTTAAACACCAAACCACCGCGCCGAACCCGGTAAGGCTTTTGCACCGCCGGGCTGACAATCATGTTCTCACCTTTGGGATACAGTTTCCGGAAGGCCAGAACAGGCTTCACATTCAGCTTGTCAGGGTTGATTTTACATTCCATGACATCGACCCGGTCATGCTCGCGGCGGAGCACAAAATCGATTTCCCGATGCGACTTGTCTTGCCAGTAAAAAATATTCTCATCACGAAAATGAAAGCGCAATGTGTCCAGCACCAGGTGTTCCCACAATATACCGCGGTCATCCTCCCGGATGCTGTCCCAACCCTTCTCGAAGCTTACAAACCCGGTGTCGAATGCATAGCATTTGGGGCGGCTGACAATCTCCCGTTTGCCACCGCCATGGAATGGCCGTAACAAGTGCACCGCGTGTGCGATCTGCAACGCCTCTATATGGGCCTTGACCGTGGGGCGGCTTAGTGCGCTTAAATTTGCCAGTTGGCTGTAATCCAGTTGTCCGCCGCTTTGACGCAGCAAAAGCCGGAAAAGAGAAAGAAATCCCTGGCGGTTACGAATCCCAAACAGTTCCAGAATGTCGCGGGCATAGAAACTATCGATCCATTCGCTGAAAAACTCCGGGTCTTTATGCGTGGCCAACAATGGTTCCGGCAGGCCGCCATGCAGCAAGCGTCGGTCAAGCGCATGGATACCAAAAGGATCGGCACATTCATCCCAAAGCACCGGACACAGGTGAATGGCTTGCTTGCGTCCCGTAAGCGTGTCACGAAATTTGCGGGTGGCGGCCAGGGTGGAAGATCCTGTCGCCAGTATTTTCAATTGCGGGTATTCATCGGCAGCGATTTTCAGTAGCTGGCTGGGATCGTGTAGCTGATGAACCTCATCAAAAATCAGCTTGCTGCCTGTTGCCTGGTTGGCGAGGAAAAGCTCAGGTTCCTCCAATGCGCTTTGAGCCGAGGGTAAATCGCAATTAATGTAAACCGCATCGGCCAACATTTTGGTCAGTGTGGTTTTACCCACCCGGCGCACACCGGATAGCCAGACAATGGAGCGATGGTCCCATGCCCGCAGAATAGCGTTTAACCATAATGGCCGATTGGTCATAAGTGTACTTTACATATAGTCGTCTAAATGTAAAGTATAGTTTACTTTACTATCATCGCAAAGGCAAAACAGGATGCCGGATAACGGTATATGGCCCGCAAGAAAGTAGTAGAGCCTCACCAAAACGCTCCTTTTTGCGCTATTTAAAGAACATAAACGAACTTAAAGTGCTATATAAAGCATAAGAGAGCGTTTTTTCTTGTTAAGAGTGTAGTTCAATGATATGCTTTTTAAAGCACTTTAACTAACTTAACATGCTATAGAAAGCACATGGCTAGAAAGAACATTTTGACAAGCGCACCGCCCTACGCGGTAGAAAAAGCCCTGCACCGGTTAGGAGCAAATCTACGCACGGCCAGGTTGCGCCGGAATCTGACAATCGACGAAGTCGCCGAGAAAATTGGAACAGGACGCCGGGCCGTTATGGATGCCGAAAAAGGCAAAGGCTCCACCAGTTCTGCTGTCTATATTGCCCTGCTCTGGGCCTATGATCTGCTAGACCAGATTCGTGATATTGCTGATCCGGCCTTAGACACCGAAGGGCTCAATCT
>CAZAWX010000226.1:2453-6372 GCA_964488985.1 uncultured Ectothiorhodospiraceae bacterium
ATTTGTCTATGGCCAGAGCTACCTGGCGAGAGGAAATGCGGTTCCAATAGACCCAATTGAACTAAAGCTCGACACGAGGACATACGAAACAAATCTCCTGAAGGGTGTCTTTGGGGCGCTTCGTGATGCAAGCCCGGACTATTGGGGACGCAGGGTAATTGCAAAGCATTCCGGACTGACTGAGGTGGGTGAAATCGACTACTTGCTTCACTCCCCTGATGACCGTGCCGGTGCGCTGGGTTTTGGCAGAAACGCGAGTCCTCCTGCGCCGCGCAGAAAGTTCAATCAGACAATGGAGCTTGAACGTCTGCAAAATATTGCAGATGCGATCATCGCAGATGAAGAAATCCCTGGCGGGCCTGATGCAGAGCAAGCCCAGGACCTGATGTTCGGTGGAACCTCAATGGGCGGCGCGCGTCCCAAGGCGGTGGTGGAGGAAGACAATATTCTCTGGATTGCCAAGTTCAACCGACTGGATGACAGGTGGAATGAGGCTCGTGTCGAGCATGCGATGTTAATGCTTGCAAGAGAGTGCGGAATTCATTCGGCAGATAGCAAGGTAGTCACGATCGGTGATCGTGATGTGCTAATGGTCAAAAGGTTCGACCGTGAACACACAAAAGGGGGCTATTGTCGGGGCCGGATGCTTAGCGCGTTGACCCTGCTCCGCAGTGATGATGATCCTCAGCGGCGGGAAAACTGGTCCTATGTTTCACTGGTTGAAGAAGTACGACGTATCTCTTCGCAGCCGAAAGAAGACGGATCGGAACTGTTTCGTCGCATGTGCTTTAACGCGCTGATCTCAAACATTGATGATCATCCGCGCAATCACGCTATGGTGGCCATGGGCACGGACTGGAAGCTCTCCCCTGCCTATGATTTGACGCCGTCCACTCCAATCAGCACGGAGCATCGTGATCTTGCCTTGGAGTGTGGCGACATGGGCCGCTTTGCCAACGCAGAAAACCTGCTAACGCAATGCGTCCGCTTCTACCTCGATGAAGATGCGGCAGGAAAGATCATTGATGACATGGAATCAACCGTGGAAAACAACTGGTACGCTGTCGCCAGACGTGAAGGCGTTGCGGAAAAAGACTGCGAAAAAATCTCAACCGCCTTTGCCTATCCGGGGTTTCGGCTTAGAGCCTCCGCGTAGTTTACTTACCAAATAGTGTCGACCAGCCATCCGGTTCGGCCGGGGCAGTCCCATCCTGACTTGTCTTTGTGCTTGTTCAATTTGGAGTTCTGTTTTTTTCGCCTAAATTTTTTGTGACAAACGGGACATTCGTAAACGTATGTTGGACCTGTGTGCATTGTTGAACGCGATCGTTTTCTGCTAATAGAACTGCGCATGATGGGTCTGCTTCTCGAAATTTTGCGGGTGCGTGATATTGCTCCACCTCCCTGAGATAGAGAACTAGCAGCTTGAGGACCGTTCATCGTCAATTCTATTGTGTATCGTGGAACAAAAGTCTGATCGGTGACCGTCGCGCCGTGTATGTGGTCTACGCGGTACGCTCTCGGGTCGCCGCTGTCGCTACGGGCTGCGTACAAGAGAATATTGCTCTCTGCACTTCGTCGTAGTGAATACGGTTCAATTAGTCTGCGGGATCGACGCCCGTCAAGAGTCTCATAGTCAAGAACGACAAGCAGCCGATTGGCCGCGCCAAATCGTATCCTACCAATAATGCCGCTTGGAATTGCCGGCCCTCGGGGCAGTGGCTGAGACGCATATATTGGGACTTCACCAGCACGGCCACCGACCGGCACTGTCGCTCGGATTTCGAGCGCATCTTCGAGCCACTGGAAGAACTCGGGCAATTCGCTCCAGAAGGTCTCAAATGGCAGTAGCTGAGGAAGTTGATGATCCAGCATCTGAATCCAAGTTGCGGTAACATCGTCTCGAAACTGCTCCAGGTCAGCAAGCTTGGGGACATTTATCTTCTTAAATGCGCACTTTTCCACCAACACTGATCTGATGTCATCGCGAGCTGCTTGCGCTTCTGGTCGCCGAAATAAGTTGATAACGTCGTACAAATCACGTGGCCGAGTTCGCTCTGCCAACGCCCGGATCTTCTCAGCAAAAACTTCGGGAAAGTCATAAGAAAGAGTACGGATACCATCCGCAGGTCGATCCGAATATGGGTGCAGCACCTCAAGCTGCACAGGCTCACGCACAAGAGCCTCGTGCGCCGTAAGATCGACCTTAATTCGACCCGGGCTGTTTCTTGTGTGAGGAAGTGGATTTCGAAAATAAACTCTAGCTTGCCCGCCGGTTACGCCAGCTCTATTAGTGTAGACCTCGGTCCTCAGCTCATCGATAGGAATGTTTATACCGGCACTCTGGTACACCCAGTCCGCGACATCAGATAGAACCCGGAACAAGAGTTTTTCGTCGAGATGCCCCGTGTCGCGCAACGTAAAGTCAAGATCCTCCGAGAACCGGTATGTTTCGAAGAAGCACTTTTTCAAGCACGTACCGCCCTTGAATACCCAGACGTCGCGAATCTCGGGATGGTTGTGGATGCCCGCCAGTACCCAACCAATTACGTAATCTTTCTCTATAACATATGGCGTTAGGCCGGTCTCATTAGCTGCCTCGTGGATTTCGATTGGATCGATCATTCGTGTGCCCACCGCTCCCAATGCGCCGGAACCCACACGCCCCACCGAGTTATTAACTTGTCACCGGGATTTCTTGGATCAAGCTGCACGTTACCTGCCGTCTTGCCTACAGAGAGCCTGTCAGCCAACTCGTCTACACCTATTGCTTCGGCAATAAGACCAAGTCGCTTTTTCACTGCGCCACTGCCAAATCGTTCGGCGTAGTCTATTAGCTTTGCTGTATCTCCATTTTTGGAACGAACAAAATGCCGAAAGCACTCAATCACGTGTTGTATGCCGCCGCCGAGGTTTGGCTTGTAGAACATATCGATGATTGTCTTTTCAGGACCAGAAACAGCGATTCGCTCACTTCCGACCCATTCAAATCGTGTACCGAAGTGTTTTTCTAACTGCATAGAACTCAGAATAAAACGGACGCCACCGATAGTCTGGTCCTTGCTTCGAATCTTGTCCGCCGTTAGCACACAGACACTCGAAAAGATTTGCTCAGTCAGGTCCCAATGCTCCGCTGCTGACCAACCTCCGACGTAAGCGTTGTCGAATAGTGCTGGAATAATCAGCCAAGGATTCTCCAGCGCAATCTTGCCGCCTGAAGACTTCAATGGCACAGCAGCGTAGAGCCCTCGGCGCAGGCGAGTTACCCACCCTTGGGTTGCCCAGCGTGAGAGTATCTTTGACGCCGCAACTCGGTCCAGACCCAAGGTGTCGCCGACGTCAGCAACAGTGAACGTTGGGCCGGTGTTTCTTAGGACAAAGGCCAAGCGTTGACGCGCTTTTGAGAATTTTACTGCCACAAAAGACGATGATACACAAAAACCACATAATTTCACGTATTTCGTGAAAATCTGGATTTTACTTATAGTTTTGATCAAACCTGGAGGCAACTCGGTGGAATCACTTTGAGCCCTTTCACAACAGACCCTGACTGGACTTTTCGCACGTTGGAATGGAAGGAAAAGCTGATAAACTGATGCTGAATACACCCCTCATGCACCCCGAACGAAAAACAAGCTACAGAGAAAACCTGTAACCTGTTGATTTAATTGGCGCGCCCGACAGGATTACTCGTCTCATCCCTGAGACTCGCCCCTGCGGGGTTTGTCGCTACGCGACTGCATTCAAAATTCGCTCCCGGCGAATTTGTCGAACCTTTAGTGGCTGTTGCTTCGCAACACCCCCGAGGTTTGAACCCATATGCCAGAACACGAAAATAACAAAAGCCGCAGAAGCGACTTTTGCTATTTTGGCGCGCCCGACAGGATTCGAACCTGTGACCCCTGCCTTCGGAGGGCAG
>CAZAWX010000227.1:0-6307 GCA_964488985.1 uncultured Ectothiorhodospiraceae bacterium
TGGTGGTACTTCACTGGTAACTTACAGTCCGTTGCAGGGCAGAATTTTGGCTACCAGTTAACCTTTTTTCGCCAGGCGTTGCGACCCGGCATGCCAAATCGTCCCTCGGCATGGGGGAGTCGCCAAGTCTACATGGCTCATTTTGCCGTTACAGATATCGGCGCAGGAAAATTTTATCGCCAGCAGCGCCTGTCCAGAGCCGGTCTGAAGTTGGCGGGGGCTGCTGCCAGCCCCTTCAACGTCTGGCTGCAGGACTTGCAGGTACGAAGTTTGCGAGCCGGGGCGTTTTTCCCGCTGCAATTGACGGCCCGTGCGAGCATTAAAGCAGGGGACATTTCAATTCGGCTGCAATTGCACGAAGGCAAAGCCAGGATCCTGCAAGGTGACAATGGCTATAGCCCTAAAAGCCTGGATTCCGCCAATGCCTCGTATTACTACTCATACACGCGCCTGCCCAGCAGCGGGACGCTGCAAACCCCCCGGGGCCGATTCAAGGTGCAGGGCCTGTCCTGGTTCGATCGGGAGTGGAGTACCAGTGCCCTGTCGGCAAAACAGACCGGGTGGGACTGGTTCGCACTGCAACTGGCAGACGGCAGGGATTTAATGTTTTACCGGCTGCGCCTGCGAGACGGGGGTATCGATGGTGCCAGTGCCGGCGTTCTGGTGGCAGCCGATGGCACCCAACGGCGCATAAGCCGTAAGGAGATGCAACTGCAACCGTTGCACGTCTGGAAAAGCCCTGGCGGGCGCAATTACCCGGTGGCATGGACACTGCACTACCGGAAACTGCAGTTGCAGGTCGTGGCGCGCCTTGATGCCCAGGCCTATAGCGCCGGGATCCCGTATTGGGAGGGTGCGATCGAGGTCTCTGGAGATGATTCGGGCGTCCCGGTGACGGGCCACGGATACCTGGAAATGAGTGGTTATTGATATCCCAATTCAACAGATTCGTGTAGACTGATGACCCGTCCGGAGGCCGCTATTTCCCCAGGTCTCGATAAAGGTTTCATAATGTCCAGATTCATCTTTATTACGGGCGGTGTGGTTTCATCCCTTGGTAAAGGGATTGCCTCCGCCTCTCTCGCTGCAATTCTCGAAGCGCGTGGCCTGAAAGTCACGTTGTTGAAGCTCGATCCTTATATCAATGTCGATCCAGGCACCATGAATCCTCTCCAGCATGGCGAGGTTTATGTCACCGATGACGGTGCTGAAACTGATTTGGATCTGGGCCACTACGAGCGATTTGTTCGTACCACCATGGGTAAGGTGAATAATTTCACCACCGGCCAGATTTATGAAAACGTCATCCGTAAGGAGCGTCGTGGAGAATACCTGGGCGGTACCGTGCAGGTGATTCCACATATCACCGACGAGATAAAATCCTGTGTTCGCCAGGCGGCAGCCAGCTACGATGTCTGCATGGTCGAAATTGGCGGCACCGTGGGCGATATTGAATCATTGCCGTTTCTGGAAACCATTCGCCAGATGCGTGCGGAACTTGGTGAGGCACATTCGTTGTTTGTGCATCTGACTCTGGTTCCCTACCTGGCCAATGCCGGTGAGTTAAAGACCAAGCCCACCCAGCATTCTGTAAAAGAATTGCGCACCATCGGCATCCAGCCGGATATTTTGCTGTGTCGGTCCACGCATGAGATCCCTGACAGTGAACGACGTAAAATATCATTGTTCACTAACGTTCCGGAGACGGCGGTTATCACTGCAATCGATGTCGACAGCACGTATAGAATTCCTTCGCTGTATCATCAAAAAGGCCTGGATGAACTGGTCGTAAAAAAACTCGGTTTGAGTGCTGATACGATTGATTTATCTGAATGGGAACGGGTTATAGAACGTATTGAAAATGCCAGCTTTGGGGTCAATCTGGCGATGGTCGGAAAATATGTTGAACTGCCGGAATCCTATAAATCTTTATCAGAGGCGTTGATTCACGCAGGAATACAAACGGGTACCCGGGTTAAGGTGACCTATATTGATTCTGAGGATATCGAACAGACGGGTACCGGTTGCCTGCAGGGTATGGATGCTGTGCTGGTGCCCGGTGGCTTTGGCAAACGGGGTATCGAGGGCAAAATACAGGCGGCCCGATTTGCCCGGGAGAATCAGATTCCTTATCTCGGGATTTGCCTGGGTATGCAGACTGCAGTGATCGAGTTTGCCCGCCATCGGGCAGGTTACAAGGATGCGGACAGCACTGAGTTTAATCGCGGCACGACGCATCCAGTGATCGCCATGGTAACTGAATGGGTCAATCAGGACGGCACTGTGGAGGAACGTGATATGAGTGCCGATCTGGGGGGCACTATGCGTTTGGGCTCACAGACGATTCGTCTGCGGCGTGAATCCAGGGTCCGGGAGATCTATGGCGCCGAGGTGATCAGCGAACGTCACCGTCACCGTTATGAGTTCAATAATACCTATATGGATCCACTCCAGGAGGCGGGTCTGAGTATCGCCGGCAAAACCGTCGATGGCGCTTTGGTGGAAATTATTGAGTTACCTGATCATCCCTGGTTTGTGGGTTGTCAATTTCACCCTGAGTTCACCTCCACGCCCCGTGATGGCCATCCGTTATTTACCAGCTTTATTGAGGCGGCCAATGTCCGCCATGGGAATGTGCCTGCCGATGCAAACACTGCGAGCAAGTAAGTGAATCTGTGTGGTTTCAAGGCAGGCCTCGATCAACCTCTGTTTCTGATTGCGGGCCCCTGTGTCATTGAGTCGGAGCAACTGGCGCTGGAAACAGCACAGATACTTCGCGATATGACGGCTTCTTTGTCAATGAATTTCATCTACAAATCTTCTTTTGACAAGGCCAATCGCAGTTCCCACGCCAATTTTCGCGGTCCGGGACTGGAAGCTGGATTAAGAATTTTGCAGCGCGTGCGTGACGAAATAGGTGTGCCGGTGCTGACCGATGTACACGAAGACACGCCAATGGATGAAGTTGCCGAGGTGGTTGATGTTCTGCAGACCCCGGCGTTTTTGTGCCGTCAGACCAATTATATGCAACGGGTTGCCGCTTGCGGAAAACCAGTAAATATCAAGAAAGGCCAGTTTCTCGCTCCCTGGGACATGGTCAATGTTGTGAACAAGGCCCGGGCTGTTGGCAATGATCAGATTATGGTGTGTGAGCGTGGGGTCAGTTTTGGTTACAACTATCTGATTTCGGACATGCGGGCCCTGGCGGCCATGCGTGAAACACAGTGTCCGGTTGTCTTTGATGCAACACACTCGGTGCAAATGCCCGGCGGTAAGGGCACGGCCTCAGGTGGGCAACGGGAGTTCGTCCCGGTGCTGGCCAGAGCAGCCGTTGCAGCGGGGATTTCAGGTGTGTTTATGGAAACCCATCCCGATCCTGACAAAGCCCTCAGTGATGGCCCCAATGCCTGGCCACTTGACAGCCTGCGGGCTTTGTTGGAAACCTTGTTGGCCATCGACCGCACGGTAAAAGCGCAACCTTTTGCTGAACAGATTTTATAAATGAGCGATACCCGGCATCGCGCCTAAACAGGAATTACAATGAGTGATACAACGATTAAAAGCATCAAGGCCCGGGAAATTCTCGATTCCAGGGGAAACCCGACAGTCGAAGCCGATATCCTGCTTGGCAGTGGTGCATTGGGCCGGGGTATCGTTCCATCGGGCGCTTCCACCGGTGCTCGCGAGGCCTTGGAACTTCGAGATGGCGATGCCTCACGTTTCGGCGGTAAAGGCACGTTGCAGGCAGTGGCGAATATCAATGGCCCCATCAGCAAAGCCCTGCGGGGAGCGAATGCATCGCAGCAAAGCGATATTGATCAACGCATGATCGATCTTGATGGAACTGAGAATAAATCCAGTCTTGGTGCCAATGCCATTCTGGCAGTCTCTTTGGGCTGTGCCAAAGCAGTAGCACAAACAAATAATCTGTCCCTGTACCAATCATTGGGCGGTGATGGTTCCTTTCTGATGCCGGTGCCGATGATGAATATCATCAATGGTGGGGCACATGCAGATAATAATGTGGATTTTCAGGAATTCATGATCGTCCCGGCAGGGGCAGACAGTCTGCGCGAGGGCGTGCGCATGGGCGCTGAAATTTTCCACGCCTTGAAGGGCGTGCTCAATGACCGGGGTTTGGCAACCACTGTCGGCGATGAAGGTGGATTTGCCCCCGATCTGGAATCCAATGAAGCGGCCATTCAGGTCATTCTCGAGGCCATTGATAAATCGGGTTACCGGGCAGGCGAGGATGTGTTTCTGGCACTGGATACGGCGAGTTCAGAGATATTCTCAGATGGTAAATATCACCTGGCTTCCGAACAGCGTGAACTCGATTCAGCAGAACTTGTGTCGTTGCTGGCAGACTGGGTGGATCGCTATCCTATCATTTCGCTTGAAGATGGTATGGATGAAGCGGATTGGTCCGGTTGGAAACTGTTGACAGAACGTTTGGGAAATCGCTGCCAACTGGTGGGGGATGATATCTTTGTGACCAATCCAAAAATAATTCGTAAGGGGATTGATGAAGGTGTGAGCAATTCGGTGCTCATCAAACTCAATCAAATTGGCACCCTCACTGAAACTCTGGAAGCGATCAGAATGTGCCGATCTGCTGGATACAGCACGGTTATTTCTCACCGTTCAGGTGAAACTGAAGATACAACGATTGCAGATCTGGCGGTGGCAACCAATGCCGGTCAAATCAAAACCGGTTCGCTGTCTCGTTCGGATCGGGTTGCAAAATATAATCGGCTGATGCGAATTGAAGAACGTCTGCGTGGACAAAATAACGGCCGCTATCCGGGGCTGGGTGTTTTCAAGGGTCAATTGTAGGCGCTGATCATACAGGGGAGTCGAAATGCGATTTCTGGTGGGTTTCCTGATTTTGCTCATTCTCATGGTTCAGTATCGGATCTGGGTTGGTGGAGACTCTCTGGCGGGTGTCTGGCGTCTTGAACAGGACGTTGTGAAGCAGCAACTGCGTAATTCGGATTTAAAACGTCGCAATGAACAACTCGCCGCTGAAATTGCCGATCTCAAAAAAGGTCGTGATGCAATCGAGGCACGTGCCCGCAGAGATCTCGGCATGATTGGCCGTGACGAGACACTGTACCAGTTCAGCAAGAAGTAATGGCCAGTCCTGCACCTCGTATTTGGGCTGTTGTGCCTGCTGCCGGTGTTGGCAGGCGCATGGGCGCACAACTACCGAAACAATATCTCGAGGTGGCGGGTAAATGTGTTTTGGAACACACTCTGCTGGCCCTGGGCAAGTGTGCGCAAATCACCGGCACTGTAGTGGCTGTGGCAAACACCGATCCTTATTGGCAAAATTTACAGTTCGAACAGCAATACGCAATCGCTCGTGTCGCAGGTGGCAATGACCGTGCCGAATCAGTGCTCAATGGACTCAATCATCTCGCCGTTAACGCTCAGGCCAACGATTGGGCCCTGGTTCACGATGCGGTCCGTCCCTGTCTTGGGCAACAACAATTACGCTGCTTAATTGAGGTATCTATGCGCTGTGAAGACGGGGCGATTCTGGCGATACCTGTCCGTGATACGTTAAAACGGGTGCAACTGGATCGGATCAATGAGACGGTTGCCAGGGAGGATTTGTGGCAGGCCCAGACCCCGCAGATGTTTCCATTGCTAAAACTGCAGCGGGCGTTGCAAAATGCTGCGGATAATGGGCTGTCTATAACAGATGAGGCCCAGGCAATGGAACTCGCTGGCCATCGGCCCATCGTTATCGAAGGCCGCGCCGACAACATTAAAATTACCCGGCCGGAGGATTTGCACCAGGCTGGATATTATTTGCAGAGTCTGGAAAATTCTCAATGCGCATAGGCCACGGCTTTGATGCACACCGCTTTGTTACCGGCCGGGCATTAATTCTCGGGGGCATAACAATTCCACATTCGCAAGGCCTGCTGGCGCACTCTGATGGTGATGTGCTGATTCACGCACTGTGTGATGCCTTGCTCGGTGCGGCGGGACTGGGTGATATTGGCAGGCATTTTCCCGACACCGAGAACGAATTCGCTGGCATCGACAGCCGGATATTGTTAGGTCACGTTATGGCAAAGCTCAGTGATCTGAGGTGGGCGCCAGTCAATGCGGATGTGACTGTGATTGCTCAAGTACCAAAACTTCAGCCTCACATCGATGCCATGCGCACTTGCCTGGCAAAGGATCTCGGGCTGGAATTTAGTGACGTGAATGTCAAGGCAACGACCACGGAAGGTCTTGGTTATATTGGCCGCGAGGAGGGCATTGCCGTGCATGCGGTTGTTTTGCTCGCTGC
>CAZAWX010000228.1:0-6297 GCA_964488985.1 uncultured Ectothiorhodospiraceae bacterium
TATGAACGACAACCATGAGTGTATTGATTTTGAAGAATTTCTACGTGTTGATATCCGTTCAGGAACAGTGATTGAAGCCAAAGTTAACGCTAAGGCCAGGGTACCTGCATATATTTTAAAAATAGATTTTGGAGATATAGGCATCAAGACCAGTTCTGCCCAATTAACTAAAAACTATTCTCTGGAAGATTTGCCCGGCTTACAGGTCATTGCTGTTGTTAACTTTCCAGTCAAGCGCATTGCCGGGGTTAAATCCGAGGTGCTGGTTTTGGGAACTGATGCTGGCGAGAACGATGTGGTGTTGCTGGGTCCACGGGCCAAAGTTGGAAATGGGCTGCGGGTCTGTTAAGCCGCAACCCTATGGGTTGTAAATTTCAACCATCGACATAGGCACGGTTTACTTCTGCGGCCAGAATACTGACCGCCTTCGCAACGATTTCATCGTCCTGAGCATAGGTCAGGCGGATGCATTCATGGCTGTGCTGCCATGGTTGTTCAAGACCGGGGAAAAAGTGTTCCCCTGGGATGATGAGCAGGCCTTTTTCTTTCAGGCGCAGGTACAGTTCAGTGCTGCTGATAGGCAGGTCTGGAAACCAAAGCCAGAGGAAAATTGCTCCCTCCGGTTTGTGAATCCGTAACTGTTCTGGTTTGAATGCTGCTTGTAACCAATTGATGGTACGTTGTGCCTTTTGTTGATAAAACGGTCGAATGACGTCCCGGCTAAGCCGGATAATCTCACCCGATTCCAATAGCCCCCGCACCAATGCCGGCCCAAAACTGCCTGTCGTTAGATTGACAATGGCATTCATGCCGCTCAGGTCACGAATTATTTCAGGGGCGGCAATCACAATCCCCGTGCGTACCCCTGGCAAGCCGAGCTTGGACAGCGACATACAGACGACGATGTCTTCATTCCAGATGGGAGTTGCGGGACTGAAACAAATTCCAGGGAATGGTGTTCCATAGGCATTATCGAGGATCAGGGGAATGTCATGCTGACGCGATATCTCCAGTAATTTTTGAACTTCTGAGTCGTCAAGGACATTGCCAGTTGGATTAGTCGGACGTGAGACACATAATGCTGCGACGCTTTCATCGACACGCAGACTATCAAAGTCGACCGTGTACTTGAAAAAATTATTTTCCAGCTTTTGAATTTGCGGTCGCTTTGAAATAAAGAAATTTTGCCCCATGCCCTGATCGGCATAGCCGATGTATTCCGGCGCCAACGGCAGCATGATGCGCCGGTGCGAGCCGTCTGCACCTTCACCAGCGAAAAGATTAAAGAGCATGAACGATGCGCTTTGGCTGCCATTGGTGAGCGCGATGTTTTCAGGCCCGACCTCCCAGCCACAAGTTTCGTTTAATAATGTCGCCAAGGCGGCGATGAAACGGGGATCGCCCTGAGGTGGCCCGTAATTGCCAGTCAAATGATCAAATTCACCACTGTCAAGCAAGCCACGCATACTGGCTCTGAAGACATCCTGCATTGCTGTTATATGACCGGGATTGCCACCGCCCAGCATCAATACATCAGGTTGGGAAGATGTCGCTTTGCCGAGATCGTCCATCAGCTGGACAATCCCCGCCTTGGGTCCGAATAGCTGAGCGATTTTTGAAACCGGCCACATAAGTGGGTACAGCTTGTTTCAGTGTAACCAGCTGTTAATTTTGTCCAGATCTTTCTGGGAGAGGATCCCGGCAGAAATTTTCAATTTCAGGATATCCAGAATATACGTGTAGCGGGCATCTGCATAATCTCTTTTAGCCCGAAATAAATCCCGTTGTGCATCAAGAACATCGACGGTGGTTCGTGTGCCTACCTGAAAACCTGCATCAACAGCTTCTACAGCAGACTGGGTTGATACGACTGCCTGGGACAGCGCTTCCACCCGGGAAATTCCTGAGCGAACACCTAGAAATGAGTCACGGGTCTGGCGCTGCACGGATCTGCGAATGCGTTCCTGTTCATCCAGGGCCTGTCGGTAAAGGTGGCGGCTTTGGCGTGTTCTGGAGACGATGGCGCCTCCTTGGTAAATAGGGACTTGCAATTGCAGGCTCAAGGTCGATGTCTCGTTATTACTGGCGCTGGTAATGCCGCCATTGGAAACTGCCCGATTGTGGCGTCCGATAAGATCCAATGTTGGTAAATGGCCGGCCTCGATACGTTGAATTTCCAGGCGGGCGCGTTCCGTTTGCTTCAGTTGGCCGCGCAACTCAAGATTTTGCTGCAATGCTGTTTCCGTCCAGGCATCGATATTGTTCGGTGTCGGCATTTGCAACGGCATTTTGTCACCTAACCCTGCGACGGCTTTGGCATACTCGCCTGTCACTTCCCGCAGAGCTTCCCTGGCGTTGTCCAACTGGTTTTCTGCAGCGATGACTTGTGCACGGGCCAGATCGAAACCGGCTTTGGCTTCTTCCACATCGGTAATGGCGATGAGTCCGACCTGAAAGCGTTGCTGACTTTGTTCCAGTTGCTGACCAAAAGCATCCTGCTCGGCAATGGCGAAGGTTAGGGCATCGGCGGCGCGCAGAACGCCGAAATAGCGCTCTGCTACCCTCAACATCAGACTCTGCCGGGCAAAGGCGAAGACACTATCGGACTGTGTGACCAGAGTTTTTGCCTGATCCAGGGCAATCCAGCGATCTTTTCGATACAAGGGTTGTGTTAACTGAATGTTGAAATCATTGCTGTGGAAGTTTCTACGTCCCGCTCCACCTGTGAAAACACTGCCCTGGCGAATTTTTAGCTCGGTGCCGGTGCTGGTCAGATCTGCGCTGAGCGTGGGCAGCAGGGCAGCCATGGCTTGCGGGGTAGATTCCTGGGCAGCACGGTTAGCGGCAATCGCAGCCTGAAATTCTGCATCACTGTTCTTTGCCAGTTCGTAGGCGTGTATCAGGTCGTTACCCTGGGCGGGCAGTACAGGGCTGATCACAATCCCTAATGTCAACACAAATGCATTAAGCGCACGAGGCGGTGCGCAGCAGGGGAATCTCATGGTGTGTCCTGGTTAAAAGATAAACTGTGGTTTCGGAAAGTCACCACGTAGTGGCGGCAGGACGGTTTCAAATAATGTTTCACTGCGCCATTGCTGCTCACCGATGCGTTGAATGAGTTGCGCCTCCATCACGGGAGCTTGACCGACAATAACAAACATTTTGCCGCCGATACTCAATTGGTTCTTCAGTATGGAATTGACCTCAGGGAGTGAACCGGTCACGGCGATGACGTCATAAGGGGCGCCTACAGCACGTCCCTGCAATCCATCCGCGCATTCAAGTGTGACGTTGAAGGTGGACTGTGATTGAAGTTTCTTAGTTGCCTGTGCGCTAAAATCCTCGTTGATTTCCAGGCTTATCACGTGCCCGGACAAGGAAGCCAACAGGTAGGTCATGTAACCAGAACCGGTACCGATTTCCAGAACCCGATCGCTGCTGTCAAGCTGCAATGCCTGCAACATCATGGCTTCGATGCGTGGTTGCATCATGACTTCACCATGGCCCAACGGAGCCATAATATCTGCGTAGGCCAGATTGCGGTACGGTTCTGCGACAAAGGCATCCCGAGGTGCTATTTCCAGCAAATCCCGGATGTCTTCATCAATGACTTTCCACGGCCGCACTTGTTGCTCGACCATGTTGAAACGTGCTTGTTCGATGTTCATATCAAATCTTCTTGATGGGCAGCTAGCAAGGATAATCCATTCGTTAAAATAATGCGCCAATGTCAGCGCGTTCTATTTGTCTACGCTTCATTTTTAACCGGCAGGCTTTTCACCACGCTGATATCAGGCGCTGACCGGGTGCTTGTTTTGTCACTTGGGCTCTGCTGCGGGTCGCCGGAGGGATCTGCAAAACGGTTATTCAGGCTCTGTATATATCGATCTGCATCTTTAAATACCTGTGCCAGGCGGCGTTTAACCAGGTAGCCGTACCCAACCGGTTCACGGCCCAGCATGAAATAGCGCTTGCGGGTGTTGTAGCGAAATGCCTTCAGCAGCCAGTCAGCAATTTCAGAATCGTTGCTGGTGCGAATAATTTCCTGGGCCAGACTTTCAGCAGCCGTCTGGCGCATACACATATGAATACTGTAGATGACAAGGGCGAGGCCGCCGAGGAAAAGGACCCAGCCCACAGGAGTCTCAGTCATGGCGAGGATCACCGGGTGATTGAAACTCAGGCCTTGCCAATAATCACCACTGATTCCCCAACCCAGGCCCAACAGTGCCAGTACGCCGAAAACTACGGCGTCCATCCATGCGGTGCGGCGTTTCCACCGCTCCCGATACTGTCGCAATGCGGGAACAAGTTGGTTCTGGATTGATTTTGCAGTGTTTTCCAGAACGCCGATGATTCGGTAGGCGCGTTCAACTTCCACCTGATTCAGGCGCTCCTCAATGACTGCTATATCTTCGTTACGTTTTTTTTCAAAACGTTCACGCAGCTTTGGATTTTCAATAGGAACGGCAGCCGAAGGATTGTAAATAGTATAAAAGCGGCCCGCTGTAAGCCCCTTTTGGGACAAGGCCCGTTGCCAGGCGGCAAATACTTCCTCGGGATTGTCTTCCCGGGCAGCGTTATCAATCTGGTTCAGTATGAAAAGAAACTTACTTGAATCCGGGCGTGCGATTGTGTTGGCGACCAGATGTTCCAGAGTATCCTGCATGGCCCCTGGCTCCGGATGGCGGGCATCAAAAAAGACCAGCACCAAATCCGACAAATCGATGATGCGATCGGTGATACGCAGCGTGGCATTTCGTTGTTCATCGGCATCAAACCCCGGCGAATCAATCATGATTTTGCCGCGCAATTTTTCGCTGGTCGTCGTTTTCAGCTGCAAGTAGGCATCAATCCGACTGCCCTCGCCGCTGGCCACTTCCTCAATTTGCCGACTCATCTGGAAAAATGGAAAGCGGGGATCTGCATCCAGTGCCCGGCCCGGGAGGGTGTGGGACTGGGAGTCTCCTGCATAACAGATGACGGTGAACCGATCGTCAACAGCCTGATTTCCCGTCAACTGCAATGTGTCGCCCAGATAACTGTTGATAAAAGTCGATTTTCCCGATGAAAAAGTTCCCAGTACAGCGATCATTGGCCACCATGGCACCTGTGTTGTCAGTGACTGGTTGCGCTCCTGCAGGCCGATTTGCTGGCAGACGGTATCCAAGGTCCTGAAGCTTTTAACAACTTCCAGCAGGATAGGGTTTTCCCTTGCCAAATGAGTTTGCAGTTGTTTTATGTGCTTGCGAATTGAGTTGGGGGTGACGTGTTGCATGCTGTGTGCTTCGTATTTATGGTCCTATAGTATAGCCTGGAATGGCCATTAACCCATGACTTAGGTTCAATTTTCAGGCCGAGTTAAAGATTTCTCATGTTTGTAACTGCAGCTGCCAATGTCACGATTCACATGAAAAGTGGCGATTTTAAGGCGTAGATTAACGGTAATCTTCTGTGCAGTGTCCCGATCAGGATCAACTTTTGTGGACTACAGGGTAAAAATGGATGAAATTTATACCCGCATTGACCCCGGCTATCCTGGAACGGCGCTATAAACGCTTTCTGGCCGATGTGCGCCTGGATTCTGGGCAATGCCTGACCGTGCATTGCCCCAATACAGGTGCAATGTTGGGGTGTGCAGTTCCAGGGTCGAGGATCTGGTTGAGCCATAGCGATAACCCGAAGCGAAAATACGCGTGGACCTGGGAGCTGGTTGCGGCAGATGACGTGATCGTGGGAGTTCATCCGGGTCGCAGTAACCGGCTGGTTGCAGAAGCGATTGACAGTGGCGTGATTTCGCAATTACGCGGTTATGCCGATTGCCGCGCCGAGGTTAGGTACGGTCTGGAGGGTAGCCGGGCAGATTTTTTCCTCAGTGGCCATGTACAGCATAGGGATTGTTTTGTTGAGGTGAAAAATGTGACGGCGCTAAGTGCTTCGGGTATCGCGATATTTCCTGATGCAGTAAGCCTGCGGGGGCGGCGTCACCTTAGAGAACTGGCTCACTGGGCGGGGACCGGGGCACGGGCCGTGTTGTGCTATTGCGTCGCCCGTGACGATATTCAGGAAGTGCGCCCGGCCGATCTGATCGATCCGGATTATGGCCAGGAATTGCGCACTGCGATTGCGGCCGGAGTGGAGGTGTATGCCTACTGTGCCCGAGTGACGCCCGCAGACATTGTTCTGTACCGCGAAATCAAGGTGGTTTGCCCACCTGTCTGATAAGGTGCGTTCGTTATCACCGATCGTTTCGCTGAAGACGAACCTAGCCTGCATTATGCAGGCTAAATAGCTGCG
>CAZAWX010000229.1:0-6262 GCA_964488985.1 uncultured Ectothiorhodospiraceae bacterium
CCCCCCTCATGTACGCTGTGCACTCAGCAAGAATGGGAGTGCAGCTTAAGGATTATCTGCAACAGCAGGTGGCTGCTTCCCACCCGAACTGGATTCATATCTAATTTATCGATAGACATAGGTTTTTTACAAATCATAAATCGTCTACCCGGACAGTAGTTCGCCCTGTGCTCTTATTAGCTGTTCGTTGTCGGATGCCACCTGGATTTGAGTAGCAATGAGGCAGCAACTTTATGCGAGCTTCATCGGTGGCGCGAGGCCGAGCGACTGCATAACGACAGTTGCGGCGAAAAAGGCGAAAACCCCGGCGGCTACCAGAATCCAGATTCGTGTCAACGACACACCACTGATCGATGCACCGAGCACCGCGCCAGCAAGCCCCGCCTCAATAGACTGGCCAACCCACCAACCCAACAGAAGCGGCAATGGCGCTGTGCTGATGGAATATAGCCCGAGGCCAAAGGCACCCCACACGATACTGCCTGCGACGGCCGAAAACCGAAATCCAGCCACCGCACCACGAATGTGCAGTCGCCGGAAGAGCCAAAACAAGACACCGGTAAGCAAGAGGAAAGCGACGTAGCCCAATGGAATGCGTTGGAATGTATCGTGCGGGCCCAATAGAAACGGGCTCGGCTGGACGTACGCCCGGGCCAGCAAACCAGCATGAAGCAGTACGTCAAAGCCAAGCGACAGTATCCAAGCGGCCATGATTGAGAGCAGTGCACCTGACACGCTGAGGCGTTTGGCGTCGCCAGTGGTTGACGCTATTGTTCCAGATACATGCGGATCAGTGCGAGCGTCCTGCTGCTTGGCTGCTGTCGACATTAGTTGCCTGACCACTTCATTGTCTGTATAGACCTGCCACTCCGAAACCCGGCCGTCCCGAATGACTGCGCGCCATGCCGCGGGCATCCCACGCTTCATGGCCCCGGCAGGCAAGGCCTCCCTAAACCAGACTACATCCGGTCTGGCGAGACCACGGGAACCGCCCTGTGCCCGGGCATCAGTCCCAACTGCGATAGAAAGGCGACGTTGTCCCAGCTTACCCATGTTTCAACCACTTTGCCGTCCTCAAGTCGCTGCATGATGATGTTCACCAACGTGAAGGTTTTGCCTGTGGCCGGAATCTCTCCCAGCGGCCCGGTGTGCGTCCCGGTCATAGTGGAGATATACGCAACTTTGTCACCATCAGCTATCATATTGCTAATCGTATCGGTATAGTCAGGAACCGCTTTCAGCCATTCTTCGAGAAAACCAAAAAACTTCTCAGTGCCGTGAAGTTCCTGCAGGCCCGGCGGCATGGCTTGGCTGTGTCGCACGTAATTCGGGGATATTGCGGATTTGAATGCGGCGAAATCACCGGCAGCCAGACTGGCGTGCGCGGTCCGGACGATCTCCATGTTGCGCTTCTCGATCTCTTCCTTGGATAGCTCCCCCGCTTGGCTGACAGCCGTCAGCACCAAGATCAGGACTGTCGAGTAGAAAAAGGCAGGCACTCTTTTCATAACGCTCTTCCTCCTTAAAGACTATTGTGACAATGAAAGCGAGAAGCACACCCGGCGGGATTTGAACTCGTTGCTCATTTTCCCACAGCCGGTTACATGCGGCAATTGAAATCATGCGATGGTTCTGGAGTCATGCGTATGGTCCGTTTTGGGTGCCTGTCACCGGAACAGAACCACACAGAAAAGCCCGACGTACACAGCGTGAAACACAATGGTAGTACGGTGTGTTTGCGATGCGAATTCCTGGCTTAAGCAGCTCGCTCTTTTGGCATCCGCAACTTTGCGTCTTGCCCTTCATCAAAGGCTCCGGTTTGCTCCAACATCTTGCGGGCAATATTAAGATCATTCCAGTTGATGAGATGAGTATATTGCTGCGCGTGGTTCATCATCTGAATGAGCGGGGTTGGATGGCTGGATTGAGAGAGTGCCTTTAATGCAGTTACATAATCGATGCGGTACGCGGTTGGCACAATAACGCGCTCCTGCCCACCTGCAACCAGTTCTGCATTCATCATAATGCGTGCAATTCTGCCGTTGCCGTCGGTGAAAGGATGAACTTCACTCACTAAAAACATCATGAAGACCGCCCGCTGAAATGGGTCTCCAAGTGCTTCCAGGAAAGCAAAGCCTTGTTCAAGCGTCCCTGTAACGAGGTCCGGGTTCACAAAAACTGTATTCCCGGCGCGGTTAGCTTTTGTCTTAAAGATTCCCGGATTTTTGTCCAGCCGCGTCCCCATAATAGTGGCGTGCCGATGGCGCAGGAGCGCAAGAAAGTCTTCGCAACCCGAAGGCGGTGTTTTCATGTCTGCCTGGTCAGAGACAATGCGGTACGTGCCAAGAATATCATGCGCATCATCCGGACGCTGCTGCGGGATCACACCGCCGAAGACGATTTCCTCAGCTTCTTGGACGGTGAACTCTGTACCTTCGATAAAATTAGAAAAATAGGCCTCAAAGAACGCCAGGTTGGTATTGGCCTCATCGGTTCGCTGCTCAACCAAACGTTCTGTTGGCACAGCCTCTCTCAGCGCTGCAAACAGCGCTGCAAAAAGCTGGATACGATCAGGGTCAAACGGTTTTCCAGCGGCACGGGCTTTGGCGACCGGGCCGTGCATCTTTGCATCACGTGTGCCAAGCAGCGTACCAACCAGGTCATTAAAGTCCTTAAGCTCTTGCTCCAGCCCGAGCGGAACAGCGATAGCGCGTGCTTCATCTCGAATCCGGTTCAGCGCGTCTTCGCCGTGCTGACGAATGATCATGTCAAGCCGGTTTTCAATCTCTTCGCGCGATAAGGTGCGCGGCAAAAGCCCTCTGCGCGCACGTGACAGGCGCATGTTTTCAAGATAGGCCCGTGCCGTCGATGCCAGCCTTGCCCCGCCGACAAACGGCCTGTCATTTTCCAACGGCCCCGGCCCTTTGCGCGGGCGAAAAACGACTCCCGGCAAGACGATATCGCGTTTTTTATTCGAGATCAGGCAGACGGAGCCGTCTGCTGCGGGCTGGTTTTCCAATGCAGTCCGGTCAGTAATCAGCGCATCGGGGTAGTAGCTTGCAATCAGGTAGTACCAGTTACGCCGTACCAGACGTTCCGGCTCTTCATCCAGGTTTCGGGTATACAGGCGGGAGCCGAGCTTGCGTAGCTGCCCGCGCGCAACGGCCGCGTACACAGCTTTGGATATCGCCGCATCCGATACGAACAGTTCTGGCATCGCGCTAATGGAAAATTCGGGCATTAAAGTTATCTCCTCAAACCATTATGCCGAATATTTGGGGTTTAAGAAAGACTTTTTAGGATAAAACGGGATTTATTGAAGCTTGATTGGCTGCTCGCCGCGGCACTCTTGCTGCGTGCGCTTATCCCGGCCGGCTTTATGCCGGTTTCGCTTGCGAGCGGATTATTGCTCGATCTTTGCCCGGCCAGTAATCCCGGCTGGGTTATGGCCGCGGGTATGCACGCGGCGTTCCACCCGCACGCGGGCATGAAGCACGACCCGAAGGCCGGCGAGCCGCCGAAGCTGATCGATGTCGGCGCCGACAAGTGCATTCCCTGCATCAAGATGGCACCGATCCTTGATCAACTCAGGGAAGATTTTGCCGGATAGCTTGAGCCAGGCCGTTTACGCCACCCCCGCAGTCGCTTTGGCGGCTGCAGCGGGCTGGGGGGTCTTGAGTATTCTGCTCTCCCCCTGCCATCTGGCGAGCATCCCGCTGATCGTCGGGTTCATCGACGACCAGGGGCGGATGAGCACCCGGCGGTCATTTTATCGGGCTTCGCCACACCTATTTCTAATATGCCGGATTTCGTGCAGCAATTGACTCTGCCCAATCCGATGCGCTACTTTATGGTGATCCTGCGCGGCGTGTTCCTGGAGGGCGATTCCTATGGCTTGCTGTTTAACCAGTACTGGCCAATGGCCATCGTCATCACCCTGGCTATCGCTGGCTGGCTGTTCCGCAACCGGATGAACTACGATGAACCACACCGACCAGCACTACACTGGTCTGACCAAAACGCAGCCGACTCTGCCGGCGCATTATTACTTCGACCCCGGGCATTATGCACGTGAACTGGATGCCATCTGGTACCGTGACTGGGTGTATGTCTGCCATGCAAATGATCTGGATGGACCAGGTGCATTCCGCAGGATTGAAATTGGCACGCAAAGCATCCTGGTAGTGCGCGACGAGGCCGATACGTTACACGCCTTTCACAACACCTGCCGCCACCGCGGCGCCCGACTATGCACCGAACCACAGGGCCAATTCGGATCAGCACGGATCGTCTGCCCCTACCACCGCTGGAGTTATGCGCTCAGCGGTGAACTGCAACGGGCGGGGTCAGGGCATTGCCCGGACGGTTTCGAGATGCAGGACTACCCCTTGTACGAGGTGGCAGTCGATGCATGGCAGGGCTTTATTTTTGTCAACCTGCTGGGCGCTGCCGCTCCACCGTTGGCTGAATCGTTTCAGCCAGATTCGGCGAACCTCGATGACTGGCCGCTGCAGGCCCTCAGAACCGGGCATACCTACCGCAAAACCATGGCCTGTAACTGGAAAGTCTTCTGGGAAAACTTCAATGAATGCCTGCATTGTCCGGGGGTGCATCCCGAGCTCAGCAAGATGGTCCCGATCTACAAACGCGGCTATATGGAACCCAATGACGACCCACAGCGTGCGGCACAAGGAACCCCGGACTTGCCCCAGTTCGCCGGTGGCATGCGCGCCGGTGCCAAGACCTGGAGCGTGGACGGGCAACTGGTTGGACAACCGTTTGCAAACCTGAGCGCCGCGCAACGCAAAACTGCCTACCATTACGTGGTCAACCGGCCTTCGCTGTTCATTGCCGCGCATGTTGATTACGTGCGCGCGGTGAGGCTCCTGCCACTGGGGCCGGAACAGACGGAACTACAGGTCGAATGGCTGTTTTCAGAGGCGACCCTGGCCGCTCCGGACGCCAATATTCAGAGCGCGATCGATTTTACCCGGATCGTCATGGATCAGGACGCGGCGGTCGCCGAACTCAACCAGCAGGGCCTGCACTCCATCCGCCACCAGCACGGTGTGTTGATGGCAGAGGAATACGACGTGCATGACTTCCAGAACTGGGTCCGGGCACAATTGGGCTGAACCGGATGGAGATCCCGGATTTCGCCCATGAGCGGCGCCACCGGCTGACCATCCTCGCTGCCGGAAAAACCACACCCAACCACCAACTGATCAGTAACACGATCAATGATAGGATTACTATCCGGTGTCATGGTGTACATGCAGGTTTCCATAATTGCAGGGGCTGAACAATCGAGCGACGGGAGATGGTGCCGGATATAGCGTTTTACCCGTTTCACGTAAGGATTGATTAAAGCCCAATCGCGTGTGTCGGGATCGGTCTCAGGCCCGCCGTGAAACAGCATCTTGACGAGACCGGGATATTCACAGGAAGGCAGACCATAAACGCCGGTAAGTCGTGCATTGAATATGATCGGAAACCCACGCGCTGCACTCAAAAGTCCTGTCGGATCGCACCAATAGGTTACTGGTGTCAGCAGGCTTTGAAGCACACCTTCCAGTTGTGGCAGCAGCCTGCTGGTCCATGGCCCGACACAGACCACCGCACGGTCAAATGACCGTGTTTCTACCTCACCGGTGTAATTGCATTGCACATTGATCTGGACACCCATCCCTGATTTGGATTTAACTGAATCCACACGGGATGTAACGACTTGTCCACCCAACTCCTTGAAGCGCGATTGAACTGCATCCAGGCAACGCTGGGCAATCAGTATGCCGCCGTTGGGGTCCCGGGCTGCACCCCACTCCTGTGGGTATCTGAGCATTGGAAATTGACGGGCTATTTCCTTAGCGTCAAGCCACTCTACTGGACGGTTGGCAGCACGTAGCACCGAAATAAAAGTTTCAAGGTCAGAGTCTCCCGGGGGACCGAAGTTAAGTAAACTGGTATTGACCAAAAGCGTTACTCCGCATGACTCCTGCAAAACCTTCCACCGATCCAGTGAGTAATCCAGCCTGTCCAGTTCCAACTCACCCAGAAGCCGGAACGCGCGTGAGAGTCCATGTGAGCTACCACGAGTGTGCGGTACGGGAAACTGTTCAATCAGAGTGGTATACACACCAGTTTCCACCAGGTGCAGTGCCGTCCACGACCCGATAATGCCGCCACCAATAACGCAAACGGATACTTGCTGCTTGCTCACCCCGACATTGTAAAGCCAAGACTATAGGCTTGACATGACACT
>CAZAWX010000230.1:0-6250 GCA_964488985.1 uncultured Ectothiorhodospiraceae bacterium
TCCTGATTGGCGCCAATGTCGGACTCATCGCCGGTTACTACGGCGGCAAGATCGATGAGGTGCTGATGCGCCTGACCGATATTCTCTACGGAATGCCGTTTCTACCCTTCATCATCGTCCTCATCGCTCTGTTCGGCCGTAAGATTGAGTTCGTGATCCTGGCCATTGTGCTGATTATCTGGCGTACCTCGGCGCGGGTGATTCGCGCCCAGACCATCTCCATCCGCCAGCGCCAGTTCATTACCGCGGCCAAGGCTCGCGGCTGCAGTGACCTGCGTATTATTTACCGCCACATCCTGCCCAATGTGCTGCCGCTGTTACTGCTCTATGCAGCCTTCAATATCGCCTGGTCAATCATCACCGAGGCCAGTGCCAGCTTCCTCGGTTTCGGTGATGGCGAGACGATCAGCTGGGGCGGAATGCTTTATGAGTTGTGGTTGTCGGGCAAGACCCGGATCGCCTGGTGGTGGTTCGCGGCACCGTCACTTTGTATCGTCCTGCTGGTGACCTCACTGGTCTTTGTCAGTCGAGCCTACGAGGAAGTGGCAAACCCGAGGTTACGCAAAAGATGAGTGCGGAGCCGGTTTTGCGGGTGGACGATCTGCATGTGCGCTACGGCACTTCGGCGGGTGACATTCATGCGGTCAGTAATGTTTCCTTCGAAGTGCGAGCCGAGGAAGTATTCGGCATCGCCGGCGAATCAGGCTGCGGCAAATCAACCCTGATTAAAGCTTTGCTACGGCTGTTGGCCTCCAATGGTTCCAGTGAGGCCTGCGAAATCGCATACAAGGGCCGTAATCTTCTGACCATGGATGATGCACATTTTCGTGATGAAATCCTCTGGCAGGAAATATCTCTGGTGCCGCAAAGCGCCATGAACTCTCTCAATCCGGTGTACCGTGTCGGCGATCAAATCATCGAGGCCATTCGTGCGCACAGTTCGCAAAGCATGGCCGAGGCTAAAGAGCGGGTGGCTGAACTGTTTGACATCGTCGGTCTTGAAGTCGGCCTGATGCGCAGTTATCCCCACGAGTTCTCTGGCGGTATGCGCCAACGCGCCATGATCGCCATGTCCCTGGCCCTCGATCCGGGCTTGATCATTATGGATGAACCGACCACCGGCCTCGATGTCCTGGTCCAGGAACGGATCCTGCGCCGGGTACGGGAAATCCGTGCTGAAATCTCCAGCGCGATTGTGCTGATTACCCACGACATCGCCGTAATCGCAGAAATGTGTGATCGCATTGCCGTCATGTACGGCGGCCAGATAATGGAACAGGCACCGGCCATTGATTTATTCGAACAACCCCACCACCCCTACACGCTGGGACTGAAGAACGCCTTTCCATCGATCCGCCATATCGGGGCTGAACTGATTTCCATCCCCGGTTCACCACCGTCCCTGATCGGGCCGCAACGCGGTTGCCCCTTTGAGAGTCGCTGCCCGTTTCGCCTTGCTCGTTGTGCCGACGAAACGCCAGCCGTGACGCTAATCGATCCACTGCATGAGGCCCATTGTTTTCGTACCGCGGATGCGCCAAGCCTGCGTGAACAGGCGGGGAAAAAGTCAACATGGCAGTTCTAGAGCTCAAGGCAGTCAGCCGTCACTTCGAAATCCGCCCGGGGTTGCTTGGGCGCTTGCTGCATCGTCGCCAGTCAAGCTGGATCAAGGCAGTCGAAGGCGTCAACTTCACTCTTGGTGAGGACGAAGTGCTCGGCATCGCCGGCGAATCGGGCTGTGGTAAATCAACCACGTGCAACATGATTGCTGGTTTGGCACCGCCGAGCGCCGGTGAAATCCATTACCGGGGCAAGCGGGTTGATAACCTCGAAGGCGAAGCGCTACGCCAACATCGGCGTAACGTGCAGATGATCTTCCAAGATCCCTATGAGTCACTCAATCCACGTTACCGTGCCTTTGATATCGTCGCCGAAGGACCACGGGCAATGGCACTGTGGTCAGAAGCGGAAATCACCACTCGCGTCCATGATATGCTGGTGGCGGTGGGATTGCCGCCGGATAAATATTCCCCACGCTTTCCCCATGAAATGAGTGGTGGTGAGCGTCAACGGGTAGGCATTGCCAGTGCCCTGGTCATGGAGCCTGAAACGGTTATTGCCGACGAGCCGCTGTCAATGCTGGATGTTTCCATACGCGCCGGAATTCTTGATCTGCTCAGAAAACTCTCCAGTGAGCGCCACTTCGCCTGCATCTACGTCTCCCACGATCTGTCGATACTTGGCAATATCGCTGACCGGTTATTGGTGATGTATCTTGGTCAGGCTGTTGAAATCGGCCCTGTTGAGAGCGTTATCCGCAGCCCGAAGCATCCCTACACCCGGGCCCTGATCGGTGCAGTGCCGGTACCGGATCCGCGTTACCGAAGGCCGATCCCGAACATCTCAGGCGACATCGCCCGGCCCATCGATCCACCACCGGGTTGTCGTTTCGCACCGCGTTGTCCCCATGCCAATGCCTCATGCCGGGAAAATTTCCTCAGCATCGATACCTCAGATCCATCCAGACACCAGGCCGCCTGTCACCGTCTTGCGGAGATCCCGGATGCCCCAATTTGATGTTGCGGTGGTCGGCGGTGGACTGCTCGGCTCAGCCTTTGCCTACGGCCTGACCGGGCGGGGTTTGCGCGTCGTACTGCTTGACGAAGGTGATAATGCAATCCGCACCGCTCGGGGAAATTTTGGCTTGGTCTGGGTCCAGAGCAAGGGCCTTGGGATGCGCCATTACGCCCGCTGGTCGCGCCTGGCAGCACAGCGCTGGCAGGAACTGAATACACAGTTGTTTGACCTTACAGGGGTTGATACCGCCTATGCACGGCCCGGGGGATTTCATATCGCCCTTACCGAAAACGAGTTTGCCGAGCATCTCGCACACATGGAACAACTGCGCAAGGAAGCCGGTGAGGAGGGCTATGATTTTGAGGTCCTCGATCATCAGGCCCTCGCGACACAACTGCCTGACATCGGTCCACAAGTGGCTGGGGCCACCTACTGTGCCCATGATGGTCACTGCAATCCACTGCGCCTGTTGCGTGCCCTGCACCAGGGATTTCTGTTGCAAAACGGCACCTATCGACCGCGTAGTCACATTGATCGCATTGAGGTGCTGCCGGGGAGCGGCTTTGCGCTCTACTCGCAAGAGTCAGGACAACACTATGCCGCGCAAAAGCTGGTTATCGCGGCAGGTCATGGGGCCAAATCCCTCGCCGCCCAAATCGACATCGAGGTACCAATTCATCCGGATCAAGGCCAGGTGCTGGTCACCGAGCGCTGTGCCCGGCGCCTTAACTATCCAACCAATTACGTGCGGCAAACCGACGAAGGGACGTATCTGCTCGGTCCATCGAGCCGCGATGTCGGTTACGATCTCAGCACTGAGCTCCCCACCTTGCGCACAATCACCACTAACTGTACTCAGGCTTTTCCACACTTACGGGGGCTGCGCGTGCAGCGCAGCTGGGCCGCGCTCCGGGTGATGACCCCCGATGGCTGTCCAATCTACGATCAATCGACCACCGCACCAGGGGCGTTCTCCTTTGCCTGCCACAGTGGCGTAACCCTGGCTTCACTGCACGCACTACAGGTGCCCGAGTGGATCATCAATGGTGAAATACCGTCACCTTATCAGTGCTTCAGTGCGAGTCGATTCGATGTTTAGACGCCTGCATGAAATCCATAATCCGGTGCGCATTTATTTTGAGGACCGGGAAGTGATCGCCGAACGTGGCGATTCAGTCGCCGCAGCATTGCTCGCCGCCGGGGAAAAACATTTTCATGATGCCGTGATATCGGCAACCCCGCGCGCGCCATTGTGCATGATCGGTAATTGCTTCGATTGTCTGGTCGAGATTGATGGTGTAACCAACCGCCAGGCCTGTCGTATCGAGGTTGCCGAAGGTATGCAGGTTCGAATTCAGCGTGAACTGCCGGGCCTGGAGGACAACAATGACCCCTGATGTCGTAGTAATCGGTGCCGGACCGGCAGGCATGGCGGCAGCCACCGCCCTGGCCAGGCGTGATGTCGACACGCTGGTGGTCGATGAACAGGGCGCTCCCGGCGGGCAGATTTATCGCGCCATTGAGCGCGTCAATCATCGCCGGCAACAGGATTTGCAACTGCTCGGTGAAGATTACAGCCAGGGCCTGGCACAGGTTGAAGCCTTCAATGGCAGCGGCGCTAGGTTTGCGCCGAAAACATCCGTCTGGGATCTGAGTTCGACTGCGCACGAACTGTCTCTGGCCGTGGTTGATGCCCAGGGCACCCGGGTGCTACGGCCAAAACAAGTGATCATCGCCACGGGTGCGATGGAACGCCCGACCCCTTTTCCTGGCTGGACCCTGCCCGGGGTCATGGGTGTCGGTGCTGCACAGACGTTGCTCAAAGAATCAGGATTGATCGGTAACGGCCAGGTTGTGCTGGCCGGCACTGGGCCTTTGGTTTATCTGTTCGCCTATCAATTATTGCTGGCAGGCGCGCCGCCGGTGCTGTTGCTCGACAATGGGCCCCGGGGGTTTGCTGTGGATGACTTTATGGCATTGCTCGCAGCCTTGCCGGGGAATGTGACCAGTATAGGCAAAGGCCTTGCATGGTTACGGCGTATCACTACAAATGGCATGCAACGGGTACGCGGCATCCGCCATTTGCGGGCACTGGGCACGGATCACCTTGAAGCGATCGAGTACCAATGTGGCCGACAACACCATAACGTCAAAGCGGATCTGCTGTTGGTGCATGATGGCGTGATCCCCAATACCCATCTGGCCATGGCTGCCGATTGCCAGCATAACTGGAATAATATTCAGCACTACTGGGCGCCACAACTCTCAGCGCAGGGCGAAAGTTCACGACCAGCAATTACCATCGTCGGCGATGCGGGCGGGATTGGCGGTGCGCCCTTGGCCAGTCTCGCCGGCACCCTGTGTGGTGCACGGATCGCACACCGCCTCGGCCGCCTTGATGGTGTTGAACTCGAGCGCCAGGAACAGGCCAGCCACCAGGCCATGGCACCATTGCTGCGACTACGCCGTTTCCTCGATGCACATTATCGGCCGCATCCAATGTTCAGCAAACCGGTGGATGACGGAACCCTGGTGTGCCGATGTGAAGAGGTAAGTGTCAGGCAACTACGCGAGGTTGCGGCCATGGGTTGCGTCGGTCCCAACCAGGGCAAAGCCTTCACTCGCTGCGGCATGGGCCCATGCATGGGTCGTGAATGCGGCAATACCGTCAGCCAGATCATCGCTGAGCACCACCACCTGAGCATGAAGCAAGTGGGCCACTACCGTATACGGCCACCGGTGCGCCCCATCACTGTCGGCCAGTTGACCGAGTTGCAGGACGGTGATTGATCCGCTTGAATCACCACAGAACAGGACTGATTAAGGTATAGCGGCTACACCAGGAAATAACTCAAAGCGCGGCAGATAACCCAAGTATCTGCCGCGCTTGACTGCAACTTGCAACCGGGCGCTGGTATTGATCACATAATTCGGCCGCCTGTCTGACCAGGGCTGCGTTAGACGGTGCCAGGGTGTCTTTGTCCAGACGTACATTGTCTTCCAGTCCGGTGCGCAGGTGGCCACCTAATTCCAGGCACCACTTATTCAAGGTCAATTGATTTCGGCCTATACCGGCGGCGCACCAGGTGGCGTCCGGGGCCAGTCGCTTGACGGTTTTGACATAGTATTCAAAGACATCGCGATCGGCCGGCATGGCATTTTTGATGCCCATGACGAACTGGATATGCAGTGGCCCGCGCAAACGGCCATCGGCCTGCATGGCAACAGCCTGATGAATATGGCTCAAGTCAAACGCTTCAACCTCGGGCTTGATGTTATGGCTGAGCATCCGTGCCGCCAGCCAATCCACCAACTCGGGAGGATTTTCATACACCCGGGTTGGAAAATTATTTGAACCCACGGCGAGCGAGGCCATTTCCGGCTCAAGGGGCAGCATACCCCCGCGCATCTCGCCTGAGCCAGATCGACCGCCCGTGGAAAACTGCACAATCAGTCCAGGACAATGCCGACGTAATCCTTGCAACAGGCGATCAAATTTTTCAGGATCCGAAGTAGTGGTTCCATCGTCGTTGCGCACGTGGCAATGGGCGATGGCTGCGCCGGCTTCAAATGCCTCCTGGGTGGATTCGATTTGTTCCTCCACGGTTACGGGTACGGCAGGGTTATCTGCTTTTTGTGGGACTGATCCGGTAATTGCAACACAAATGATGCA
>CAZAWX010000231.1:0-6230 GCA_964488985.1 uncultured Ectothiorhodospiraceae bacterium
TGATGGCGGTAGGCGAGCGTCCCCCGCTGGCACTCCTGAATCCTGCTGCTGCGGGTCGAATGGCGATTGGCGAGGCCTTGACAAACCTTGCCGCAGCGCCGGTCGGACAGATTGAAAACGTGGTTTTGTCAGCAAACTGGATGGCCGCCTGTGGGCAACCAGGGCAGGATGCAGCCCTTTACGACACCGTACAGGCGGTCGCCATGGAATTATGCCCGGCACTGGGTATCTGCATCCCGGTAGGCAAGGATTCACTGTCCATGAACACCGTATGGGAGGACGCAGGACAGGAACAGGCGGTGACATCGCCGATGTCACTCATCATCAGTGCCTTCGCAGCCATCACCGATGTACGTACCGGATTGACGCCACAGCTGCGGCTGGATAAAGGCCCGAGCCGGTTATTGCTCCTCGATCTCGGTCTCGGCCGACAACGCCTGGGCGGTTCGGCACTGGCCCAGGTGCAGCAACAACTTGGTGATGAATGTCCGGATCTTGATGATGCGCACACCTTCAAGGCGGCGTTTGGGGTCCTGCAGCAACTTATTCAGCAACGGTGCTTACTGGCCTGTCACGATCGTTCCGATGGCGGAATTCTGGCAACGTTGTGTGAAATGGCCTTTGCCGGCCATTGTGGACTCGAAATCGATCTCGCTGCCACGGGTGGAACGCCGCTCAGCGCCCTGTTCTGTGAAGAATTGGGCATTGTTGTGCAAGTGCCGGAAACCGTCTTTGCGACCACCCTGAAACTGTTCGATGAAGTCCCCGGACTCGCTGGCCATACCCATGACATTGGCCGGATCAACGACCAGGACCACATTTTAATTCGCCACGGTGAGAGTTTGCTGGTCAATACCTCGCGCAGCGCACTGCTGGCTACCTGGGGCGAAACCAGTTATCAGATGCAACGGCTACGGGATCATCCGCAGTGTGCCGAGCAGGAATATCAGCGTTTAACCGACCCGTCCGATCCAGGTTTGCACACCTTCATTCCCGCTTCGCAGGGCAAATTTAACGACCTGGACAACCCCGCGCCTGCCGTCCACACACAACGCCCACGGGTTGCGATATTGCGTGAACAGGGTGTCAATGGACAAATTGAAATGGCGGCGGCCTTTGACCAGGCCGACTTTGAAGCCTGCGATATCCACATGAGCGACATCATTCGTGGTCATACCGATTTCAGCCGCTTTCAGGGGTTGATTATGGGTGGCGGGTTTTCCTATGGCGATGTACTCGGTGGCGGCGGTGGCTGGGCCGGCTCAATGCGCTACAACCAACGGGCCAGTGAGGCGTTACAGAAATTTATAGGCCGTAACGACACGTTCATGTTGGGCGTGTGCAATGGATGTCAAATGCTGTCGCAATTGCGCCAGGTGATCCCCGGCGCAGAGCACTGGCCGACCTTCGAGCCAAACCGGTCCGGACAATTCGAGGCCCGATTGTCCATGGTGGAAATATTGCCTTCAGCGTCACTGTTTTTTACCGGCATGGCCGGTGTCCGGCTGCCAGTGGCGGTAGCCCATGGAGAAGGACGAACCCATTACGCCAGTCCAACTCAGGCCAGGCAATTGCTCGATACCGGCCTGGCGTGCATCAGGTATGTCGACAACTGGGGTCATGCCACTGAACAATACCCGGCAAACCCGAATGGTTCGAGTCTCGGCCTGAATGGGTTCAGCACTGCTGACGGCCGATTCACCATTATGATGCCGCACCCGGAGCGGGTTTTCCGTAGCATCCAGTATTCCTGGTGCCCCGATGAGTGGGAGGACGACAGTCCATGGATACAAATGTTCCGTAATGCCCGGCACTGGCTGCGCTGAAGCAATCCGGGACCTGACCATACGGTAACCTGGCGATATCGCCCATCTGCGGCCACGGCTTGAACCTTCTGTGGCCGTGGCTGTCTTTGAGACAGGCCGAATGAATGTGAACCCGCGCCGGTCCTGGACCGGCCTGCGAACATTTCCGATACGATATCCTGCAACAGAGAAAAAGGATTCGCAGATGCTGATACAACGAGCAGACCCAATCAACGCCAGCCAAATAACGCCCCGGCAGATTTTCCTCAATCGTCGCCAATTCATCGCCGGAGCCGGTGCCATTGCCGGCGCCGCAAGTCTCCTCAGCGTGCCGCGCACAGTCCCGGCGCTGGCCTCGGATGCGGACAGTCCGGGACATAAACTAAGTGGCATTGTCGATGGGGGTTATAACGTTGAGGGTGGACCCCATAGCTGGAAGACGATTACCAGCTACAACAATTTTTATGAGTTCGGCACTGGCAAAAGCGATCCGGTGGAAAATGCACAAAAATTCAAGACCCGGCCATGGTCTGTGAATGTTTTTGGTGAATGTGAAAAACCCGGCAAATTGAACTTCGAGGACTTCATCAAACCGCATACTCTGGAAGAGCGTATTTATCGATTTCGTTGTGTTGAGGCCTGGTCAATGGTGGTGCCCTGGGTCGGCATCCCCCTCAATCAGGTGCTGAAGCGCTTTGCACCAACCTCCAAAGCCAAATACGTCGGCTTCAGGACCCTCTACGACCCGGTGCAGATGCCCGGGCAACGCCGCCGGGTTTTGGACTGGCCCTATGTTGAGGGACTGCGCATGGATGAGGCGATGCATCCGCTGACCCTGCTGGTGGTGGGCCTGTATGGTGAGGTCCTGCCAAATCAAAATGGCGCCCCGCTGCGTTTGATTGTGCCCTGGAAATACGGCTTCAAGAGCATCAAGTCGATTGTCAGTATGGGTTTTTTGGAACAACAACCGAAAACCAGCTGGAATCTTGCCGCACCTTCAGAATACGGATTTTACTCCAATGTGAACCCGAAGGTTCCGCACCCTCGTTGGAGTCAGGCCAAAGAACGTGTGGTGGGAGAGTTCTTTAAACGCAAAACCCTGGCTTTTAACGGCTACGCTGATCAGGTTGCCAGTCTGTATACCGGCATGGATTTGAAGAAATTTTTCTAAGACCCCACGGTCAACTCAGGTTAATTCCATCCCTATGCAACGCTTTTTGGCCCGGAACTTGTTAAAACCGATTGTGTTTACACTCAGTGCGATTCCGTTCGTCTGGTTACTGGTTGCAGCTTTCAACGGTGATCTGGGCCCGAATCCAGTAGAGACCATCACCTTCACCACCGGTGACTGGAGCCTACGCCTGCTGTTGATTACCTTGTGTGTGACACCGTTGCGTAAAATCACCGGCTACGCCGGATTATTGCGGCTACGGCGTATGCTGGGACTCTATGCATTTTT
Source organism: uncultured Ectothiorhodospiraceae bacterium (assembly GCA_964488985.1). GTDB lineage: Bacteria > Pseudomonadota > Gammaproteobacteria > HK1 > HK1 > CAZAWX01. The sequence goes on from CAZAWX010000231.1 coordinate 3,265, forward strand.
TTATCTTAGCCTGCATTTTTTCACATACTTGTTGCTGGATGCGGAATTCGATCTGGACTGGATCCTGACAGATATCCGTGATCGACTGTATATCACGGTTGGATTCAGTGGCTTTTGCCTGCTGTTGCCGCTGGCGCTGACCTCCAACAACGCCATGATTCGCCGACTTGGTGCAAAACGCTGGCAACGCCTGCACAGTACTGTCTATATCAGCACCCTGGCCGGGGTGCTGCATTATCTATGGCTGGTAAAGGCCGACACACGGCTGCCTTTAATCTATGCAGGGGTTTTTATGTTTCTGATGATACTGCGTTTGCCGCAGATTTCGCGGCGGTTGGGGAACTACCCCATTCTGAAACGGTGCAAACAGTACCCGGGGATGGCCCGGTTTCGATTATTTTTTACCTGATCAGCGTCAGTTAAAGCTCAATGGTAAACCAGTTTCGAAGATTTCAGACCCTCAACAAACTGCAGGATGTCCACCCGGCGATGGAGTTCGTCACAGTTATCGGCGGCCACATTTACCACCAACCGGCCTTCATCGGTGGCAGAGCGCACAACGGTCCCGTCCACATTCGCCAATTGCTCCAACACACAATCAAGCTCCCCCGGGCGGGTCACCATATAAACATCGACAGTCGTCGTTTCATTCGCCATTAGAATTTCCTTCATTTAGACAGCCCTATTGTGGGACAGGGTGCTGCCGTGTGAATTGATCTACCTCAAGTATTTCTTGCATGGTGAAAAATCGATGCTTCTGTCACCCTGTGGTATCTTTCCCGAATGCACAATTTCACCCCTGTTCATCGGTTAGTCCTCTTGGTGCCAGTGTTGGCGGCATGTCTTTGTATTTCTCATTTGTATTTCTCATTATGCATTTCTCAGGCAAACACATGAATCGGCACACTGTGGTCAGTGCAGATGGGGCGTAAATCAACAAGCGATGCTGATGCAGCGCTTTTTCGCAACGCTGTCGGCACGGTTAAAACACTGGACAATGACAGGCATACGCCCGAGCGGACCCGGCGCGGTATGCGCCTGCGCCGGGCTGAGCCTGTAGCGGAACTGAGCGGCGAAAACTTTCCTGACACACCCCATGACGACTCACCGGGATTTGCTGATCGTCTGTATTTCGCCAGGACCGGTGTGCAGAAAAAAACCCTGAAACGCCTGGCCAGGGAACAACTTCACATTGACGCACAAGTCGATTTGCATGGCATGACCGTGGATCGAGCGCGCAACACTCTGGCGACCTTCCTCGTTGAAGCCCAACACTTTCGCTATCGCTGTGTCCTCATCATCCACGGCAAGGGCCACCGTTCGGCGAACCGGGTGCCTGTCATTAAAGGGCTACTGGATCGCTGGCTACGGCTGGATGAAAATGTCCTGGCATTTTGTTCCGCACAACCTCGTTCGGGTGGCACGGGGGCGGTCTATGTGTTGCTGAAAACGGCGCGTTAGCCTCAGCCTCCGACTGCTGGCGCATGACACGGGCCCGCCACCGGCACTGGGCACAGTGATTACAGGCAACGGGGGGATCTGATTTGTCTTGCGCTGCGCCCGGATCACTGCACGAAATCGTCCGCTGGGCGAGTTCTGACGGCAGATAGCCCAGCATTGCTCGTTTCGAAGGCCGTGGGTTCCAAAAATATAAATGCGGCACCTCATCACATTCCCATACCGAGCGCAGCATTCTGACCAACAAAGTCCGGCGCCAGGCGTAGACTGCTGAATCAGGATTCCAGCCGGGATCAGAATCAGAATTCACCCCTAAGATGATCCGATCAAACGGTGTAAAGCCGTAGTTCATGGCCGCCTGGGCAGCAAAGTACATCAAACTGGTGTTCTCTCTTGCCCGGGTCTCAAAACCGCTCAAATCGACCACACTTTGGGAATATTCAAATACCCGTAAATTTTCGCGCATCCAGGTCAGCGACCTGCGCACAAGTGGCCCGGCGCCATTAAAATCAAGTGGGTTGAAGGGTTTGTCCGGGCCCATAAACATCACATGATGGGCATACACTCTGTCCCGGGTCTCACGCAGTAATCGTAACAAGCTATAACTGCTATCGATCCCGCCGCTGAACAACACCAGCGAGCGAATTGAATTTTCGCCACCAACAGCTGTATATTTATTCACACCGATAATGCGCCTGCGAATTTTTGTGTTGTCCATACGTTAATTCTCCTCGTCAGAATCTATTTGGTATCGATGCTGTGAGTCAGTAGCGCCGCACTGATACCCTTGCCCGGCACAGGTATATAATGCGGCCTGGATAAAAACATGGAAATCGTCAGCCACACACAGGTATGTACGAACAACGTAGCCAGGCAGGTAGGCACTGGCTTACACTCATGACCGCTGCAGGCTTATCTTCACATAATCGCGGGGACGGACAGGTGTCTAACAACAGGAAATTGCTATTGCCATTGTGGCTAATCTTCAGCTTGATGTTGCTGAACGCCTGCGCCGCCAACCGGGCACCCATTGATGACTCCGATTTAAGGCTTCAGGCGGCAAGCCATAGCTTTGGCGGTAAATATGATTATCTGCTCGTGACCGCCAGTGGTCGTTGGGCAGACCAGGCGGCGCTAAGTATCGGTAAGATGATAGGCCCCGACCAATTATCCCGGGATTTGGCAACACGGCTGTTACAAGCAGCCAAACAGCCCGTACGGATTATGGTCAGCGGACAAAACCGTGAAAAGACCCTGCGCGTCATTCGCGATGCATTTTCATTTACTCACGGGCAACGCTTGACGCAACTGGAATTTCTTTTTCTCGGTCATGCTGGTGACGCAGATGCAGTACGGCAACAGGTGGTGGCAAGCGGTGGAAAATTCAGGTTTGCGGCTTTTTAGCCCTTGTTATTCGGTCTGAATAACTGCGCATAAATCCACTTCAGAAAACCGCAGTGGGGTGCCCGCCAGCAAGAGGGGAGAAGTCCCTCACAAGACACGCCGTA
>CAZAWX010000232.1:0-1612 GCA_964488985.1 uncultured Ectothiorhodospiraceae bacterium
ACGTCAGGTGTTGCCGGTCGCACTGCCACTGCCAGATCTCTACGCAAACAGTGTGGTGGGAACGCAGGGTTATTTTCCGGAGCATGGACTTGAGGAGGAAGATTGGATTGCTGCCGATCCCAGAGTCGCCTGGCTTGAAACTTTCATCAAAAAACACCGCTCAGCAAAAATACTGGTGATTTGCCATCTGGCCGCAACGACCATTGCCCTGGAAAAATACTACAACCTGCGCGTCGGCATTCGCTGCACGGCCTTTCATGAAGGTCTGAGCATCATCGAGCGCGACCGGGCCGCCGCCTGGTTTGCAGAAGCCGATGGCGGCGCCCAGCTTATGCTGTGTTCAGAAATCGGCAGCGAGGGGCGCAATTTTCAATTTGCCCACCATCTGGTGCTGTTTGATTTACCCCTTGACCCGGACCTGGTCGAACAGCGTATCGGTCGCCTGGACCGCATTGGCCAGCGCGAAACCATCCATATCCATGTGCCTTACCTTCGCGATTGTGCCCATGAATACCTGTTTCGCTGGTATCACCAGGGCCTGAATATCTTTCAGCAAAGCTGCGCGGCGGGTTACGTCATCTTTGAGAAATTCAAACCCCGATTGCTGGAACAGTTACAGGCACAAACAGATGCCGCAGATGATCTGATTAGGCAAACCCAGGAATTTTATGCCCAGACCCGGCACACCCTGGAGCAGGGGCGGGACCGGCTGCTGGAACTTAACTCCTGTGATCAGGACAAAGCGAAACAACTCATCGAGCAGATTTCAGCCGAGGAAAACAGCCAGTATCTCAGTACGTATATGAGTAGTGTTTTTGATCACTACGGTGTCGATGTTGAGGATCATTCCGATCAGTCGCTAATATTGCGCCCGAGCGGACACATGCGCACGGAGCACTTTCCAGGCCTGCGCGGCGATGGTATCAGCATCACCTATGATCGCGACAAAGCCCTGGTCCGCGAAGATTTTGATTTCCTCAGTTGGGAACATCCCATGGTCACAGACGTCATGGAGATGATTGTCAAGAACGACACCGGCAATGCCTGTGTCGGTAAAATCCAGGTGAAATCTTTACGTCCCGGGACCCTGCTTGTGGAAACCTGGTTCGGTATTGATTGCGTGGCTCCTGCCGGTAGCCAGGTCCGGCGCGATTTGCCCATCACCCCGACCCGTCTGGTCATGGATATCGCCGGTAAGGACAGCGCCGCAATTCTCACCGAACCCCTGCTGAACAAAATCTGTCAGGGTCTGCCCCTGAAAATTGCCCAGGCCCTGGTAGCAAAAACCCGCGTCCAGGTTGAACAAATCCTGACTAAAGCCCAACGGACTGTTAACGCCCGATTACCGCAAATCAAGGCCACCGCTGTCGAGCAGATGCAACAGCGCCAGGAAATCGAATTAAGGCGGCTCGTCGCCCTGAAAAAAGTCAATCCCGGGATCCGCGATGATGAAATCGAACACATCAAGCAGCAACGCGAGGATAGTGAAAAAATTATTAATCGCGCCGAATTTCAGCTCCAGGCGATCCGTTTGATTGTTAACACCTGAGCGTTGAGTTTTGACTGAACGTTCCAGAGCATGTCCGTATCCTACGTAGAACGCGAGCAGGCC
>CAZAWX010000232.1:1712-6162 GCA_964488985.1 uncultured Ectothiorhodospiraceae bacterium
TTTTGACTGAACGTTCCAGAGCATGTCCGTATCCTACGTAGAACGCGAGCAGGCCAACCCTGCAACCCTGGCATTTTACGACAAGGCCGATGTCGCTTTGAAATGCTCTTGAAGATGTGTTCTCAGGGGTGAATTCGATTCTTCATGTACAACATTTAGCTGTCTGTAATTTCAGTTCGGTAGCGAAAATACCCCTCTACGCTGAGGAAGTTGCCAGGGCGGCTTCAAGCTCCGGATCCAGTTGTTGCTCGATGAGTTGAACCCACAAGGATGAACCCAAGGTCAGGTTCTGATCGTTGAAGTCATAGTTATCTGCATGTAACGGACGGGCGTGCTCGCCTTCAGTGCCATTGCCCATGAGGATATAGCAGCCAGGACGGGCCTGCGCCATATGGGCAAAATCTTCCGAGAATAATTTCGGTTCACAATCCGTCTGTACTGCACCGCCCAGGGCCTTGGCAGCCTTCGCCGCTGCCCGGGCCGGGCCGGGAGCATTGTGCACTGCCGGGAAAATGGTCCTGTAGCTGATGCTGGCCTTGACCCCGTGGGCTGCGCAGATCCCGTTGACGATTTGCCGCATATGCATTTCGATGGCCTGGTTGATCTCAGGACTCAAGGCCCGTGCATCACCACGCAACGTGGCATTGCCGGGCAAAATATTGCGCTTACCGTCGGTAATGAACTCGGTCACTGACACCACGCCATTGTTCCCGGGGTTGAGTTTACGCGAGACGATGGTCTGCAGGCCCTGGACAATCTCCGCCCCCACCACAATGGCATCCACTCCCATATGCGGCAGCGCTGCATGGCCACCCTTCGCCTCAATGCTGATTTCGAACAAACTTTCACTGGCCGTGATCGCGCCGCTGCGTAAAGCAAACGTTGCGGCCGTCAGACCTGGAAGATTGTGCATGCCGTAAACTTCAGCAACATCAAACCGCTCGAACAAGCCGTCCTTGATCATCGCTGACGCACCGAGACCATGCTCTTCATTGGGCTGAAAAATAAACACCACCCGACCCTGAAAATTGCCCGAATCGGCCAGGCAACGGGCCGCACCGAGGAGCATCGTGGTATGACCATCGTGGCCGCAGGCATGCATCGCCCCGGTGTGCCTGGAACAATGGCCGAAGCTGTTGCTCTCCAGGATCGGCAACGCATCCATATCGGCTCTGAGACCGATGCTGCGACTCGATTCACCACGCTGCAAAATGCCTACCACCCCTGTACCACCAATGCCGGTATGCACTTCCAGACCAAACTCTTTAAGCAACCCGGCGACCTTTGCCGCGGTACGTTGTTCCTCGAATCCCAACTCCGGATGCGCGTGGAAATCCTGGCGCCATTGCACCATCTGATTGTGCAGGTATTGGGTCCTTGTAGCGTGGCTTGCCATCACTTAAGTGTCCTAATGCAATTAGAAACCATAGCGTACACGTTCAAGGCTCTCCCCGTTCCACCCAATGCATCACGCCCAGGGTCAGAGTGCCGAATACGGCGAAGCCAAGGATTAACGGTAGTACGCTGCCGTCGTAGCCTCGGCCAATGAGGATTCCGAAGGGTACGCAGATAAAGGTCGAAAGCGCGCCCACCACCGCCGCGCCCACACCGGCGATGTGCCCTAACGGCTCCATCGCCATCGCATTGAGATTACCGAACAGAATCCCCACGCAAAATAACGTCACCGCCAGATATCCCATCAACCAGACCAGGGGTGGATGGCCAGCAGACGTATTGACAAACACCAGAGCCAGCAACGCCAACGTCGTCAATACGGACAGTGCGCACTTACACAAAAAGCGCATGCCGTAGCGCATGACCATGCGGCCGTTTAAAAATGCGGCTGTACCAATCGCCAGTGCCAGGGCGGCAAAATACAATGGGAATAAAACACCGAGGCCATATTGCACCTGCAACACCTGCTGGGCAGAACTCAAATAACCGAGAAACGGGCTGAAGACGAAACCGGCGGCAAGGGTGTAGCCCAGGGAGGCCCGGTGCCGCAGCACCTCCATCACCGCGGTAAAAATTCGTGACAAGGAAAACTGAACCCGGGCCTCGGCTGCCAAAGTTTCAGGCTGACGCAGAAAAAACCAAATTACCGTCAACAGCGCCAGGCCCAGTATCACCCCGAAAATAGTTCGCCATCCCGCAACCAGCAAAATGCTCTGGCCAAGGGCCGGTGCCGCCATCGGCACCAGGATGAACACCGACATAATAAAAGACATGACCCGAGCCATGGCCCGCCCTGAATACTGATCACGAATAATGGCCAGGCTCAGCGTCCTTGGCCCCGCCAGACCCAGACCTTGTAAGAACCGGCCAACCAGCATGACCGGTAAACTGGTCGCCAGCAGTGACAGCACGCCGCCAACGAAGAAAATCCCAAAGCCCAGATACACTGCCGGTTTGCGGCCTACACTGTCTGATAACGGACCATAAAGCAGTTGCCCACAGGCCAGACCCAGAAACAGCAACGCCACCACCAATTGGTTGTCATTCGCGTTCGTCACCGCCAGATCTGCGCCGATGACCGACAGCGCCGGCAACATTGAATCGATCGACAACGCCACCAGAGACATCATCATCGCCATCAGGGCGACAAATTCAGCAAACGGTGGTGCGCGCTTGTGTGTTATCGGCTGCAATATTAATCCGAGTTCTGCGTTGGCTTGGGACGCGGAAAACGCGAACGGCTTTCGAGTTGATTCAAATCCAGATGATTGCGCATGAAGCGCTGATCCGCCTGCCCTGGTGGTTGATAATCCCAACTCGTAACCTCGCCTCTGGACAGGGACTGAAATAAAAACCGCCGCTTGATTTGATCCGCCCGCACCCGCTGTTCCAATGCGTGCAGATCAAGCCGCTCTGTCACCTGGGCCTGAAAGTCGTTGACCAGCTCGGCATAGTCTTCGTCTTCCGCCAGATTACAGCACTCATCAGTATCCTCACGCAGATTAAACAACTGCGGCGGGTCTACCAGGCTGTAAACGAACTTGTAATGTTCCGAACGAATCATCAGTATCGGCGAAATCGCCCCTTCCCCCATGTACTCCCCAAGCACCGGGTATGAGTGTGAGTGCGTTGAATCCTTGATTAACGGGACCAGACTCACCCCATCCAGGGTTTCCACCTCCGCTACTGGCGTGGCGCTGGCAGGGGCGAACATCTCCTTGAGTGTCGGCAACAGATCGACATGGGACACCGGCTGGCCTACCCGGTTTGGTGCGAATCGCCCCGGGGCATTCACAATCAACGGCACCCGCGCCGAACCTTCGAAGAAGCTCATTTTGAACCAAAGGCCCCGTTCGCCGAGCATATCGCCATGATCACTGGTGAGGATGACCACCGTGTCGTCTCGTAAACCCGTCCGCTCAAGCGTCGCCAGCATCTGGCCAACCCAGTCATCAAGGTAACTGATATTGGCATAGTAGGCCCGCCGGGCCTTTTCGCCGGCCTGGGCACTGGGGGCGCCTGTATCCATAGCACTCAGATGCCACAGGCGCCGGCTGTGGGGATCCAGATCAGCATAATCAATCGCGCCGACCCGTGGTGCATCGATTTGCAGGCCCGCATAACGATCCCAATACTTCTGACGCGCCGCATAGGGATCATGAGGATGGGTAAAACTCACACACAAAGCAAAAGGCCGCGCATCATTGCCCCGGGCCAGATCCCTTAGTTTCGCCACCGCTGCGTTACCGGTCTCATCATCGAATTCCAGTTGATTGGTGATCTCGGCAACGCCTGCCTGATTCACACTGTCCATGTTGTGATACCACCAGTCGATACGCTCATCCGGACGCGCCCAGTCCGGTACCCAGCCGAAGTCAGCCGGGTAAATATCTGTTGTCAAGCGCGTCTCGAAACCATGCAACTGATCCGGCCCGACAAAATGCATTTTTCCCGCCAGACAGGTCTGATAACCCTGCTGGCGCAGATAATGCGCAAAGGTCGGCGTATTGGCCGGAAAGTACGAGGCATTATCAAACGCATCAATCCGCGACGGCAGTTGCCCGGTCATAAACGACATCCGCGCAGGCCCACACAAGGGACTGTTGCAATACGCCGCATCAAACACCACCCCGCCTGCGGCAAGGGCATCAATCGCAGGACTCCTGGTCACGGCATTGCCATAACAAGGCAACGCAAACGGCGTCAACTGGTCCGCCATAATGAGTAACAGGTTCATTGGTTTCGACATTTAGATTCAGCCCGGTTGGAAGATACGGTTTTACTAATCGCGCCAAGGGAGTGGGTATGCTACAGGATAGCCGGAGCGTTTAGGGTACAACCTGGTTATCCAATGCGCTCGGAAATATTTACAGCCTCAAATCATGAGAAACATCAACTGATCAATATGCAAAAAGCTGCTTAACGGGTGTGTCCTAATAGCTTTCGCTTTTTCGATCAAGGCGAGATTATGACCCCATGGGATCTGTGCGACCGC
>CAZAWX010000233.1:0-6105 GCA_964488985.1 uncultured Ectothiorhodospiraceae bacterium
AGGGATGCCACATCCAAGCCTCCAGGGACGGATTCACGGCGTCTTCTGGAACCAATATCCATCGATTCCACTTCGGTTGCGCTCAAGTGATTGCATGCTAGGATCGCTGCGAGCGGTCCTTACGTATGCGCTCATAGGCCGACTTGATTTCCTGGGTTTTGGCCGTGGCCATTTTCATCATTTCTTCAGGTAACCCCTGGGCGACCAGCTTGTCGGGATGATGCTGGCTCATCGCTCGGCGGTAAGCGCGTTTGAGATCCGCATCGCTGCAGGTTGGGGTAAGTCCCAGCAGGATATAGGCTTCATCAAGAGCTGCAGCCGCTTTGCCGTGGGTTTCCATGCCCGCGCTGGCGAGTTGTGCTTCCACCAGGGCTTCAATCTGGGCAAGGGTCGCGGCGGGGAAACCCAATTTTGCGCAAAGATGCTCAAGCAGGCGTCGCTCAGCCGGATGCATGCGACTGTCGGCATAGGCTGCGTAAACTTGAATTTCAATGAACATACGCAGCAGGATCGTACTGCGGGTTTCGCTGCGAAGTTGCTCTAATACCGCATCGAGTGGGAAGTCGGGGGCTTTGCCGGCTGCAAATAATTGCTGTGCAAAATGGCGTAACGCAGTATCGAGACCCATTTGTTCCATGACTCTGGAGGCCATCTGGATCTCGTCAGGGGTTACCTTGCCATCGGCTTTGGCCATATGGCCCAGCACCGAGAATGTGGCTGTGAAAAAAGCCGTCTGAGTGCGTTCGGGCCCCTCCAGGGTATTGCCGCCAGAGGGGCTGGCGCGGTCAAAATTATGCCCAAAAATCGCGCCCAGGATTGCCCCCAGTGGACCCCCTATGGCGAAACCCAGGGCTCCGCCGACCAGCTTTCCCCACCAGCTCATAGCTTATGTTCCTCAGTCGATACCAGCAATTGAGTTCAGTATCCGGCTTACTGCAGGCGCACCGGGATCCTGTAGAATCAGCGCTTCTGTCACACGTTGTGTCAGTGTGGTTGGTACGTTTGATACTCACTCAGTCAAGGTAAGCATACTCGAATATGGCAAAGAAAAAACACATTACACCTGGCAAGCGCAAACGTCTTGAACGGCGTTTCAACGAAGCGCTTCGCCATCATCATGCAGGGCAACTGGGAGCAGCAGAGAAGGGTTACCTGGAACTTATCGAGGCCGATCCCGTGCATTGCTATGGGCTGTATTATCTGGGGCTGATTTTGCGCCAGCGCGGTGAGGATACAAAGGCCATTGAATTAACGCAAAGGGCCAGTCGAACACCCCAGGCAGATGCAGCGTTGTTAAACGATCTGGGTACGATGTTGTGTGATGCCGACCGCCGTGAAGAGTCGATTCCTGCATTCCAGCGTGGGCTGGATCTGGATCCGACGAGTTTTATCCTGCGTCTGAATCTGGCAGGCATGCTGCTGGAATTTGCCAGGCCGGAACAGGCTCGTGAGCATTATCAGTTTGTATTGCAGCGCGATGCGGATAATTTACTGGCGCTCATCGGCATGAGCCGGGTATTGCTGGCGGCAGGCCGTTTCGATGCAGCAGTGGACAAGCTGCAAAAAGCCATACAGATTTCCCCTCATGATGCGGCTGCCCATATCTACCTGGCCCAGGCTTTGGCTGCCAGTGACAGGTTGCAAGAAGCCCATGATGCGGCGACCCGGGCTGTGGATTTAACGCCGCAGGCAATGAATGCCTTAAAGTGCCTCGGCTCAATACAAATGACGCTTGAGCAATATGAGTCAGCCGCGCAAACGTTCAGGAAAATTCTCAAGCAGGCGCCGGCTGATCCCAGCGCCTACGGTGAGTTGATTCATGCCTTGGTCGATGCCAATCAGGAACAGGAGGCAATACGGGTAAGTGATGAGGCGTTGCAGGCGATACCCGATTTTGCCACCGGCTATACCTACAAAGGCAATGCCCTGAAACAATTGGGCCGACCTGAAGAAGCCATCGAAGCGTTTCGGCAAGCCTTGGCGGTCGATCCTGATTGCTCAGAGTCGGCCCATAGCAACATGGGTATGGCGTATATGGATTTAGGTGATATGCAGGCTGCCAGGCGTTGTTTTAAGCATGCCCTGGAGATATCGCCTTATCTGCCCGAACCCCTGTTTAATTTGGCGCGCATGAAAAACAATGCCGCAGAAACTGCCGAGATCATTCAGAAACTGGAAAAGATGACGGACAAGGGCATTCTTAATCTGAGGGAGCGTGTCTCTGCGCACTTTGCTCTGGGCAAAGCCTATGATGACGCTAAAGATTACTCGAACGCATTTCGCCATTACCAGCAGGCGAATGATCTGAAAAGACGCACTGTCAGATTTGTCTCTGACAGGTTTGTAAACTGGGTGCAAAATTTTCACACCACGTTCACCCGGGAGTTTTTTCAAAATTGCCGCGAGTTTGGCCTGCAAGATCCCCGGCCTGTGTTTATTGTCGGTATGCCCCGTTCCGGTACGACGCTGGTGGAGCAGATTGTTTCCAGCCATCCACAGGTTTACGGTGCCGGTGAATTGACCGTGATAACGCAGCTTTCTGAATCTTTACCCGCACGCCTGGGCGGTAGTGACTATCCGCTGGCGGCGGCGAACTTAAATGCAACTGTGGCCAAGGAAATGGCCACCGAGTATCTGCAGGAACTGGCTTCCATGGATGATGAGGCAGCCCATGTGACGGATAAACTGCCGGGTAATTTTTTTCACCTCGGGCTGATTGCGGTACTGTTCCCACGCTGTCACATCATTCATTGCCAGCGCAATCCTATGGACACCTGTTTGTCGAATTTCATTCAGTTGTTCGGAGCAGGACATTACTACTCCTACTCACTGGAGGATATCGCCGTGTATTACCGTGCTTATGTGGAATTGATGGCTCATTGGCGCCAGGTGTTGCCAATCACTGTCCATGAGGTGTGTTACGAAGAATTGGTTGAAGACCAGGAAAATGTGAGTCGTGGGCTCATCGACTACCTGGGCCTTGAGTGGGATGATGCTTGCCTGAATTTTTATGAGAACAGCCGTAAAATCCTCACTGCCAGTCACTGGCAGGTCCGCCAGCCCATGTATAAGACAGCCCGTCAGCGCTGGCTGCATTACGCGCCATACCTGGAAAATTTGCGCCATGAAATCGGCTACACCCAAGTGGGCGGTGAGGCCTAGACTGCATTCATAGGTTAGTTCTTAAGCGCAGCCATGTGGAATCGATGGGTGTTGGTGGAGGAAGTGTATGTGGCAAGGATGCCACATCCAAGCCTCCAGGGACGGATTCACGGCGTCTTCTGGGACCAATAGCCATCGATTCCACATGGCTGCGCTTAAGAACTGATGAGCCTGCATTGGTTTTTTAGACCCTGAAGACCGTTATCAAGGAGTAGGAAAATGAGCAACCCAGAACGGCCGCAGGGCAGGCCGCCTGCCTCAGTTACTGGCGCCAGTGCCGGTGACACTATCAGCTCATTATTGCCCCGGGCGGTTTACCTGCACCAGCAGGGTGATTTTGAGGAGGCAAAAGTACTCTACCAAAAGCTTCTCAAAATCGATCCCCGGCATGCTGATGGCCTGCAGTATTACGGCATCCTCTGTCACCAGAGCGGCGATTCCAGGCGGGCCGCAGAACTCATCCGCCAGGCCATTGACATTAATCCTGGGGTGGCCCCCTATTACGATAATCTGGGTTCAGTATTGATTGCCCTGGAACAATTTTCTCAAGCCCTGGCCGTATATGAAAAGGCCGAAGACTTGCAACCAGGGGATCCCGATCGCCATCATGATCGCGGCATCGTCCTGCAGAATATGGGCCGTCTCGATGAAGCACTTGGTGCTTTTCAGGCGGCACTGCAAGCTTACCCGCGAGATGCCGACAGTTACTTTTGCCTGGGCAATGTTTACAAGGCGAAGGGTTGCCTGATGGAGGCTGAAACTGCGTATCGCCAAGCCCTGGCGATTCACCCGGAGCACCAGGGTGCGGGTAATAATCTGGGCAATGTACTGCAGGAACTTGGCCACCTCGAGGCATCGGAAAGTTGTTTTCGTGATCTGCTGATTGCCCATTCAGACAACGCTCAGGCGCACTACAATCTCGCTTCGGTGTTGCATCAGCAGGGCCGGGTGGCGGCTGCTGTGGTCCATTTTAAAACGGCGCTGGAGATCGAACCTGGCTTCACCGAGGCTCGCATGGGAAGCGCCAGGGCCAATGAATCCCTGGGAAATTTTCAGACTGCATTAGCACACTATCAGCGCCTGTCAGACGACAGCGTGCTCGGCGCCGAAGCCTGTTCCGGCCTGCTGCGCGTTGCCCGTTTCTATTCGCCCCCGCACTATGATGTCCAATTCAGTACGGTGCTGTTGGCGGCAATTGAGGCAGAACAGATCCCCGCAAATTACCTGGCCAGGGCTCTGGCGAAGCAGTGGCGTTTGAAAGTAATGATGGTGCCTGAAGCATTGGAATATGACGGTCAGATCCTTGAGTTTGCAATCAATGGCGGCAGTGATCCGCTGTTATTGACGTTATTACGTTCAGCAATCAACCTGGATCCGATCGTGGAGCGGTGGTTAACGCGCCTACGGCGGATATTGTTATTCAGCCATGAGGAACTCTATGACCTGGCATCGTTACAGGTGGCGCTGGCGATGCAGTGCTTTCACAATGATTACGTATTTGCCCTCGACGCCGCTGAGCAGGCGCGGCTGGAGGAACTGCGCAGGAGTGTACAGCAGCACTGCGAGCCCGGCTCCAGAGCCTTGTTGCAACTCGCCTGTTATCAACCCCTTTATCAGTTGCCTGTGGCAGATGTGCTGCTGGCAGTTGATGAGACACTCTGGCCACGGCAATGGCGTGAACTTATTGCCGTCAGCCTCCAGCAACCGTATCGAGAAGCCCAGCTGGCAACGTCGGTGCCGGTACTTGATGCGGTAACGGATCCGGTATCAGCGCAGGTACGGGCACAGTACGAGCAAAGCCCGTATCCGCGCTGGTTGGCGTTACCCCGCGCACGCGAAGGTGGCCTGAGCGCCCAGTTACACCGTGTTCTAGATGCTGAGGCTGCTGCGCAGGTGATGGCGCAGCAGCGAAGCCGGATTCTGGTCGCCGGCTGTGGGACCGGGCAGGAGGCACTGGCACTGGCGCAGTTGGCCCCGCAATCCAGGGTGCTGGGGCTGGACCTGAGTCGAACCAGTCTGGCCTATGCCCAACGCATGGCTGAAGCTACGGAGATCGGTAATGTCGAGTTCATGCAGGGTGATTTATTGCGCTTACCCGGCGCTATCGATCGACTTGGTGGTCCTTTCGACCTGATCGCCTCCAGCGGGGTTCTTCACCATATGCGCGATCCCCTGGCGGGCTGGCGTGCCCTTGTGCGGGTGCTGGCGCCTGGGGGGTTGATGAAAATTGCCCTGTACAGTCGCCTGGCCCGGGAAACGATTACCCGGGCCCATGCCCGGATCGAGGCGTTGCACTTGCCCGCAGACAACCAGGGAGTGCGCGCCTTCAGGCAACGGCTTATGCAGGGGCGCGAAGTCGGGGTGGAGAGCCTGGTCGACAGTGAGGACTTTTATACGACCAACACCTGCACAGATCTATTGTTTCATGTCCTGGAGCACAGTTTCGAGATCCCACAGCTGCAGCAGATGCTGGATGAACTGGCTCTGGAGTTCCTGGGTTTTGAGTTGCCGCATTCTGGGACCCGCCAGGATTTTCTCCGCCAATACCCGCATCAATACCGGGATCTACAGGCCTGGACAGCCTACGAGGCAGCGCATCCGGATACCTTCGAGGCGATGTATGTGATCTGGTGCCGCAAGGCCAATACGCCTGGATAAAGGCGCTTTGCACGTCGCAGGCAAAAAAAACCCCCTTTCCCGAAGGAAAGAGGGTTTAGCGTTACACTAAAAACCTAGCGGTTCTTAGTTAAACTTCACGCGTGCACCAACAACCAAAGAGTTGTGGTCTTCGACGTTCGCCACAGCAACTGGCGTATTCAGCTCTGTGTGGAAGAATCCAGCATACAACTGAACATTGGGCTTGGGCAGATTATGCACAAAGGCCACGTTCCAGGCTTCGTCGTCGTAGCCGACTGAAACATCGTTGGACTGGCTGTAGTTCAC
>CAZAWX010000234.1:0-6080 GCA_964488985.1 uncultured Ectothiorhodospiraceae bacterium
CCATTCCTGCCCTGACACTGGCGATATCGGCAGCCGTTATTTTTATCATGAGCGGGTTCATCCTCTTTGATACAAGCCGTATGCTGCATCAGCCACAATCAACCAACTATTTGCTGATGACTGTGTCGCTATACCTGAATATCTTCAATATCTTCGTCAATCTGCTCTCCATCCTCGGCATTATGGGTGGAGACGACTGAACGCAGTGACCGTAAATATATTTACCCGTGATTGTTACGGACTTGAAATGCCCCGCTGAGCCGGGGTATTTTTTTGCACGTATTATGGCAATCGCGTAACCAGGAGAAGGACACTAATGGACTGGATGAAAATTGGCAGCGCATTGTTGTTGGTCATGTTCATTGTCATGATTTTTCCTCAGGCGCGGCGCATGCTGAAAGAAAGTCCTGCGGGAAACTACGCAGACTGGATGTCGGTTGTCATCCCGTTATTGCTGGTAGCAGGGTTGATCATTTTGCTGGTGGCGTTGGTTTAATGGTACGACAACAAAGTTGTAAAGTAGGCGCTTAGCCGTATAACCTGTGCGCGGACATCGGCAACTACGGGTTGTTTGGACCGTCCATAACCAAATTCAGGAGGAAATGCCAACAATGAGAAAATTCAGTCGAAACCTGGTCACGGCGTGTGCCCTGGGGGTGCTTTCTGTCAGTCCCGTGCTATCTGCCAAGACGTTTAAATGGGCATTTCAAGGAGATGCACAGGGCCTTGACCCCCACGGTCTTAATGAGACGTTTACACTAGGGATGCTGGGTAATGTATATGAATCCATGACCCGCTATAACGGTAAAATGCAATTACAGCCCTCACTGGCCGTGTCCTGGGAAAATCCCTCCCCAAATTCATGGATAATTCACTTACGCAAAGGCGTTAAATTTCAAAACGGCAACATATTTAACGCTGATGACGTGATTTTTTCCTGGAAACGAACACTGACAGAAGGGTCGGATCAGAAGGTCCGTGGTTCCATGATCAAAGAACTGATCAAAAAAGACGACTACACACTGGAACTGACGACGCCTGCCCCGAATCCTGTTTTGATGCAGGAAATGGCGTTTCTCTACATCATGGATAAAGAGTGGTCTGAAAAGCACAATTCCTCCAAGGCTGCAAACGTCAAAGACAAAAACAGCGCTGGTTATGCAAACCTGCATGCAAACGGCACCGGACCATACACAATCACCACACGTGAACCGGACGTAAAAACCATTTTCAAGCGCAACAAGAATTACTGGGGAAAGACAGCTGATAACGTCGATACAATTATATTTACTCCGATTAAGGAAGCGGCAACGCGGGTTGCGGCGCTGATCTCGGGCCAGGTGGATATGGTTTATCCGGTTCCGGTGCAGGACTGGAAAAGATTGGAAAATTCCGCTGGGGTAAAACCTTTGGCTGGCCCGGAGGCACGGACCATTTTTCTCGGTATGGACCAGTTTCGTGACGAGTTGCTGCATTCAACGGTGAAAGGCAAAAATCCTTTCAAGGACAAACGTGTGCGTTCCGCATTCGCGCATGCCATTAACTTGCAGGCCATTAAACAGAAGGTCATGCGCGGAGCTGCAACGCCTTCAGGCCTGATGATTGCACCGCAAGTCAATGGTTATAACCCGGCGCTTAACAAACCTTACAGCTATGATCCGAAACTTTCTAAAAAATTGTTGGCTGAAGCGGGATATGCCAAGGGCTTTGGGGTGACCATGGATTGTCCTAACAATCGATACGTCAACGATGAGAAAATTTGCCAGGCCGTGACCAGCATGCTCGCCAAGGTCGGTGTCAAAGTTAATTTGCTGGCGCAACCGAAGTCAAAATATTTTGGTAAAGTGCTTGCCCAGAACAATTATGACACCAGCTTTTATCTGCTTGGCTGGACACCGGGTTCGATGGATGCACACAACGTCTTTCAGAACCTGCTCTCGTGCCAGAACAAGGAGAATAAACGCGGGTTATTCAATCTTGGAAATTTCTGTAATGCCCGGGTGGATGAAATTACCGGTTTGATTGGCGGCGAAACAAATCCCAAAAAACGCCAGGCATTAATTGATGAAGGCTTCAAGATTGTTCAAGATCAAATGGGCTATCTGCCCCTGCATCAACAACCCCTGTCCTGGGGTGTCAGTGAGAAAGTCAGCGTGGTACAGCGTGCCGATAATGTCTTTGATTTTCGCTCTATTGTAATGAAATAAAAATAAGCTATAGAGTCCCACAGGATTGCTTCGATATCGAATCGATCCTGTGGGCCTTGGCCTGTCAGGGATGTGACATCGGTGTGATTCGTTTTATCCTGCAACGCCTGCTGCAAAGTGTGTTCGTCATGTTGACGGTCGCATTTATCGCCTTCGGCCTATTCCGTTATGTCGGAGATCCGATCAACAACATGGTGGGGCAGGACACCTCTTTGGAAGAGCGTGATCAACTGCGTAAAGATCTTGGCCTCGATGATCCCTTTCCAGTCCAGTTTGCACGATTTATACGCGATGCTGTTCACGGTGAGTTTGGCATCAGTTACCGCCACCGCCTGCCTGTTCGTGATCTGGTCGCCGAACGCCTTCCAGCAACACTGGAATTGTCTTTTGTCTCGGCCCTGATGGCGTTGGGATTAGGGATCCCGATGGGGGTATACACCGCGATTCACCGTAAAGGTGTGATTACCCATGCCTTTATGACGACGTCCCTTATTGGCGTTTCACTACCTACCTTTTTGATAGGGATATTGCTGATTTTGTTGTTTGGTGTGGTATTGCCCTGGTTGCCGACCTTTGGCAGAGGAGATGTTGTGCATCTTGGTGGTTGGTCGACCGGTTTCTTGACGGCTTCAGGGCTCAAGGCATTAATCCTGCCTGCCTTCACGCTTGCCCTGTTCCAGATGACGTTGATCATGCGCCTTGTTCGTGCTGAGATGCTGGAAGTGTTGCGTACGGATTTTATAAAGTTTGGTCGCGCCCGAGGACTGTCTCTGCGTTCCATTCATTTTCGGCATGCACTGAAAAACACCTTGATTCCAGTCATTACAGTGACAGGTTTACAATTAGGTTCAATTATCGCCTTTGCCATTATTACTGAAAGTGTCTTTCAATGGCCGGGCATGGGATTGTTATTCATTCAGGCAATTACTGAGGCGGATATCCCGGTCATGTCGGCCTATCTATTACTGATCGCGTTAATTTTTGTCGTTATTAACCTGGCTGCAGATATTCTTTATGTCTATGTCGATCCGCGCTTGCGTGTTGACAGTGCCAGTTCAAACACCTGAGTGAATTGCGTGGCCAACTCAGAACATCAAGAATTTGAACAAGGCCGACTGGAGGAATTGTTGTGGCGAATTCGCGACAGCGATCTGTGGTATTCGTTCTGGCATAGCCCGACTGCGATTATTGCAGCTTCAGTGGCCACAATCATGATACTGGCCACTGTTTTAGCGCCATGGATAGCCCCTCACAATCCCTTTGATCTTGCCGCGCTGGATTTGATGGATGCCAATGTTCCGCCCGCCTGGCAGGAGGGTGGCGATCCACGATTTTGGTTAGGCACTGATGACATGGGCCGGGATATTTTTTCCACCGTATTGTATGGTTCCAGAATTTCACTACTGGTTGGCTTTGCCTCCGTATTCTTTTCGGTATTGCTCGGTGTCGGTCTTGGGTTGGCAAGTGGCTATGCCGGTGGCCGCCTGGATGCGATCATCATGCGCATTGCCGATGTGCAGCTATCTTTTCCGGCCATACTCATTGCCTTGCTTATCGATGGTGTGATTCGCAATCTGCTACCCCAGGATTCTCACGATAATCTGGCCCTTTACGTCATTATATTCGCCATTACCATCTCCGGGTGGGTGCAGTATGCGCGCACTGTACGATCATCGGTTATGACGGAAAAACTTAAAGAATACGTCCAGGCCGGACAGGTGATTGGCCTGGGTCCCGTGACCATCGTGCTGCGCCATATTCTGCCAAACGTGCTAGGTCCTGTATTTGTGATCGGGACCATCCACCTGGCATTGGCGGTGATAATCGAGGCTACTTTGAGTTTTCTTGGGGTCGGATTGCCCCCCACGACGCCGTCTCTGGGTACCTTGATCCGAATTGGTAACGAATATCTGTTTTCCGGAGAGTGGTGGATCACGATTTTTCCGGGAACCGCGCTAATTATGCTGGCATTGTCGGTCAACCTGCTGGGCGATTGGATGCGCGACGCTTTGAATCCTAAACTGCAATGAGCCTGTTAGACGTCAACGATTTACAGGTGGATTTTCCATCCAGGCGCGGTAATTTCACGGCGACTCGCGATATCAATATATGTCTTGAAGCAGGTGAAATTCTGGGTGTTGTTGGTGAATCTGGAGCTGGAAAATCAACAATTGGTAACGCCATAATTGGTCTCCTCGACCCACCCGGCAGAATGGCCGCAGGTGAAGTAAAACTGGCTGGCCAGCGTATCGATACCTTGGATGAGGAATTATTACGCACCATACGGGGCCGGCGCATCGGGATGATCTTTCAAGATCCCCTCACCTCTTTGAATCCCCTGGAAACCATTGAAGCGCAATTGTTGGAGACCATTCAACTGCATCTGCAACTGGGGGTTGAGAAATCCCGCGAGCGGGCCTTGAAGCTGCTTGAGCAGGTCGGCATTCCTGATCCTGCCCTGCGCATCCATCAGTATCCGCATCAATTCTCCGGCGGTATGCGCCAGCGTGTCGTCATTGCTCTGGCCCTGTGTGCTGATCCTGAATTGGTCATCGCCGATGAACCAACGACAGCATTAGATGTTTCTGTGCAGGCGCAGATTTTGGATTTGATGCGTGGCCTTTGCCGGGAACGCAACATGGGCATGATCTTGATTACCCATGACATGGGGGTGATTGCGGAAATATGTGATCGGGTCGCCGTTATGTATCACGGCCGAATCGTTGAGGAAGGCAGCACCGATCAAATTCTTGGTGCACCGAGGCATGAATATACAAAAAGTCTGATTTCTGCAGTTCCACGCCCTGACAAGAAAGTCGACCGTTTTCCATTGGTGACATATATTGAAGATATAGAGCATCGAACCACTGATTTGGATCTGTCCAGCCACTGGTTAGGCCAGGCAAAACAATACAGCAATTCCCAAACGCCGTTAGTTCAGCTAAAAAAGCTCAAAATGCGTTTTATTACCCGCAGGGCTTTACGGGAAAAAAATCGTCTCTACCTGACCGCTGTAAACCAGATTTCGCTGGATATTAATGCAGGTGATGTTTTTGGGCTTGTCGGTGAGAGTGGCTCGGGTAAGTCTACGGTGGCACGATTGATTACCGGGATCTACAAGCCTGACGGGGGCCAAATTATTTTTGATGGCACGGATTTGACGGCCCTTAAGAGCAATCATGAAGTCAATCCCTGGCGTCGGCAAATGCAAATGGTATTTCAAGACCCATTTTCATCTCTTAACGCGCGGATGCGGGTCAGTGACATTATTGGTGAACCCATACGCTTTCACGGCCTGGCGCAAAATGCCAGAGATCGCCGTGTGATCGTGGATGATCTTTTAGATATTGTGGAACTGGGTAGATCGGCAGCAAAAAAATTTCCTCATGAGTTCTCAGGAGGACAACGCCAGCGTATTTCGATCGCCCGTGCACTGGCAACCCGGCCACGATTTCTGATTTGTGATGAACCCACTTCGGCATTGGATGTTTCGATACAAGCGCAAATATTGAATCTACTGAAAGATCTGCAAGAAGAACTGGGACTGACCATGCTTTTTATCAGCCACGACCTGCCGGTCATCAGACAGATGTGCGACAAAGTTGCAGTGATGCGTAATGGCGCCTTGTGTGAAGTCGCCGCAACTGAGGATCTATTTGAAAATCCTCAACATGAATACACACAGCACCTGCTCGAACTCATGCCGCGACTCGATATGCTCATGTAGCACTGTATGTTGGAAGCCCGTCCTTACCCTGCGCAATGCGCAAACTAGGCCCTGCCTTAAGTGAACAGGGTTTATGCACAACTCTTTAGCCCTTACCGTGCTCAAGTGCGTTTCGTAGTTGTTCCAACTCACCCATGCGCTTGTGT